>JAICOJ010000012.1 GCA_025930755.1 Gemmatimonadaceae bacterium
CGATGCGTCCCCTGCTTCGCCAGGTTCGGGCAGCCGAGGTTGCACAACGACGAGCCGACGCACCCGCGAAGGTTGAGCGGGAACTGCTCGGCGTGCAGCCCGATGCGTGCGCATCCACTCACGAACAGCCGGTTGTTCTCGTTGAGGTCGGCGTCCTCGAGCAGGTGCACGCCGTTTTCGTCCATCACGATCTGCGAGCGGCGCGCGATGTCCTCGTGCGTGAGCCCAGGAACGTCCCAGGCGCGAATCACCCGCTCGGGTGCCACGAGTGAAGTTCCGGTGTACACGACGGTGGACCCTCCGTACGCGCGCCCGAACGCGAGCGTCATCGTACCGTCGGCGGTGAGAAACCCGCCTCCGTCTTCGTACAGCGCGTCCGCCATCTCGATTTCGCGCCCGGTGAACTCGTGATCGTCGAGACGTGGCCCCTGCTCGAAGAGCAGGACGCGTAATCCGTCACGCGCGAGCGGCGCGAGGGCGCGCGCGACAGTCCCGCCGCCGGCGCCTGAGCCAACGATGATGATATCGGCGTCGACGCAGATCATCGGCGTGCCGCCCATCCTCGAGCGCTGGCGCGGTAGCCGAGCGTCGTCTGGACCTCGACCCGGGCGTAGTAGCCGAGGAAGATGAGCGTGCGCAGTCCCCAGACGCCTCGCCGCACCAGCGGAATCGGCGAGTACTGCATGGCGTCGAGAAAGCGAGCGCGGCGTGCTGCGCCGAGCGCGTGAAAGCGCCGCCCCCAGCGAAACAGTGGCAGCGTGTCGAGGACGCGGACGAGCATCGCCAACTGACGCCGAGCCGCCGGTGGTCGCTTTGCGAGAGCCTGGGCGATCGCTGCGTCGACGTCGCGCCACGCCGTTTCGTCGAGCGTGGCGGCGTCTGGCACCATCGTTATGGCGAGGGCTCGAAAGGGCGCTTGAAGGGAGCTCGGGAGGGCCGTGTCCACGTGCGCCAAGGTAGCCCCATGCTTCGAGTGACGCGAGATCGCTTATGCGTTTCTCGGCCACAACATTCTCACCGACATCCAGGTTTAAAGGGAGACACGGATTTCGCGGAAACGGGCGGATTATTCCTGGCCTCGGGAACTCTCCTCGCGCAGCCCAAAGACTTGTCCTTTTGGTTGCGGTAGAGCAGGGATCAATGCGACAGGAGCGATGCGGCCGTTTTCTGCCGCATCCGCGAAATCCGCGTCTCCCCTTTGAACCTGGATGCCAGCCCTAAGATTAGGCTCGGGGCCTAATGACACCTTCCACTGCCAGCATCCCGCACCGTACCGCCCTGAACCGGGATGAACGCCCAGGCGAAGCGGTTGCTACCAAGCGCGAGCGCGAGGACTCCGTGCGTGTCGTTGATGCGCGCTTCACTGTTGGGAAGAATGGTCGCGAATTCGTAGAGCCCGGCACCCCCGGTGCCCACGGTGAACTGCCGAATCCCACGTCGCGCGTCGAGGCGACCGTCAGGATCCTGCGGCGCGAAGCGCTCGTACAGATGATCGTGCGCCGAGACGACGACGTCGACGCCCTTGGCGTACAGGATGTCCCAGAACTGCTGCATCTCGTACTGGCTTCCATGCCGCCCGGAGCTGAAGCGCGGGTGGTGGAAGTACGCGATCGTGCACCGGTTTCGGTGGCGCTCGAGATCGGCGATGAGCCAGAGGCGCTGCGCGACATCCCCCGCGCAGGTACGGCCGTCTTCCGGTGATGTCCTGGGCGGAGGGCATGCGCTCCACTGCGGCATGCTGTTCAGGACCACCACGTGCCAGCGGCCCAGGTCGTAGCTGTAGTAGCCAGCGGGAGGCGCGCTCACCGGGAGGAAGTACGTGAAGTACCCGGCAGCGCCCGGCGTGAGATATTCGTGGTTTCCGGCCGCCGGCCGCGTGCGTGCCTTGTGTCGTCCCCACGTGGGCTCGTAGCACAACAGGTAATCCGATGGCGATCCGAACTCATAAGCGTTGTCGCCGAGCGCCATCACGGTGCCCGGAATTCGATCGAGTATCATCGCCGTGGATTCGGCGGCCGTTAGGTGCGGCGGGGTAATCTCCGCTGGGCGATCCGGCTGATAGCACCGGGCGATGTCCCCGGCACCGACGAGAACCGGCGGTCCGGCTGGAGCCGTCCACGGATTTCGCGGCAGGCCGGCGAGCCAGCGTGCCAGGTCGACGTCCGGCGTTTCTTCGAGCGCGGCCGGTGGGGCGGACGGAGGATCGCCACAGGCCGTGACGGTGACCGCCAGAAACAAGGCGGCCAGGGGAACGTAGGTCGAGCGTACGGCGGCATCTGCTCGCATGGGACCAGGCTCGAGGGTGGCCGGCGCAAAGCGGGCAAAACGCCTGCCGCAGACGAGTTGACCCGCGGTGTTTTCCGGTCAAACCCTTCGTTCGCCGCCGATGTCCCATCCCGCGCGAGCCGAACCCGGCCCGCGCAAACCGTCGCTCGGGGGAACCATGCTCAGGTTACGCTACGTCGCCGCGCTCGCCATCGCGGCGCCACTCATCGCGCAGACGCCGGAGCGTCACACGCTGCGCGGCACGCGGGTCGCCGTGTACGATCTCGTCGGTGACGTCCGCATCGTCGAAGGCACCGGACGCGATGTCGTGGTCGAGGTGACTCGCCAGGGCTCCGACGCAGATGAGCTGCGCGTGGAGACGGGCGACATCGGCGGCGTGCCGACGTTTCGCGTCATCTTTCCCTTCGACCGCATCAACTACAGCGACGAGCACGGGAATTACACCATCTCTGACCTTCGTGTGCGGGACGACGGCACCTTCGGCCACGGAGCTGGCGGCCGACGGATCTCGATCTCCTCGCGCTCTGGCGCTGAGGCGGCAGCCGACCTCGTCGTGCGCGTGCCCCCCGGGACGACGCTCGATCTGAAAGTAGGCGCCGGAAGCGTGTCCGCTCAGGGAACGCGTTCCGATCTTTCCCTCGACGTCATCGCCGCCAGCGTCTCCCTCAACGGCACGCGCGGCAACGTACGCGTCGAAACCGCATCCGGAAGCGTCGAAGCGCAGGATACCGACGGGAATCTCGACATCGATACTGGATCGGGAAGCGTCGAGCTCAGTCGCGTGAGCGCGACCAGCTTGCGCGTCGACACTGGCTCCGGGTCGGTGCGATGCCAGAACGTGACCGCCGACGAGATCGACATCGACACCGGCTCCGGCGCCGTCGACATCGCGACCGCGACAGCCAGAACCGTTCGCGTCGATGTCGGCAGCGGCTCCGTCGACGTCGCGCTGTCTCGTGAGGCGCGGGACGTCTACGTCGACACCGGCTCGGGCAGCGTGACGCTGCGCGTTCCGGAATCCGTCGGTGCCGACGTCGACCTCGACACGGGGAGCGGTGACATCGACAGCGAGCTCCCGATCACGATTCAGGGACGCGGGCGCGGCTCGCTCAAGGGCCGCATTGGAGACGGCGCCGCGCACATCACGGTGTCGACAGGCTCGGGCGGGATCCGGATTCGGCGTGCGTAGAACTTAGTAAGAGGCAGACTGCCTCAACCACAGAGGCACAGAGGGCACAGAGGAAACCCGGAATTGCAGGCCCGCAGTTCCGGGTTTCCTTTGTGCCCTCTGTGCCTCTGTGGTTACGGCAGTTTCGAGATGGGGTCCCTACGCCGACCTACTGGAACGACTCCCGGTGACCGCCCGCGCGACGGCCGGCGTTGCGATCGGAAGAATGAGCCGCGCCTCGGCGCCCCGAGCATCGGTGCGATTGTGCAGCGTGAGCGTGCCACCGTGCGCTTCCGCGATCTGCCGGCTCAGGACGAGACCGATACCCGTCCCGTCGGCCTTCGTCGTGTAGAACGGTACGAACAGGTTGGCGCTGTGCGCGATCCCGTGGCCGTCGTCGGTCACACGCAGCTCGAGCACATCGTCACTGCGTTGCCACTCCACGCGAACGGCGCCTCCCGTCTCCAAGGTCGCCTCGACCGCGTTGCGCACCAGGTTGATCAAGAGCTGCTCGAGCTGATCGGCGTCGGCCTGAATGCGCAGCGCCGGACCTTCGCGGATGTCGATCCGCGCGCGCTTCTCGAGCTCGGCGACGCGGTGCACCCATTCCGAGACGTCGACGGTACCGATGCGAGGGTGCGGAAGCCGCGCGAGTCGCGTGTACGAGGTCATGAATCGGCCGAGCGATTCCGAGCGCGCACCGATGATGGACAGTCCGCGCTCGACGTCCTGGAGCCAGTCGTCGGGGCGTGGCGAGCGGCGAAGCAGCTGTTGGATGCTCCCCACGATCGACCGAATGGGCGCGAGCGAATTGTTGATCTCGTGACCGAGCACGCGCACCAGCCGTTGCCACGCCTGGCGTTCTTCGTCGCGCAGCGCGCGGCTGAGGTCGGAGACGACGACCAGCTGATGCGGGAGCCCGCCCTGACGGAATACGCTTCGCCGAATCTCGACGCGGCCCGACGGGCGCGTGCGATCGCCGCCAGGCAGGAACGAGTCGACGACGCGACGCGGCTCGCCGTCGAGAAAGGCCTGCAGCCCAAGGTCCGATGCCTGACGACCGTAGAGTCGCTCGGCCGACTGGCCGACGAGTCGCTCACCGGCTCGATTGACGAGACGCAGCGCGTTCTGCTCGTCGAACGCGAAGATGGCGACGTCGATTTCCTCCATGATCCGGCGAAGCAGGGCCGTTGCCTCGAGCGCCCCGAGCCGCTGGTCGCGGAGCGGATCGCGGAGCGCGTTGACCTCGTGCATCGCCTGGCCCAGCGCGTCATCGAGCCGCCCGCCGCGCGCGCGAATGGAATAGTCGCCTTCGCGTAAGGCAGCGATGAGATTCGCGAGCGTCTGCAGCGGACGCACGACACGCTCCCGCAGCGCGATCGCGAACAGCCACCAGCACAACAGCACCAGCAGCGACAGCGTCCACGAAAGCTTGAGCGAATAGTCACCCGTCCAGAGCAGCGCCAGCGAGACGATGACCGCCGGAAGGCCGCCCGCGAGCGCGAGCCGCTGGACGTATTGATCGTGATCGATGCGCCGGCGGCGCTGCGTCACGAGATGCCGAAGTGTTGGAGACGACGGTAGAGCGCGCTTCGGCTCACGCCGAGCGCCTCGGCGGCGCGGCTGACGTTGCCATCATGACGCTGCAGGGCGCGGGTGATGAGCCAGCGCTCCGCATCCTCGAGCGTCATCTCCTCCAGCGCCGGCCCGGCGGCCGGCTTGGCGCGAAGCTCGAGGTCATCGGCGGTCACCGTGCTCCCCGGAGCCAGCAGGACGGCGCGCTCGACGACGTGGCGCAGCTCGCGAACGTTGCCGGGCCACGGGTGCTCGAGCAGCGCCCGCATGGCGTCGGGAGCGAACTCGCGAACGAGCCTGCCGTAGCGTCCGGCCTGCTGGCGCAGGAAGTGATTGGCGAGGAGGGGGACGTCGTCCTTCCGGTCGCGCAGCGGCGGGATGCGGATCTCGACGGTATTCAGGCGATACAGCAGATCTTCGCGAAAGCGCTTTTCGGCGACGAGCTGGCTGACGTCGGCGTTCGTCGCGGCGATCACGCGAACGTCCACGTGACGCGTCTTGGATGAGCCGACCCGTTGCACCTCACCGTTCTCGAGCGCGCGCAGCAGCTTGGCCTGCTGCGACAGCGGCACGTTGGCGATCTCGTCGAGAAACAGCGTCCCGCCGTCGGCGAGCTCGAAGCAGCCGACACGATCGGTCTTCGCATCGGTGAAGGCCCCGCGCACGTGACCGAACATTTCGCTCTCGAAGACGCCCTCGGACAACCCGCCGGCGTTGACGGTGACGAGCGGCCTGCCGGCCCGGGGCGAAGCCGCGTGGAGCCAGCGCGCGACGACCTCCTTCCCCGTCCCATGCTCGCCAGTGACGAGCACGTTCGCGTCAGAGGGTGCGATCTTCTCGAGCAGCCGGCGGACGGGCAGCATCGCGCGCGCCTCGCCGAGCATGATGGGCAGCCCGTCGCGTCGCAGGCGGCTGTTCTCGGTCTCCAGGCGCTGGGTGGCCCGAATCGCGCGCCCGAGCTCGATCTGGGTACGCAGCGTCGTTAGGATGCGCGCGTTATCCCACGGCTTCTCGACGTAGTCGCGTGCCCCGCGTCGCATGGCTTCGACCGCGGACTCGATGCTGCCCCACGCCGTCATGACGATGACGGGAAGCGTGGGGTCGACCGCCTGGACTTTCGCCAGCAGGTCGAAGCCCTCGGTGCCCGACGTCGTGTCGCGAGCGTAGTTGAGGTCCATCAGGAGCGCGTCGAAGTCACGCTCCTGAAGAGCCGCCAGAGCGCCCGCCGGGCTCGTGACCGTCTCGGTGTGGAACCCCTCGGGCTTGAGGAGGAGACGCAGGGCCTCGAGAACGTCGGACTGATCGTCGGAGATCAGGATCCGCGGAGACGCCGGGGCGCGGGGCATACCCGGGAAAGTATGGCGGGGGTGCGGGCGGGGCGAGACGACACTGGTGCTGCGCGGCATCCCAGGCGGTCCCCGACGGTTGCACAAGGAACGCTGGCCGCGCAGTGTTTCCCGACGGTGTACGTTTCGCCGTCTCGCCGGAAAGGCATTGTGCCGACCACGGAGACCGATACGCGTCAGCTCGCGATCTTCGACATCGATGGCACGTTGACGGCGACGAACGCCGTCGACGACGAGTGCTACGCCCGCGCCGTTGGGGAGACACTCGGCGTCCCTCCCGAGGCCATCGACTGGTCCGACGCGCCTCACGTGACCGACGCCGGGATCGCGCGCCACCTCTGGATCCGTTACCGCGCCCGTGCCGTCGAGGCACAGGAGCTGGCGGAGCTCCGCCGGCGGTTTCTCGCCCTTCTCAGCGCGGAGGTCGCGCGCGCTCCGGACCGGTTCGTCGCCATCGCGGGTGCTGCGACACTCCTGGCGAGTCTCCGCGTCGCAGGGTGGCAGGTCGCGCTCGCCACGGGAGGCTGGGTTGCGTCCGCCGCGATGAAGCTGCGAGCCGCCGGGCTTCCGGCGGATGATCTTCCAATGGCGTGCGCCGATGACGCCGAGTCGCGCGAGGACATTGTGAGGCTCGCCAGACACCGGGCCGAGCTGCAGACAGGAGTCGCGTTCGCCCGCGTCGTCAGCGTCGGAGACGCGCCCTGGGACGTCCGCACGGCGCGCTCGTTAGGCCTCCCGTTCGTCGGCATTGCGACCGGCGTCCAGGCCGACCGACTGCGGGCCGAGGGGGCGGAGACCATCCTCCCGGATCTGCGCGACGTGGCGGAGGCCCTCGCGGCGCTGAGCGCCGCCGCGCCGCCACACGATTGGCCGCGCGACGTGCGAAGGGAGATTGCACCGACCGCCACGTAGGCGTTCATGACCGAGCTCCGACGCACGATGCGTCTCCCCGATGCCACCGCGATGGTCGTGGGGATCATCATTGGCGCATCGATCTTCGTGCAGCCGTCGGAGATCACGCGTCTCGTCCCCGATGCCGGCGGGATCGCCCTCGTCTGGGCGCTCGCGGGCGTCCTCACGCTCATCGGTGCCTTGATCTGTGCCGAGCTCTCGTCGGCGTTCCCGCGCACCGGTGGCGTGTACGTCTTCCTGCGCGACATCTTCGGCGCGCCGATCGGCTTTCTGTGGGGCTGGGCGATGTTCTGGAGCATGCACACCGGCATCATCGCGGCGATCGCCGTGGTCTTCGCGCGCTACGTCGGCTACTTCGTCCCGCTCGGCCCAGCGGGAATCCGGGTCGTGGCCGCGGCCGCGGTCCTCGGCCTGTCTGCGTTCAACTGTCTCGGCATCCGACACGGCAGCCGGCTTCAGACCATCGTTACGGGTGCGAAGCTCGCCGCGATCGCCGTGCTGATCGTCGCCGGCCTAACGGTGGGCCCGGGCAGTGCGGCGGCCGGCAGCGCACCGGCGGATGTCGGGACATCCGACGTCCTGCTCGGCCTGGTCGCCGGACTCTTTGCGTTCGGCGGCTGGCACATGGTGAGCTATACTGCCGGGGAGACGGTGAATCCCGAGCGCACGATCCCGCGCGCGCTCGTGCTCGGCGTCCTCATCGTGACGGCCTGCTACATCGCGCTGAACGCGATCTATCTGCGCGTCCTTCCGATCGACCGCGTGACGGCGTCGACGCGGATCGCGGCGGATGTCGCCGAAGCGCTCGTCGGTCCTCTCGGCGCGACACTGGTGGCGATTCTGGTCATCCTCTCCACGTTCGGCGCAGTCAACGGCATCATCCTGGCCGGGCCGCGGGTGTACTTCTCGATGGCCACCGACGGGCTTTTCCTGAAATGGGCCGCCACGCTACACCCGCGGTTCGGCACGCCGGCTCGCGCCATCATGCTCCAGGGGGTGTGGGCCTGCGTATTGGTGATGACCGATACCTACCGCGGACTGTTCACGCGCGTCGTCTACACCGAGTGGATCTTCTTTGGCCTGCTCGCCGTGGGCGTCATCCTGCTGCGACGGCGCCCCGCCTACGCGCCACCGTTTCGCATGCCGTGGGCGCCGATGCTCACGTTAGGCTTCGCGGCGGCATGTATCGCCATCGTCGTCAATCAGGTCCTCTCGGATCCCCTGAACAGCGTCATCGGCCTGGCCGCGGTCGCCGCGGGGCTGCCGGTGTACCACTTCTGGCTCGCGCCGCGAGCGCGGAACACCCGAGGAGTCATCGCGACGTGATCGTCGATTTTCACAACCACTACTACCCCCCGCCCTACCTCGACGCCATCAAGGCCGGCGGGCTCAAGGTGCAGATGGACTACGACGCCCGGGGGAACCCGAGGCTCCATTACCCCGGCGACTACAACGTTCTCGTCCCGGGACACCGGGACCTCGACTTTCGCGAAGGGGTTCTCGACGAGCACGGGGTGACACACCAGATCCTGACGTTCACCACGCCTGGCGTGCATTACGAGGAACCGGCAACGGCCGTCCGCCTGGCTCGCATCGTCAATGATGCGTTCGCGGGTGAGATCTCCCGACGAAAGCATTTCTCGGCCCTCGCGACGCTGCCGCTGAACGACCCGCGCGCCTCGGTCGCGGAGCTCGAGCGAGCCATGCGCGAGCTGGGACTTCGCGGCGCGATGGTGTTCAGCAACGTGAATGGCGTTGGCCTCGACGAACCGGCCTACATGCCGCTCTGGGAAAGAGCCAACGAGCTCGGCGCGGTCATCTACATCCACCCCGCCCATCCGGTGGGCGTCGAGGCGATGGAGAAGTACTGGCTCATGCCGCTGGTGGGATTTCTCATGGACACCACCCTGGCGGCGGGAAAGCTCGTGTTCAGCGGAATCGTCGAGCGCTTCCCGCGGATCACGTGGGTGCTCACACACATGGGAGGTGCGGTGCCGTACCTCGCCGAGCGCATGGACCGGGGCTACGAGGCGTTCGCCGAGTGCCGCGCCAACATCACGCGGAAGCCGAGCGAGTACTTGAAGCGCTTCTACTACGACACCGTCAACTTCGACCCCGCCGCACAGCGGCTCGCGATCGAGTTTGCCGGCGTCGACCACATCGTGGCCGGCAGCGACTACCCGCACCAGATTGGAAGCATCCCGAAGATGCTGTCGAGCATCCGCGGTCTTCCAATCACCGATGCCGAGCGTGCGAAGATCCTCGGCGGGAACGCCGCTCGGCTCCTCCGCCTCAGCGCATAGCGCGAGACGCCGCCTGCAGCTGCTCCGAGGGCGAAGGCGGAATTACGCCGAGCATGATGCCGAAGCCGGAATGACCCGGACTCGGTCCATACGACTGGAGGTTCTCGACGCGGAGGAGCACGCGGCCGGTGACATTGCCGGTGGTGACCTCCTCATGCCTCGTGATGACGGTCGACACGATGACGCCGATGAGCTCACCGAGCTCGTCAGGCGGCCGGGTGGAGTTTCCGCCCCCGGCGATCCATGCATCGTCGATCACCGTATGGGCGTATCCCTTGAAGCTGGCGTTGGCGGTGAAGTCGCCGCCCGTCACCTGCTTGTGCCACTGACTACCCCAGAAGTTGTAGCGGCCGCCGACCGCCACGCCGCCGGCGTTGCCGCCCCAGATGACGAACGTCGTCGGAAGGTAGACGAATACGTGCTGTGTCGCCGACGACGGGAGGTACACCGGGCTCCCCGCGTATTCGACGAGCACATCATGCTCGCCGTTCGGCAGGATCGTTTCGGCGATGCCGCTGCCGTCGGTGGTGTCGAACGCCACCAGCACCGCGCCGCCGCTGCTCGTGGCGGTGAAGCGAATCTCGGCGTCCGCGATTCGACTCCCGTCGAAGCTTTCCGTCAACCGCACCTGCACCGGCATGCCCTGCTCGAGCACCGGCGGCGAGATGACGGTCAGTGTCGTGGGAGCGGGCGCCACCTCGAAAACCGCGACCGTGTCGAGGGTCGGCTGGTGCAGGAATGCGGCGAGATTTTCCGGGTCGGTCGCCAGCGTGAAGCCGAACTCGTTCGGGTACGGCGTGCTGACTGGCGCGAAGGGGCCGGTGCTGATGGGAATGGTCGGGGAGGTCCAGAGGTTGATTCCCCCGACGAGGTCGATCTTGAAGTAGATGCCGACGGTCAACGTCGGCGTCCACGAGAATTCCCTGTACGTAACGACGACGAAGGTGGAGTCGGGCCTGATGGTCCGCGTATCATCGGGTCCCTCGAAATCGAAGATGGATCCGATGCCGCCGATTTGCCCGCTGGCGCCATGCGCCTGCACGACCGCCTGGAAGGGCTCGCCGAGCAGCGCCAGATCCTCGCAAATCCCCAGCGACACCGGGTCCACCGGCAGGTCGACGGGGATGATTCCGATACTCGGGCAGGCGACCTCACCGATCTGAAGCTCCTGATCGGGCCGCAGCGGCCCGGCTCCGGTGGTCTGATGGGCCGTGGTGAGGATGTTGAGATGCTGCGTCCCGGCGTCGAAGCATCCGAAGGGATTGCACAGCTCGAGGTCCACCCCGACGTCGACGCCGAGGCCGCCGGTAAAGGTGAACGCCGTTCCCAGCGCGGAGAGCGCCGTGAGACTGAACGCCACGGGGCCGGGAATGTGGTACGTGAGGCCGGGCGTGGAGGCCCCGAAGCGGAAGGGCCAGTCGAAGATCCAGCCCCCGAGCGCGACCGTATACGACACCTCGTCCACGAACCAGCAGCCGATAACCCCGCAGCCGATCGGGATATCGGGTACGGCGATCCGGTCGGACACCGACGGCCCGCCATAGCATCCGTGGAACTCGTGGATGCGCGGGTGGGTGTAGTCCATGTTCTGACCGATGCATAACGACACGACCTGGGCAGGCTCGATGGGTGCGTCGACCGCGCTCGCCGCTTCCAGCTCGCCGCGCGAGGGAGGGGAGACGGTCGCCGCCACCGTCGATGAACGCGTGCTGGCGAGATCGCTGATCACCGCCGCCTTGATGCTCCCATCCCGCGTCGGTCCAGCGACGACGAGCTTGGTGCCGAGGGGCACACCCCCGAGCGAGGAGGCGCGCCGTCCGTTCAGGTAGATCTCCGTCGACCCATCGACAACGATGGCCAGGTCATCGCCGATGCGGCCGATGGATGGCTGGTACCGCGCGGAGCGAACGCGTGGGTCGGCCGCCCCTTCGAACTCGAACCCCTGCTGCATGAGCACCAGGCCCGATTCCGTTCGGCGGGTGAGGGTTCCGAGAACGGCGACCCCCGCGTCGCGCCCCGCGGTCGGCGCGATCTCCCGGCTGGTGTCATCCCGGGGCGCAGCCGGATTGTCGGCGCACGCGGCGAGGGAGACTACCCCCGCCATCACCAGCAGTGTGCGGCAGCTCATGCGGCGCGTCTCCCTCGTCGGAGTCCTGGCGTGGCGGCCTCTTCGCATCGGGGCGGCCGGGCACCTACTATAGCGCTCGAGGCGCGTGCGTGAAATAGATTCGGCAGGTTCTCGGGCCTCGCGCGTGAGGGTCCTCATTTCCACCACGTTGTCATCCCGCCAGACAGGGAGCTCACGTCATGTCAGAACGTCCTGGGCGAGTACTGACCGCGCTGTCCCTCTGCCTGATCGCGGTCGGCTGCTCGAGGGAGTCCGCACCGCAGCGAGGCGATTCCGCCGATGCTGCTCCCCCGGCGGCGGGACCCGCGGCGCCCGACTCTTTCCGCGTCGCCTTCGAGACGACGCGCGGCGATTTTGTCGTCGACGTCTACCGGGCGTGGTCCCCTCGCGGAGCCGACCGCTTTCACGAGCTCGTCAACGCCGGGTACTTCACGGACGTCGCGTTCATCCGGGTCCTGCCGGGGTTCGTCGCGCAGTTCGGGATGCACGGCGACCCGGAAGTGAATCGAAGGTGGGAGCGCCAGACCATCCTCGATGACCCGGTGGTGCAGAGCAACAAGCGGGGGACGATCGTCTTCGCGACGAGCGGCCCGAACACGCGCGGCAACCAGTTCTTCATCAACTACGCCGACAACGCGCGCCTCGACGGGATGGGGTTCTCCCCGTTCGGGCGCGTGGCCCAGGGGATGAGCGTCGTCGACTCGATCTATGCCGGGTATGGTGAGACGCCCGATCAGGCGCGCATTGGGGCCGAGGGCAATGATTACCTGAAGCGACAGTTTCCGCGGCTCGACTACATCAAGGCCGCAAGGATCGTCGCCTCGGCGCAGCCAGGCACGAGCACCTCGGGGGCCCCATGACTCGTTTTCATGCTCTCGGCATCGCTGTAGGGCTGCTGTGCTGTGCTCCTCAGCGCGTCTCGCAATCGCCGACGAACGATCTCGCGGATCGCGTCACGATCTATCGCGACAAGTATGGCATCCCGCACGTGTTCGGCGAGACCGACGTCAGCACGATGTTCGGCTTCGCCTACGCCCAGGCGGAAGACAATTTCTGGCGCCTCGAGGAGAACTACATCCGCTCGCTCGGGCGTCGCGCCGAGGTCGAGGGTGAAGATGGGCTGGTCAACGATCGCCGGAACCGGACGCTGGAGATTCCGCGCCTCGCTCGGAACGAGTACGCACGGATGTCGCCGCAGATGCGCGCGCTGCTCGATGGGTTCGCCGCGGGGCTGAACGCGTATCTCGCCGATCATCCCGAGGTGCGTCCGCGGCTCCTCACTCGCTTCGAGCCCTGGTATCCGCTCGCCTTCATTCGTTACAACTACTATCAAAACGGCTTCTTCTGGGCCGCCGGGCTTCGCCCCAGCGAGCTCGAGGTCGCCGTCGACGATGTAACGCTCGGCTCGAAGGATCTTGGATCGAACGGATGGGTCATCGGGCCAGGCAAGAGCGCGACCGGCCACGCGATGCTGTTCATCAATCCACACCTGCCGTTCTTCGGCTCCGGTCAGGTGTACGAGGGGCACATCAGGAGCGATGAAGGGTGGAACTTCACCGGCTACACGCGCCTCGGGTTTCCCTTTCCATACGTCGGACATAACGAGTCGCTCGGCTGGGTGAGTACCGACAACGCCGCCGATCAGACCGATCTCTATCTCGAGACGTTCGATGACCCCGCGCGCCCGCTCGCGTACCGGTATGGAACTGGCTATCGCGAGGCCACGGCCTGGGTCGACACGATTGTCGTCAGGACCGCAGCCGGTCTCGAGCCGCGGGCGTTCACATTCCGGAAGACGCACCACGGGCCCATCCTCGGGATGCGCGACGGCAAGGCGCTCGCGCTGCGAATGGCGAAGCTCGAGAGCGACGGCTGGTTAGGCGAATGGTACGCCATGACCCGCGCGCGCCGAGTGGCCGAGCTCGAGGAGGCGATGCGGCCGTTGGACATGCTGTTCGGCAACGTCATGGCCGCCGACACGGAGGGGAACACCTTCTACCTCTATAACGCCGCCGTCCCGGTGCGCGATCCGCGCTTCGACTGGTCCACGGCCGTCGACGGCAGCGATCCGGCGACGGAATGGCGGGGCTACCACGCGATGGAGGACTTGCCGCGGCTCAGCAATCCATCAACCGGGTGGATGCAGAACTGCAACACGACGCCGTTCCTTCTCACCAGCACCGGCAACCCCGATTCCTCGAAGTTTCCACGGTACATGGTGCAGGAGGGCGACAATTGGCGCGGCCTCGTGTCGCGCCGGATTCTCGCCTCCACGCCGCGCTTCACGTGGGACGAGTGGGTTCGCGCCGCCTTCGACAACTACGTGATCGCCGCGGACTCCCTCCTGCCCGGGCTGGTGCGCGAGTTCACCAGTGACTCCGCGCGCTATACCCGGCTGGCACCGGTAATCGAGACGCTCGTGCGCTGGAACCGGCGAAGCGATACGACATCGGTGGCCATGACGCTGTTCGATCGTTGGCAGGAGGCGCATCGGCCCGGCATGACGAGGCTCGCAGCGCTGGACAGCGCGGTGGCGCGTGTGGAACGCGATTGGGGCACCTGGCGTGTGCGTTGGGGCGAGGTCAATCGGCTCCAGCGCATCGACGAGCGCGCCAGGGAGCGGTTCTCCGACGAGCGGCCGAGCATTCCGGTCATCGGCGTGGGCGGCCAGCACGGCGCCGTGTTTACCTACGTCGCGCAGCCAATGCCCGGCCAGAAGCGCCGCTACGGGGTCGCGGGTGGATCATACGTCAGCGTGGTGGAGTTCGGCCCCACGGTGCGACGGCTTGCTGTGCACACCATGGGCGCGAGTGGCGACCCTCAGTCGCCGCACTACTTCGATCAGGCGCCGCTGTATGCGCGCGGTGAGTTCCGCCCCGCGTGGTTCACGCTCGAGGAAATCAAGGCGAACCTGGAACGGGAGTACAAGCCGAAGCGGGAGCCGTGATGGCGCGGGACTACGCATCTGGCCAGCTCGGCTGGCCCGCGCAACGCTCGGCGTTGCCACCGCACACGCCCCAGTGAAGGCTGGAGCTACGCAGTCGTAGTCACACATCGACGCAAGGAGCTGCGCGTGCGAACTGTCACCGGTGCTGCGATCCTGCTCCTCGTTCTGGAGATGGGCTGTTCGCACGCGGCCCGCGAATCGGACGGTGAAATCATCGCCGGCCTCGACTCGCTGAATACCCGCCTCGTCGAGGCGTATCGCACTCGCGACCCTCGGGCGTACGGAGCGTTGTACACCGACACCGCCGTGTTCGAATGGCCCGCCTTCAATACCGTTCGCGGACGCGCCGGGATGGAGGCGATGGCGCGCACCAACTGGCCCTCCCTCGACGACATGCGTCTCGAGGTTGCGGTAGCGTCTCGACGCGTCGCGCAGAACCATGCGACCGAGGTTGGGGCCTTCCGCCAATCCTGGCGCGACTCCGCTGGCGTGCGTATGACTGAGTTCGGTCGATACGTCACGATCCTGGCCCGCGATGGAGATGGCACCTGGCGAATCGATCGGTTTTTCGGGTTCGCGGATTCCACACGACCTGCGAGGTAGTCGAGGATGTCGAGGTCACCGAGCCAACTGCTTTTCACCTCGACACCCTCGACGCCCGCGCCATCCTCGACGACCTCTTCCACAACGAGGAGCAGCCACATGACAGAGGATCTCTCACGCCGTGAATTTCTGGGAGTCGGCGCCGTCGTTGCCGGCGCGTCGCTCGTCGGCACGCCGATCATTCCGAGCTCCTCGCCAGCGCGGCGAGCCCCGCAGGTTGCTCCCAGCAATCGAGTTCGATTCGGCATCATCGGGGTCGGCATGCAGGGATCGTCCCTGTTGGCCGAGTCGATCAAGTTCGCCGATGTCGAGTGTGTAGCCGCGTGTGATGTCTACGACGGGCGCCACACGCTCGCGCGGGAGATCGTTCGACCCGACTTGCCGGTCACGCGCCGCTACCAGCAGCTCCTCGAGGACAGAACGATCGACTGCCTCATCGTCGCCGTACCGGATCACTGGCACAAACAGATCGTGCTGGATGCGGTGAGCGCGGGAAAGGACGTCTACATCGAGAAGCCGATGTCTCACAATCCGGCCGATGGCGTCGCGATGGTCGAGGCGGCCAAAAGGAGCGGACGCATCGTTCAAGTCGGATCGCAGCGCGTCAGCTCGCAGATCTGCGCGAAGGCCAGGGAGCTCATCTCGAAAGGCACGCTCGGCGACCTGATGATGGTCGAGGCGTGGCTTGGCCGGAACAGCCCGAGTGGTGCGTGGCAATACCCGCCGCCGCCCGACCTCTCACCGCAGAACCTCGACTGGAACACCTGGCTCGGGACGGCCCCGAAGCGCCCCTTCGACCCCATCCTCTTTGCGCGGTGGCGTGCGTGGAAGGAATACGGCACGGGGGTCGCCGGCGACCTGCTCGTCCATCTGGTGAGCGGCTTCATCGTCATGACGGGGCTGAACCAGCCGCCGACGCAAACGATGACGGTCGGAGGGATTCGACGGTGGAAGGACGGGCGCAACACGCCTGATGTCCAGCTGGTCCAGTACTACTACGGTGACCTACCCGTCTCGATGCGTCTCAACCTGGGTACCTCGATCGAGGAGACCTATCGATTCCACGGATCGAAGGGCCTGCTCGAGGTAACGGCATCGTCGGTGACCTTCTCACCTCAGGTCGGGACGGATCAATCCCCCAGCTACTACGCCAGCAGCTTTCCGCGAGCGTTGCGCGAGGCCTACTTCGCCAAATGGCATGCGGAGAACGATCCCAGGCCGGGCCAGGCGCCGCTGTCCGAAGTGATCTCGTTCCGTGGCCCCGGCTACAACGACATCCGGCCGCACCTCTGGAATTTCTTCGACGCGGTCCGCACGCGGAAACCGGTGGTGGAGGACGCGGTGTTCGGTCACAACGCGGCACTCGCCTGTCACATGGCGAATGATTCGTACTACAAGCGGAGTGCGGTGTGAAGGAACCAGGGCGCTGGGAAGGCGCTGGAGAAGGGCTGGAAGAGCGCTGGAAAAGCGCTGACGTCTGGCGCTATTCCAGCGTCCTTGGCGCTTCTCCAGCGCCTCTTACCCCGCCACCGGCAAGGTGAAGAGAAAGCTGCTTCCGGCGCCGGGCGCGCTCTCGACCCAGATCTTCCCGCCGTGCGCCTCGACGATTCCTTTCGCGATCGCCAGACCAAGACCGATCCCGCGGTTATCGCGCCGGTTCGCCTGCCAAAACTGCCCAAAGATGTGCGGCAAATGCTCGGCGGGAATGCCGGGGCCGGTATCGCGCACCTCGAATTGCACGACGTTCTGACCACTCCTGCAGCGCACGATGACACGCCCTCCCTTGGGCGTGAACTTGATCGCGTTGCCGATCAGGTTCGAGAACACCTGCTGGATGCGATGTGGATCGGCCAGCACCGCCGGCGGCTCGTCGCCCGCCGAGTCCATCACGAGATCCACCGAGGTCGACGAGGCGAGCGATCGCAGCGTCTCGACCGCTTCGAGAACGAGCGACTGAGAGGACATACGTCGCGGCTCGATGGCGAGCCGTCCGCTCTCCATGCGCTTCACATCCAGCAAGTCCTGCACGAGGCGGTTCATCCGTTCGCCGGCGCGTTGGACGATCGTTGCGTGACGGTGCGTCTGCGAGTCGGGGGGAGCTGACTCGGCGAGGAGCTCCGCCGCCATGAGCATGGTGTTGAGCGGATTGCGCAGGTCATGCGCGACGACGCCGAGCATCTGATCGCGTGACCGCGTCGCCTGCTCGCTCTCGTGATAGAGACGCGCATTCTCGACCGCGAGGGCGGCGCGCCGTGCGAGCTCCTCGGCCAGCTCCAGATCCCGCTGGTCGTACCGCCGCGTGTCGTCCGTCGTATACCACACCAGCGCGCCAATGATCTTCTCCGCCAACTTCAACGGCACGCAGACGACCGACGTCGGCGCCAGTGCGAGGATGACCGCTTCGTGCTCCGCATCCAGAGCGTGCTGCGCGATGAGGCTCTGGTCGATCTCGGGGATGAGCGTCGGCTCTCCCTCGACGAGGGCACGGTGTAAATGCGGAACGAGCGGTGAGCCGGCGCGCACCCACTTCATGATACGGTGCAGCAGCTGCTCCTTCTCCGGATCTGCGTGCGCGATGCCCAGTCGCTGGATGGCGCCATTCCGGTCCAGGATGTCCACCGTGCAGAAGTCCGCGACTGCCGGCACGGCGAGCTGGGCCAGCTTGGCGAGCGTCGTGTGATAATCGAACGACGCGCCGAGCACCCGACTGGCGTCAGCGAGAAATGCCGCGCGACGCTGCTCGGCCTCGGCGGCAGAGCGCCGAGTCTGCTCCTCGATGAGCTTGCGCGCGGTGATCTCCGCCTCGTGCTGCTCGGTGATGTCCTGCCCTGCGCCGATGATCTGCGCCGGCGCGCCCGCCTCATCCAGGACGACGCGTCCCTCGACGCTGAAGACTCGAATCTCGGCCGGCGGACGAACGATGCGATGCTTGACCTTGAAGCTTCGCCCCTCCGTCACGGCCGTGTCGATCGTCTCCCGGACGAGATCGAAGTCCTCCGGGTGGACACGCTGGAGAATCGCTCCCGGTGTGAGAGTGGAGCTGGGCTCGAATCCGTAAATGCGATACAGCTCGTCCGATCCACGAAGCTCGTTCGTGCCGATGTCCCACACGAAGCTGCCGACGTGTGCGATGGATTGCGCTTCCGCCAGCTGCGCTTCGCGACTGCGGAGCTCCGCCTCGACCAGCTGCCGCTGGCGGACGTCCTCGCGAAGCGCCTCTTCCACGCGGTTGCGGTAGATCGCTGCGCCCAGCGTCGCGGCGGCGGCCCGCAGCGCCGAGATCGTGGCGCGGGCCCACTCACGGTCGCTGGCATCGTGCGCGAAGCCAAGAAACCCCCACCAGGCTTCACCCACGAACACGGGCACGACGGCCACGGAGCGAAGCCCGAGCGATTCGAAGTAGGGGCGCTCGGACGGAGGGAAGGAGGACACCGGACCGTCGAAGACATCGCCGTGCTCCAGACCGGCCCACCGCGCGAGGCCTCGGGACACGGGGGCGAACTCACGCCGCTCGGGATGGTCGGCGAAAGGCTCCAATCCCGGCGCGACCCACTCATGCTGCAGGCGCATCCACAGCGTGCCGTCCTGGTCCCGGTCCCCGGCGAAGAGGTAGACGCGGCTGACCTCAGCCGCGCCTCCCAATCGGGCGAGCACGTCGCGGATGTCGCGATCCCAGTTAGCAGTACCGAGGAATCGCGCGGCTGCGTAGGAGACCGCGTTGAGGATTGCCTCGCGCCGGCGAATCGCCGCCTCGAGACCGAGCACACGCGGATCGTCCAGCGCGGCAAGGTTCGGCACCATGAACTCGGCGGTAACCGATCCCACGCCGCGCTCGATACTTTCATTCATGCGAGCCACCCGCGCGCGATGACGTGGCGTATCGCGGCCGCGAGCCTCGGTGAAGGAATCGTGCGCTGGGCGTACGCCATAGTGTAGCGCTTATCGAGCTTCGGCGCACGCACGGAGATGTTGGCAAAGGCACCTTCCCCCCTCAGCCGTCAGGACTCGATGAAGGCGTCGGTAATCGTGCGCTCGCGCGCGGCGAAGGCCGACGGGGTGACCCCGACGATATCGCGGAAGTCACGGACGAGGTGGGACTGATCGAAGTAGCCGGCGTCGGCGGCGATGAATGACCACGTCCTGGCGGGGTGGGCGGTGGCGAGCCGCATCGCGCGCTGCACCCTCCGGATCCGCGAGAGCATCTTCGGTGTGAGGCCGACCGTATCGCGAAACGTCCTTTGAACCCAACGCGTGCTCCGGCCCAACTGCCCGCTCACCGAGCGTACGGACGGGAGACCGCGATTGCGAGTGATCAACTCGACCGCGGCCCGCACCCCATGATCGGGAGGAGGGCGACGACCGAGCCACCGCTCGAGGGCTGCGGTCAGCACCGCGGCCCCGCCATCGTGCGGGCCAGCGTGCAGCTCGCTGGCGAGGCTAGCTCCCAGCACCGCATCGAGCGGTACGATCGCCTCCCGAAGCTCGTCGAGGGAAATCCCCAGACAGGCCCCGGCGCTCCACGGGTGTAGCCGCACGCCCCACACGTCGACCGCGCCGGTCGGGACGACCACCACCGGTCCCGTGAGCTGACCGACGAGCATCGCCCTGGGCTGATGGTGCGTCTCTCCATTCACGCGCGCGAACGGGTCGGCACAGTTGAGCACGATCTCGACGCACCCATCGGGAACGATGGGTTGTGGCTCTCGCGCGGGGTCGGCGGGACCGCGCAAGTGCCATACGCAGCGGACGAACGGCGCGAGCGTGGGCGACGGCGCGATCTCGCGATACGCCGTGTGGTCAGTCATCGCCTGTCGCGTTTTTCCAAGACGGGTAGCGCACGGTGGGATATGCTGCCTTCGACCCTGCCAAACAACGTGACCCTAGCCTCGACCTGACAATGTTTCTCGCTCGTATCGCCCTCGTGATCGCGGGAGCTGTCGTGACAGCCCCTTCCTCGTCACGGATTCAGCAGCTTCGATGGATGTCCGGATGTTGGGAACAGCGGGACCGGCAGTCGACGGTACAGGAGATCTGGACGACGCCCGACGGTGGAATGCTTTTCGGCGTTGGTCGGACGATTGCGCGCCGCGAGAATCGCGACAGCACGGTGAGCTTCGAAAGTATGCGCATTTTCGAGCGCGATGGAAAGCTCGTGTTCGCGGCTCAGCCGTCGGGCCAGCCGTCAGCCGAGTTCACCGAGCGCGAGCTGACGGACAGCACGGTCGTCTTCGCAAACCCAACGCATGACTTCCCCCAGTTCGTTCGCTATTTCCGCCGCGGTCCGAACGGGCTTCACGCGCGTGTGGACGGAAAGATGGACGGGAGGGATCAGGGCTTCGACTCGCGGTACCGCCGGGTGGAGTGTCCTTGACGGGAGAGGCGGTCGAGGGCGTCGAGGTCGTCGAGGTGATCCGGGTACACCTTGACCACCTGACGACTCGATCACCGCCGGCTTCAGATCGATGCCGCGACGGTGCGAGACGCGATCGCGGCCTCCTCTTCCGTCATCTCGGCCGGAACGTCCGCGAAGAGCGGCGTGCTGAGATACCGCTCGCCCGTGTCGGGGAGCATGCAGAGGATCCCGGAGCCCTTTGGAGCATCGGCGGCGATCTGGATCGCGCCCGCGAACGTGGCGCCGCCCGAAACCCCGACGAAGATGCCTTCCTGTTGGGCGAGCTGACGGCTCCACTTCATCGCGTCGGGCGCCGGAATCGTGAGCACCCGATCCACGAGTCCCATGTCCACCGCATCGGCGGCCAGCTTGGGGATGAAGTCGGGGCTCCACCCCTGAATGGGATGCGGCTTCCAGGAGGGATGCCTCGACGCGGGTGATCCGTCATGTTTGCGCTCCTGCTGCGTCCCGCTGGTCAGCATCGGGGCATCAGCCGGTTCGCACACGATGACCTTCGTCTCGGGGCGCTCCCTGTCCAGCACGCGCGCGACTCCCTTGAGCGTGCCGCCCGTTCCGATGCCGGTGACCCAATAGTCGAGCCGCTCGCCGGCGAAATCGGTGACGATCTCGCGAGCCGTCGTGCGCGAATGGAACTCCGCGTTCGCCTCGTTCTCGAACTGGCGCGTGAGGAACCAGCCGTTCGCCTCGGCGAGCTCGACCGCTTTCCGCACCATTCCGGTACCGCCCTCGGGTGCCGGCGTGAGGATGACCTTGGCGCCCAGAAACCGCATCAGTCGGCGGCGCTCGACGCTGAAGCTCTCGGCCATCGTGACGACGAGCGGGTAGCCCTTCTGCGCGCACACCATCGCCAGGCCAATGCCGGTGTTGCCGCTCGTTGCCTCGATCACCGTTTGCCCCGGCTTGAGCGCCCCCGAGCGCTCCGCGTCCTCGATCACGCCCAGGGCGAGGCGATCCTTGACCGAGCCGAGTGGGTTGAACGCCTCGATTTTGACGTAGAGCGTGACGTGCTTCGGGGCGAGCTTGTTGATGCGGACGACGGGGGTGTTCCCGACGGTTTCGAGGATGTTCGTGAATCGCGCCATGTGAGGACTCGATGGGTACGGTTGGAAATGAACGATATCGCCGGAAGCCGTGTTCCTGCGTGAAAAAGTCGTAAAGTCGAAAAGCGGAACCGCAGATGAACACAGAGGGGACGAGGAGACCGGGTTCGCCGACCCTCAATGCCCTCGTCCAAAACAACCGCAGATACTTCAACTAGCCATAGGGTCAAATCTGCGGTTATCTGGACGAGGGGTAAAAGCCCCGCCTATCCAGCTCCTCGTCCCCTCTGTGTTGATCTGCGGTTCCGCTTTTTCACCCCGCGGCGTCAGCGAGCTTTCACGGCGCCGAGAACTCGCCTGACGAGCTCGTCGGTCGCGCTTCGCTCGATCCATCGCGCCACGATCACGAGGTCGTGCTCCGGATCGACGTACACCATGTTGGTACCGGAGCCCATGTGGGCAAACGCCGAGGCGGGGGCGCTTGGCAGGAACTTGCGATCGGTATTCACGAACCAGTTCATGAACCCGTAGGTCGGCTGCACCGGCGTCGGGGTGAGCGCCATGCGCACCCACGCTTCCGACAGCAGCTGCCGGTCCTTCCACTTCCCGCGGCGGAGCGTCAGGTAGCCGAAGCGGGCCTGGTCGCGAGCACTGATGAACATCCCGCCCCCCCAATGACCGCCACCGCTCACCGACTGCACGCCGACGCCGTCGAGGAGGACCCACGAGTTCTCGTACCCGAACCAGCGCCAGGTCTGTGAGGCCCCGATGGGATCCATCACGAGCTCCTTCAGCACTTGCGGGAGCGGGCGGCGCCAGACGTTGAGTGCCGCGAGCGCGAGCACGTTGACGCGCACGTCGTTGTACTCGTATGCGCTTCCCGGCTCGTGCCGCGCCCGGGTACGCCACTGCGATGGTTCGCCCGTCGGCCGGTCGGCCCACTCTGGCTTCCCCCAGAGCGTGCCCTCCCAGTCGCTCGTCTGCCGGAGCAGGTGATCCCAGGTGATCTTGCGGTTGTGCGGCGTGTCGAAGGGGAGGAGCGCCGACTCCCCAACGCTCTCGGAAGTGCGGGCTCCGTTTTCGGCGTGCCTCACGAGTACCAGGGGCGCCATGTAGTCGGCCACGCGATCCTGAACGCTGCGAATGAGGCCCCGGTCGAGCGCGAGACCAACCGTGGTCGAGAGAAAGCTCTTCGTCACACTGAAGGTCATGTCGACACGGTGCGGATCGCCCCACTCGCCGACGATGTAGCCGTGCCGCAGGATGATGCCCGTCGCGTCGCCACGCGTCTTGAACGGCCCGATTCCCTCACCGAATGGCTCGCGGCCGAAGCTCTGGTAGTGCGCGGCCTCGAGGTCACGCGGCGCCTTGGTCTCCTGTGCCTTCGCGAACGCGATCGCCTCCTCGAGCTGCCGCGCATCGAGGCCAACCTGGGCAGGCGCGCGACGTTCCCAGTCGTCGCCGGCGCCGGGGTAGTAGGCGGCTTGCGAGGCGACGGCGGACGCCATCACCAGCGAAGCCACGCACGTCGCGCCGAGCATGCGAATCGTCTCCCGCACGATTCCTCCTGTTAGAAACGGCAACGATGACAGAATTCAAAATACAGAATTCGGAATTCAGTAACGCCTGCTGAATTCTGAACTCTGTATTCTGAATTCTGTCATCGTTGCCGTTTTGTCCCCTTACGGCGCCTCAGCGACAGCCTCCTTGGGCGTGTACCTCTCGAACCATGAGCGCAAATACAGCTGCGTTCTCATGAAGTTCGAGGGCTTCGACGACGTGCCGTGGTACTCCTCGTTGAAGCGCACCATCGCCGTCGGGACCTTCCGGTATTTCAGCGCCTGGTAGTACTCCTCGGTCTGCGAGATCGGCGTGCGCAGGTCGAGGACGCCCGTCATCAGCATCGTCGGCGTCTTCACGTTGCCGACGTACATGAGGGGGGAGAGCTTGAGGTAGAGCGACGGATCTTCCCAGGGCGGATTCGGGAACCGGTTGTAGCCCCAGAGGTTGATGTCCGTCGTGCCGGCGAAGCTGAGCCAGTTCGTGACCGGGCAATTGGCCGACGCCGCCGCGAAGCGGTCGGTGTGGCCAACGATCCACGACGTGAGCACGCCGCCGCCGCTGCAGCCGTAGACGAACATCTTCTTCGGGTCGACGTAGCCGCGGGCCAGGACGCTGTCGACCGCCACCATGAGGTCGTCGTAGTCCTTGCTGGGATAGGCATGTTTGATCGCGTTGCCGAACGCGCTTCCGTACCCAGTGCTGCCGCGCGGGTTCGTGTAGAGCACGACGTACCCATTGGCGGCGTGCTCCTGCCATCCGAAGTTGAACCCGACGTTGTACATGGCGTGCGGGCCGCCGTGAATCACCAGCATCATCGGGTACTTGCGACGCGGGTCGAAGTCCGGGGGCTTCACGATCCAGCCCTGGATGCGGAAGTCATCCACCGACTTCACCCACAGCTCCTCGACCGCGCCTAACGTCCTGCCGGCGAGGACGTCCTCGTTGACGCTCGTCAGGCGTCGGATCGTGCCGGGCGTCCTGAGCGCGAACGTCACCACGTCGGTCGGCGCCTGGAAGGTACTCTGCAGCCCGACCGCGGTCGCCCCGCGGATGTCGGTGACCGAGAGCATGTGCGTTCCGCTCGTGACCGCGCGCGGCTCGCCGCGCAGCGGCGCGAACCACAGATTGCGCGAGCCCTTGTCGTCGACGGTGAAGTAAATCCCCGATCCGTCGGCCGCCCACTCGAGCTGCATGGGGGAGCGATCGAGCGACGCCGTGAGTGCGCGCGGGCTCGAGCCGTCGGCGTTCATGACGTAGAGCGTCGCGTCGCGCCAGGTGTCGTCCGTCCAGTCGAATCCGGTGTACGCGATCAGCCGACCGTCCGGCGAGACGACGGGATTGCCGTCGGGACCCTTCCGGGTGGTGAGCTGCTTCACCTCGCCCGATGTCACGTCCACCGCGTACACTTCGCTCTCGTTGTACTTGTAGTCGGCATCGGGATCTCGCAGCGCGCCGAACACCAGGCGTCGCCCGTCGGGGCTCCATCGCGCCGGACCGTGCTCGAAGTCGCCACTCGTCAGCTGCCGAGGGGTTCCGCCGTCGGCGGGAACGACGAAGAGGTGTCGATAGCCGTCGTCGACGTAGCCCTGCCTGTCGAGGCGATAGCGGAAGCGGGTGACGACGCGGGGCGCCTCGGTCCACTTGGCGCCCTTGGGCGCCGCTGGCATCCCGATGTCCCACTTCTCCTTGCTGACCACCAGCATGCGAAAGGCGAGGGACTTGCCATCGGGTGACCACTCCAGGTCCGCGGGCGACTCCGTGACTCGCGTCAACTGCGTCGTCCCGCCCTCGGCATCCATCCACCGGACGAAGAGCTGCGTCCCTGTGGGCTCGCCCTTGGCGAGGTACGCGAGACGCGTCCCGTCCGGGGACCACTTCGGGCTGGAGCCGTTGACGAGGAAGCGGTTCCTCGAGCCGTCGGCATTCATGATCCACAGCGATGCTTCCCATCGGTCGTTGAGCTTGTCGACCCAACGGCGCGTGTAGACGACGTGACGCCCGTCTGGAGAGAGCTGAGGATCGGCAACGTCCTCCCATTCCAGATAGTCGGCGAGCGCGAGCCGCTTGGCCGGCGCTTGCGCCGCGAGGGAGGTGGCAACGACGAGGGACGCGAGCAGTGCGGTGAGACGGAGGGCGGGCATGGGACCCTCGGGGAAGGGAGGGCTCTATTCTGGCGTCTGGAGCCGAGGATGTCGAGGTCGTCGAGGGTGTCGGGGTGATCGAGGTGCGCACGACACTCCCTTCGAACAGATTGAGAAACGTGATCACCTCGACGACCTCGACACCCTCGGCCGCGTCCGCCGATGTCGCGATCGTCGGCGCGGGCGTCGCCGGCCTCGCCGCGATGCGCGTGCTCGAGGAGCGGGGCGTTCGCACCCGCGTCCTGGAGGCACGCGACCGCATCGGCGGACGCGTTCACACCGTCCGCGATGCGCGGCTCGCGCACCCCATCGAGCTCGGCGCGGAGTTCGTTCACGGGAGCGCTCCCGAGCTGCTCGAGATCGCTCGTGAGGCGCGCCTCGTCCTCTATGCCGTCGAAGGCGAGCGGTGGCGCTCTCGCCGCGGCCGACTCACGCGGCTCGACGACTTCTGGGAACAGCTTCAACGGGTCAGCGAGCATCTCGACGCGCGGGACGCCGACCGCTCGTTCGCAGAATTCCTCGGCGGTGCTCCAGGTGGCCGCGGCGCCGCGGAGGCTCGGACGCTGACCCGAGCCTTCATCGAAGGGTTTCACGCCGCCGATGCTCGACGGATCAGCACCAGGGCGCTGGCCGACGGCGGCATACCGAGCGATGAAGAGGAACAGCGGCAGCTTCGCATCGGCGACGGCTACGATCGGGTTCCGGAGTGGCTCGCTCGGGGGTTTGGCGACCGCATCTCCCTCCGGGCGGCCGTCGAGCGGATCGACTGGGAGGAGGGCGGCGTCCAGCTCACCGTTCGTGAACGTGACGAGCGGTCGCCTGCGCGCATCGCCGCGCGGGCCGCGATCATCACCGTCCCTCTCGGAGTTCTGCTGGCGCCGCCGGATGAGCCCGGGGCAATCGCGTTCTCACCGTCTCCCGCCATCTTCGATCGCATTCGCGACTGCCTCACGATGGGCAGCGTCACGCGCATCGCCTTCCTCTTTCGCGAGCGATGGTGGACCGATCGGCCGCGCCGCGACTCACTGGAGTCCATGAGCTTCCTGCACGGCGATTCAGGAGACGTTCAGGTCTGGTGGTCGCTGCACCCCGCCCAGGTGCCGGTCATGGTGGGATGGGCCGGGGGACCGCCGGCTTTGCGACTGGCGGGGCTGGATTCGGAGGAGATCGAGGATCGCGCCGTCGCCGCGCTGGCGATGAACCTAGGCGTGCCCAGACGGCGAGTCTCTGCACAGGTGGAAGCATGCTGGACGCACGACTGGCAGAGCGATCCCTTCTCGCGCGGAGCGTATAGTTACGCCCTCGTCGGCGGCGCCGAATCGGGCCAGCGGCTCGCGCGTCCCATCAAGGGCACGCTGTGGTTCGCCGGTGAGGCCGCGGACCCGGAGGGGCGGAATGGCACCGTGCACGGCGCCATCGGCAGCGGACGCCGCGCCGCCCAGTCGGTCGTGCGCGCGCTCGAGCGCGCAGGGGCCCGCTAGCAGTCACGTGCGTCTGATTATCATCCAGCCATGCGTTTTCCATCGATTCTGCTCATCCCCGCAGTGGCAGTCTTTTCCGGCGCCGCCGCGGCGCAGGACACGACTCGCGCGGCGCGTCCCGACAGCACCGCCGACACTGCGACCGGGGCCGCCACCACGTCGGCCACGGTCAAAAAGCCAGTCGCGACCCGGCCCCCGAAGCCGGCCCCAGTCTGGCCGGTCAGGGGCCCCATTCCGCTCCCGGGATCGATCCTCCCGCACTCGCGGATCGTCGCGTTCTACGGCAACCCGCTCTCGAAGCGAATGGGGATCCTCGGCGCCCTTCCGCCGGAACGCATGCTCGCCAAGCTCGACACGGTGGTCGCGGAGTGGCGTGCGGCGGATTCCCTCACCGTGGTGCAGCCGGCGCTGCACCTGATCGCCGTGGTCGCGCAGGCGGCCCCCGGCCGCGACGGGAAGTATCGCGCCCGTATGGCCGATACGCTGATCGATCGCGTGCTGAGCTGGGCGGAAACGCGGAACGCGATCGTCTTCCTCGATCTTCAGGTAGGAAAGAGCACCTTGCGGGACGAGCTCCCTCGCCTCGCGAAGTACCTCTCGCTGCCGAACGTCCATCTCGGCATCGACCCCGAATTCTCGATGAAGCGCGGCGGACGCCCCGGCGAGCGCGTCGGCACGTACGACGCCACCGACATCAACTACGCGACGTCATTCCTCGCGGATCTCGTGACGCAGCACAACCTGCCGCCGAAAGTGTTCGTCGTGCACCGGTTCACGCGGCCGATGGTCACCAACACGAGCAAGATCACGCTCGACCCGCGCGTGCAGATCGTGATGCACATGGATGGATGGGGGTGGCCATCGTTGAAGAAGGAATCCTACCGGCGCTACATCTATCAGGAGCCGGTGCAGTTCACGGGATTCAAGCTCTTCTATCGCAACGATACGAAGGCCGGGCATCCGTTGATGACGCCGTCGGAGGTGCTCGAGCTCGAGCCCAAGCCGGTGTACATCCAGTATCAGTAACCGGGCGTCGTTGGAGCGACGAGTGCTCGTTCTGCTCCGCCACCTGTTCGCCATTCTGGTGCTTCCCGTCGTGATGGCCCTCGTCGTTCCGAGCTGGCTCCTGACGCGGTATGCCCCAGTCGACTCCCGGTGGGACCCAGGCTCGGCGCTCGCGTGGCCAATGCGAGGGCTCGGCGCGACCCTGCTGCTGGGCGGTTTCGTGCTCTTCGCGTGGTGCGTCGCACTGTTCGCGCGCGTGGGGCAGGGCACGCTCGCACCCTGGGATCCCACGCAGCGCCTCGTCGCGGTCGGTCCTTACCGGTACGTTCGGAACCCGATGATCAGCGGTGTCGCGACCGTCCTGGCAGGATGGGCCGTGTTCACCGGATCATGGGTGCTGGCGCTGTGGCTGGCGGTGTTCGTCGCCTTCAACTCGCTGTACTTCGTGCTGGTGGAAGAGCCGGGGCTCGAGCAGCGGTTCGGCGCGCCGTACCGTGAGTACAAGGCGCACGTCCCGCGGTGGATCCCTCGACGTTAGGCTGACAGCCGCGCCTTTGGCTCGATGGCGATCGGGAACCGGAGGCGAAAGCGAGCACCTCCTTCCTCCCGGTTCTCGGCGGTGACGGTGCCGCCATGCTCGGTGATGATCTCGCGCGCGATCCACAGCCCAAGCCCTGTGCCCTTGCCGACGGGTTTCGTCGTGAAGAAACGATCGAACACGCGCTCCGCGACGCCGGGCGCGAACCCCGGCCCCGTATCCTCGACGCAGAGCCACACTTGCGTCGGATCGCCGCCGGTCGTTACGCGCACGACACGAGGCCCGCTGCGACCCTCCATCGCCTGCACCGCGTTGATCACGAGATTGAGCACGATCTGCTCGAGCCTGCTCGCGAATCCCCGGATCGTGGGCAATCCCTCGGGCAGCTCGGCCTGAATGGATACCCGCTGCTCGCGCAGCAGCGGCCGGAGCACCGCCAGCGCCTGCGTCGCCACTTGGGAGAGTGAGATGCCGTCGTCCCGCGCCTCGCGCGGGTGCGACACGCGCAGAAGATCGCGGACCACCGCCGCGGTCCGCCGGGACTCCTTGATGATCCCATCGACGTCCTCGCGCTGCGATGCCGTGAGCGGCGTCGTCTTCAGCATTTCGGCGAGCATCGAGATGGAGGCCAGCGGGTTGTTCACCTCGTGCACGACGGTCGCCGCGAGAGTGCCGACCGCGGCCAGCTTGTCCGCCTCCTGCAGCCGAACCGCGAGAGCGCGCTCCTCGGCGTCGCGCTGGACCTGGGCCGTCAGCCCGCGCCGAAGCGTTTGTGCCTGCCGCGCGGTGGCGTAAGTTGCGGCGCCGCCGGCAACGGCGAGAAAGAAGATCCGCGCGCCTTCATCGAACAGCGACGACCCGGCCATGATGGGCGTGTCGAGCGGATTGCCCATCAGGACCAGCTGCCCGGTCAACACGAGAAGGGCGACGAGAGCCCCGTACTGCCCGATTGCGAGCGCTGACACGCCAGCGGCGCGCCGCCACGAATTGGTGAGCGTTTGCGCGGCGATCACCACCGTGTACGCGAGAAACATCGGCGACTTCACCGCCAGCTCCGCTCGGCCGAATACGCCGTACCCGGCGAGCAGGAGGGTGAGCGCTGTCGTATCGACGATGGCGTTCAGTGTCGACAACCAGCGCGGCGCGTGACCGGTTCGGTGAAACATCACCTGCTGGCCCACCGTCCACAGCAGCATCGGGAGGAGAACCGCGACGTTGACGCGATTCAGCTCCGGCGTCAGCCGTGGGGAGTACAGCGCGCTGGCGAGCGTGAGCAGGACCAGAACCACCGCGCGCACGCCATTGAGCACTCGCTCGCTGCGCACTCGCTCCACATCGAGGAGCTGAGTGGTGACCTGCGCGATGAGTGACGCGGGGGTGTCGGCAGCGTGAGGCTGCGGCGCGGGTCCGGGCGGAGGGAGCATCTCGACGGATGGACTGATGATTGCGAGCGAGCGTCACGCACCGCATTGCGATTCGCGGCGCCGCGGAGCATCGTCAGCACATCATGCGAGGCCTGGCCACGGAGCGTTTGAAATGCGAGCGATGCAGCGCGCGACTCGGGCTGTCCGGAGGGACGGTCTGCTCCGGATGCCGCGAGCTGTTGTGCGGGCGACACTTTGGTCCGGGGACGGGGTCGCTGTGCGACGCATGCCGTAACCCGCTTCGGCGCCGCCGAAGCCTGCTCCGCCCCTGGATCCGTACCCGCGGCGCCGGCTAGCGCTCCACGCCGCGGGTCCTCCCCACCGATCAGCGCCTGGCCGGGCGGAGCACGTGGAGTGTGTCCTGTTGCCGGGGCTCCAGCAGATTCTTGATGCGCACGAGCAGCGCCATGTGCGCGCGCTTGATCTCGCGCTCGAGTCCCAGCACGCGATCCACCTGCGCCAGCGTCTGCACCTCATCCACCCTCGGGCCTTGCACGAGCTCCGTCAGCTTCTGCGCCTCGTCCTGCATCTTCCACTGGAGATCGACGACCTTGAGCTGCAAGTCCCGAATCCCCTGCGTGATCGACGTGCGCTGCTCCGGCGTGAGGCGGAGCGCGTGCTGGTGTTGCATCACCAGCTCCGGTGGAAAGAGATGTCTCGCGAAGTCCGGCTCCGGTTCCTGCGCAGCCAATGGCGCCGCGATGAGCAGCAGAAGAATCGCGTATCGGCATGAATGCATCATGAGGGAGTCCTTTGAGTACGTGTGGATTCCGACGCGGGCGAACGGCCCCGCAGGTCGCTCGGCGTCCAGTCGTCAGGCGATCCCACCGCCGGCACCGAGCGCAGCAGCTCGCTTCCCGGCGTGATCAGGAGAAAGTCCGTGGGCGACTCCCAGCTCGCGACTCCGAGATCGACGAGCTGACGAGCCAGGTTCGGCGGAGTTCGATCCGGCCGACCGAGCACGAGCGCGATCAGGACGATGGCAGCCGCCACAGCGAGCCGCGCCGCCGGTCTCCAGCGTGGCACCACCGTCGCAACCGGCGTCCGATACGACGGAACGCGAGCGCGATCTTCCCGTTTCAGTCGTGAGAACAGTTCCCGGAGCTCGCGATCGTCGGTCATCGATCGTCCTCCATCGTCAGCAGCTCGCGAAGGCGCTGCTTCCCGCGCTCGTAATGCGTGCGTGCCGCGCCGATCGAGATGCCAAGCACACCGGCGGCTTCACCGATCGTCAGGTCCTGATAGAAGACCAGGTGCAGCAGCTGCCGTTGGCGTGCCGATAACGTCGCGAGTGCGCCGACGAGGCGTGCCGCGGATTCCGAGTGGCCGACGACCGCCGCCGGGTCGGGCGACGGGTCAGCGCGCTCGGTCAGCGATACAGATCGGAAGCGTCGCAACGCTCGCCATCGGCGATGCTCGGCGGCCGTTCGCCGTATGACCCCGAACAGCCAGGTCTTGAGGGCGGAGCGCGACGAAAAGACCGCACGCCCATCCAGCACTTTGAGATAGCTCGTCTGCAACACGTCCTCCGCCTCGGTACGATCTCGGCCGCAGCACGCCATCGCCCAGGCGAAGCAGTCGGCATGGTATCGCTCGAGCTCGGCTTCGACGTTTGCCCGCGCGATCTCCAAATTCGTTTCTCCGGGAGCCGATGGCGTCCTGGGAATGTGTGCGCGGAGGTCCCGCCCTATATGACGGAGGGAATCCCGAAGCGCTATCTCTGGCGAGCGGGGCGCGCTCCGTTAATTATTCCCGGCAGCCCGAACCGGAGACGCCGAGATGAAGCGCAAACACCGCCCAGTAATTCCGAAGTTCGGACGCACGCCGACCGCAAAGCCAGATCGACCGCGACCGGACGGTGAGGTTCAGTCCCAGCCGGTGAAGCCGGTGGCGCCGGCGCGCGTGCAGGTCATCAAGCCGCACTCCACCTCGATGAAGTCGGGACGCCGAGGCTCGTAGGTTAGGGGTGCTCAGGGTACTCAGGGTGCTCGGGGTGCTCAGGTGCGATAGTCGGGTTCGCCAGGCACCCTGAGGCCCCTGAGCCCCCTGAGCACCCTTCCATGGATTCCGCCCTTCGCGACGAGCTCCTTCGCATGGATGCGCGCGATCAGACGGTGCGCACGGAGCTCGCCGCCGACGGCTCACTCTTCAAGGGCTACCACCCGAAGATGGAGGCGGTGCATCGCGAGCACGCGGCGCGACTGCGCGAGATCATCCTCCACGTGGGATGGCCGGGAGAGAAGCTCGTCGGAAAGGACGGGGCGCACGCAGCGTGGCGCATCGCACAGCACGCCATCGGCGAGCCGGCCTTCATGCGCGCGTGCCGCAAGTTGCTGGACGAAGCGTCCCGCCGTGGCGACGCGCCGCGCTGGCAGTTCGCGATGATGGATGACCGGATCAAGGCTTTCGAAGGCCTTCCGCAGCGCTACGGCTCGCAGCTGCGCGACACGGTCAACGGGCTCGCCCCCTATCCGCTGGAGGATGTCGAGAAGGTCGAGCAGTGGCGCGCCGAAGTCGGCCTGCCTCGGCTCGGCGAGCTCCTCTCCGGGTTGCGGGAGGAGCCGCCGCCCACGGCCGACGAGATCGCCGAGCGCGATGCGGCCGAGCTCGAGTGGCGTCGCCGGGTGGGCTGGATCGGCTGACGCCTACCAGCCTTGCTTGTCGACGTGCTCGGTGGTCGTGCTCTTCGGCATCATGAACATGAAGGCGCCGTACATGGCGTACATGATCTTCGTCCTGGTCGGCAGATCGCCCGTCTCGAGCTCGTGCTTGAGCAGTCCCAGGATCTCCCTCCAGCCCGCGGCGACCTTCTCCGGCGCCTTGTGCGCGGTCGTCCAGCCGGAGTGCGTGATGGTGACACGACAGCCGCCGGCCTCTTCCTGAAGCTCCCAGGTCACGAGCGTGAAGGGTGACACGCTCGTGGTGAACATGTACGTGTGCGAGAACTTGCGCGGCGGCTCGACGGCGACCACCTCGCCGACGATGAACACCCGCTTCCTGTCGGGACTGTAGTAGCGAAGCCGGCTGCCCGGCTTGAGCTCGCTCTCGAGCACCGTGTTGTAGAGCGCGCGCTGGATCTTTCCCGTCTTCGTGATTTCGTCCCACACGCGCTGCACCGGGACGGCGATGTGAATGGAAACGACGTGATCCGGCAGCGGAGTGGCAGGCGTCGCGGGCTTCGATCCGGTGGGACTGTTCATGCGTGCTCCTTGCGGTCGTCGGTCTCGAGCTCGTCCCGCAGACTGACCAGCGCCTCGGTCCACGGTCTCGTGTATCGTGACACCCAGCGGTCGAAGACGTGCTGGATCGGAACCGGATTCAGGTAATTGTACCGCTCACGCCCCTCCCGCCGTGGGATGACGAGCTCTGCAGTCTCGAGCACACGCAGATGTTGCATCACCGCGAACCGCGTGAGCCTCGGAAAGCGCTCGGCGATCGCTCCGGTCGTGAGCGGCCCTTCGCGCAGATGATCGAGGATCGCGCGGCGAATCGGGCTCGAGAGCGCTTTCCAGACTGGAGCGAGGGGATCGGGGCGTCGGGGCACGGGAGACGGCAGGGATGACGGAGCTCAGAACGATCTCGTGTGAGGTGGCGGCTCGCCTCCACCACGGATGAAGCGGATTCGCTCCCGGGCCGCGGAGGCGCCTCGGCGATGGAGTCCTTGCATATGTGATAATAATATCACATAATGCTCCCGTCAACGGGATCAGGACACACCACGCGCGGAGGTGCCTCATGGAGAAGACTGGGCGGACGATCCTCGCCGTGTTGGCGGGGGCCGTCGTATGGGCGGTGCTGTGGGTCGGCGGAACGCAGGCGGCGCAGGCGGCACTGCCCTCGGTGCTCGCGGTGGGACAGCCGGTGACCGATACCGGTGCGCTGGTGGGGTTGATCATCTACAGCGTCGTGTTATCGACGCTCGCCGGCTACGTGACGGCCGCCGTCGCGGCCAAGGAACCCATGCGGGCCGTCTGGGCGCTCGCCGTCCTCCAGCTCCTCCTCGGCATCGGGTTCGAGGCCTCGGCGTGGCGCCTCACACCGGTGTGGTATCACATCGTGTTCCTGGCGCTGATCATCCCGGCGACGATCCATGGCGGGCGCCTGCGCGTTAGGCGGCGCGGCGGGGCCGTGGCGGTCTCCGCATGACGCCAGGGCCAGGGCGAGCGATGCCACCCTCGTCGTCGGCAGCGAACAGTTCCCGGCACCCTGGGGGCCGACGACTCCGAGCAAAGCCCGAATCCGTTTCGACGACGCCCGGCAAATCGTCTGAACAGGAGATCGAACACGTCCATTCTGTGACATGCGGCCGGGGTCCCCCGGTCGCCGAGCGCTTCCCGTCCTGCGTCGAGTCATGCTGCATCGCGGTCGTCGATCCCCTGTGCATGCACTCGCCATGGCGCTCACGCGTCTCACGGCGGCGATGGCCACTGTGGCGGCCACGGCAACCTGCGATGGGGCGAACGTCCTCGGTCCCGTCGGCGTGGAGCAGCTCGAGCTGGAATGGCTCAGCGACACCCTCCTCTTCGTCGAGAGCCACGTCGCGCCCGTCGTCCGCATAACGAGTGGCGGTGTCCCGGTGACCGGCTCCCGGGTGACCTTCGCCAGCGGCAATCCCGAGATCGTCGTCGTGTCCAGTGCCGGCGACTCGATCCACGCGCGGCGCCTTGGCAGCGCCGACCTGACCATCCGCGTGCTCGGGTCGCTCTTCCCCGAAGACGGGAGATCCTGGCGCCGCACCCTGCGCGTCGTCCTGAAGGATCTCCAGCTGGACCGGTCCGTCGTGGGTCTCACCAGCGTCGGCGACACGGCGACGATTCACGCGATGCCGTTAGGCGCGGACGACCGCATCATCGACGTTCCCGTGGAATGGACGTCGCTCGACACGAACAAGGTCGCGGTGGCCGACGGACGACTGACCGCCCGTGGCACCGGCGCGACCGAGGTACTCGCCATCGTCGCGGCCGACACGGCGCGTGCGACGGTCACGGTCGAACAGCGCCTGGCGAGCTTCGTGCTCTCGCCGGAGGCCGTTACCCTGAGAAGCATCGGCGAGGAAGTGACCATCACGGCGACCGCGGTCGATAACAGCGGAGCCCCGGTGCCAGGGGTAACGCCGTTCTGGGAGAGCGGGGATGCCTCCGTGGCGCGCGTCGATGATGCCGGCCGCGTCACCGCGATCGGCGCCGGCTTGACGATGATCTATGCCTTCAAGGGCCCGGTCCGCTCCGGCGCGCGAGTCCAGGTCACGAACGACCCGGCCACGATCGCGATCGACCCGTCGGCTGACACCCTCACGCGGGCGGGTCAGCAGCTCGCCTACACGGCGGACGTTCGCAACGCCCAGGGTGTGCCGATCGCCAGCTATCCAACGACGTGGCGGTCCGACAACACCGCGGTCGCGATCGTCTCGCCCGGCGGAACGGTGACGGCGGTCGCGCCCGGCGCCGCGCGCATCATCGGCGAAGCGGGCACCATTGCGGATACGGTCGCCCTGGTCGTGCGCGACCTCACGACGCTCCACGTCGACAACGCCTCCAATGCGGTGCCTCGCATCGGAACGCACGCCCGACCGTTCGCGACCGTTCAGGCCGCGCTCGCCGAGGCGACTTCCGGCGACACAATCGCACTGCAGCCCGGCAATCGCCCCTACGCCGAGTCACCCACGCTGGTCGGACAGATCTCGGTGATCGGGAACGATTCCGCCTATCGAGCCAACGGGAACGACGCGGCCTTCCTGCCGACCCTCTCACACGAGACGGGAGCGGCGGCGATCGCGGTCTCCGCGGGGTCGTCGGTGTTACTCCGCAACGTCGCGGTCCGCCACATGGTGGATGGACCTGCCGTCGACGCCGACGGCGCCGGTGTGCGCATTGAGAACGTTCACGTGAACCCCGGTCAGACGTTCAGGGTTGGGCGCGGCTTCCGGATCGCCAACGCCACGGGGCCGGTGATCTCCGATAGCCGAGTCGACGCCGTGGTCGGCTTTGGTATTCTGCTGTCGAACGTGAGCAGCGGTCTGGTCTCGCGCGTGCAGGTCGCCGGCGTCGACTCCGTCCCCGGCGCGAACGGCGAGGGCATTCGCGTCCTCGGCGGCTTCGGCAACGTCATCGAGAGGAGCGCGTTCCGCTCGACCATTGGACCGCGCATTCTGCTCGATTCGACGTCGGGCGCTCGCGTCGCCGCCGACACGCTGGCGGGCCGTCATCGCCTTCTGCGCATTCGCGCGGCGACCGGCGCGACGGTGATCACCGACAACGTGTTCTCCCTCAACCAGCAGTCGACCGATCCCCCGTCCGGGGGCAGCGCGATGGACGGACGTGCCGCGCTGGAGATTCTGGAATCCGGCGGCGTAACCGTGAGCGGCAACTCGTTCACCGAGACGGGCAGTACGGCGATGGACGCGATTCGCCTCTCCGATGCGCGCGGTGCCGGCGTCACCATCTCCGCCAGTCGCTTCAGCGGCGGCCGATACCACATTCGCTCGGCGCGTTCCACCTGGTCGCTCAGCGGCTCGATGCTCGAAAATGCCGTGCGCGCCATTGTCGCCGAGGAGGCCGACACCATCGCGATGACGTCGGACACGCTCCGCAACGGCCAGGGTCGAGGGTGCGTCGACGTCCGCGGGCAGTCGTCGCTCGCGGTCGTCAATGGGTCGCTGGCCAACTGTACGAGCGCAACGGCCGACACCGGAATGGCGGCGATCACGGTGGAGGGGTCGGGCGCGATCCTCACCGTGCGCGGCACGCGCTTCACCGGCGCGAACGAGACCGCGATCGCCTTCACCGGCGGCGCGCTCACCGTGCAGAACGTGGCTCTGTCCGGCGCGGGGACGCGCAGCGTTCCGACGATTCGGTGGCCGGCGGCCATCACGGCGACGGCGGCCTCCGTCGAGGTCACGGGATCGAGCATCGTCGAGTACCGCACGCTCGATGGGGCGTCGCTGCGCGGCGGCGGCATTCGCTTCGAGGGAAACCGTGTGTGGCGCCAGCGGCGCGGCCTCGAGCTCGCCCAGTGGACCACCGCGAGCATTGCGAACAACGACTTCGCCGACCACGACGTGGCGGCGTTGGTGAACACCGAGCCCACGGTGGTCACGGCGCAGCCGAACTGGTGGGGTGATGCGCGGGGCCCGCGCCGGGCGACAGCGCTGGACGCCGTCGGTGACAGCGTGATTGGCGCGATCGATTTCGGCACACCGGCCGCGGCGGCGCACTTCGCTGGCGCGGCGCTCTCCGAGGATTCGCTGCGAATTCTGCGCGGCAACAACCAGTCGGCGCTGCGCGGGACGCCCCTGCCACAGCGGTTCACCGTACGGGTGACGGACGCGCAGGGGCGTCCGGTCGCCGGCGTGTCGGTGCGCTTCAGACTACTCTCGGGGGGCGGCACGCTCGAAGGCTCCAACCAGATCGACCGGCTCTCGAACGCCAGCGGCCTGTCGGAGGCGCAGATGACGTTAGGCTCCTCCGCCGGGACCGCGACGGTGGAGGCCGCGTTCGGCAACGGCAACAAGCGACGGGTCGTCATCTTCACCGTGACGAGCCAATGAGCCAGTGCCAGCGCTGCGGTGCGGCGATCGCGCCCGGTTCGCGATTCTGTCCGAGCTGCGGGCGGCAGGTGCTCGACCCGGGCGCGGCCACGCTGCTCGTCGGCGCGGCCGACGACGCGCTCCTCGCGGAGGTGCGCCACGCCCTCTCGGGCGAGTACGACATCGACCGCGAGGTCGGCCGCGGCGCCATGGCGGTCGTCTATCGAGCGACCGAGGCGGGCCTCGGCCGCCGCGTCGCGCTCAAGGTGCTTCCGCCCGAGATGACGCTGAACCGCGAGCTGACGGAGCGCTTCAAGCGGGAAGCCCGGCTGGCCGCTTCCCTGGAGCATGCCAACATCATCCCCGTGTATCGGGAGGGTCAGGCAGGGCGGTTCCTGTTCATGGCGATGAAGTTCATCGAGGGTCGCTCGCTCGAGGACATCATCGCCTCGCAGGGTCCGCTGCCCGTGCCGGTCGCGCTCCACGTCCTGCGCTCCGCGACGAGCGCGCTGGCCTACGCGCACGAGCGCGGCATCGTCCACCGGGACATCAAGAGCGCGAACATTCTCGTCGATCGCGATGGCCGCGTGGTCGTCAGCGACTTCGGCATCGCGCGCGCCGCCGAGGATGCGAGTCTGACGTCGACCGGGACGATGGTCGGCACGCCCTATTTCATGAGCCCCGAGCAGTGCGCCGCCCGGCGCATCGGCCCGCAAAGCGATCAGTACTCGTTAGGGGTGGTCGCGTTTCAGATGCTCACCGGAAGCGTGCCCTTCCAGGCCGAATCGCTTCCGGGGATCATGCACCACCACTTCTACACGCAGGTGCCCGACGTCACCACCGCACGTCTCGACGTGCCCCTGCCGCTGCGCGAGCTGATCGATCGCGCGCTCGCCAAGAAGCCGGAGAACCGATTCGCCTCCACGCACGCGATGCTGGCCGCGGTCGAGGGCGTTCCGTTCCCCGAGGAGGATCGCCGTCAGGGCATCGCGCACCTTCGCGATCTGGCGCACGGCGCTCCGATTCCCGTCGTCGGCATCTCGGCGCTGCCGGCGCTGGCAAGCTCGATTCGTCTCACGCCGCCGCAGGCGACCCCGACGGTAGCGCCGCGCGCAACGACTCTCTCGCGGTGGGCCATTGGCTTGGCTCTGGCGACGGTGCTCGGTGCTGGTGGCGCGGCCGCGGTCGTGCTGCGCCGCGCTCCCGCGCCCGTGTCTGCCCCAACGGCGGTCGTGGTCGCTCCCACCCTCGCTCCGCCTATCGAGGAGCCGCGATCGGCAACGCCCGCCCCTGTCGACTCGACACCGCGGGTGGTCGAGGCCGCCGCCCCCGAGCCCAAGGCGGTGGGCCGCCTCCGTGTGCGCGCCTTCCCCGCGGATGCGGAGATTCGCGTCGACGGCCAACTGCTGGGGCGCGGCGTCGTCCTCGATTCGACCGTTCGCGTGGGCACGCGTCGCCTGCGCGTATCCGCGCCGGGCTACAAGTCATTCGACACGACCGTCACTGTCGTGGCCGATGAGATCACGGCCCTCGCACGCATTGCCTTGCCGACCCAGGATCCCGAGTGATGACCCTCCGTCGACTCGTCGTCGTCATGATCTCGCTGGTGGCGCTCGCCCGAGCGGGCGCGGCACAGCGTGCCCCGGGCGAGGTCCTGAGCCGGGGAGTGATCCTGTACGAGGAGCTTCAGCTCGAGCGCGCGGCCGTGCTGCTGCGTGAAGTGACCTCGCCAAGCAACACGGCCGCGACCATGGCCGAGCGCGTGCAGGCGATGAAGTATCTCGGCGCAACCTTTTCGCTGTTGGGTCAGCGCGATTCCGCGCTCGCGTACTTTCGCCGGATGCTGGAGCGTGACCCTTTCATGGACCTCGATCCCGCGGTATTCACTCCGCAGGAACGACAGCTCTTCGCGCACGCACGGCGGCACACGTTCGTGGTCGGGGTGAGAACGCTGTCCGATACCGGTTTCGTCCCCGGGCAGGGCGGCGTCTCGCTCCGCTTCGTCACGACGCAGCACGCGCGTGTGCAGGCGGTCGTGCGGCGCCCCGGCGAGGCCGAGCCGGTGGCCGCGTTCCGGTGGACCGCGGAGGGCGCGTCCGAATCCCCGTGGGACGGACTCGATCAGCGGGGGGCGCGCCTGCCGGCCGGCCGCTATCAGCTCGACGTCAGCGCAACGGCGACGAGCGACTCCGCCAGCGACACGGTCACCCTGCGCTTCGACGTGAACTACGATCACGAGCCGCTCGAGGACTCGATCGTCTTCGACGGGCGCTCCCTTCTTCCCGAGCGACGCCCCCCTTCGATCGCGCGCTCGCAGCTCGCCGCCGGGTTGGTCCTCGCCTCGTTCGCCGTCGCGGTCCCCAACGTCATCGGCCATGGCGAGCTGAATGGCACGCGGAAGCATGCCGTGGTGATGGCGAGCGTGACCGCGTCGGGCGGAATCGCATCGTTCTTCCTGCTGCGGCGCGGCTCCGGAATTCCCGCGAACGTGCTCGAGAACGCGCGCCGGCGTGAGCAGCACGTGCGCCAGAACCGGGAGATCCGGGAGCGCAATGCCGCGCGCCTGGCGGCGGCCCGGATGATCATTACGCCCACGATCGGAGAGTCGCGATGATCATGCGCACCCTGGCGTGGGTCGCCGCGTGCATCGTGGGCGCTGCACCACTTCGCGCTCAGCTCCCGGTGACGACGGGGGTGTCGGTCTCCCTCGCCGAGCATCGCGTGACCGCCGGCGCAGGGCTCGAGCGGTCGTCAGGCACGATGTTCGGGCTCTGGGCGACGACCAACCTGCCATGGCAGGCGCTCGAAGCGCGTCTGTCGCTTCGAGCCGGCTCGTTAGGGGCCAACGAGAGCTCGGCGTTCGATCGCGATGTCGGCGAGGCCACCGTTGGCGCCAGCCTGCCGCTCAGCGATTGGTGGGGGCTCGACGCCGGTGTCGTCGTGCGGCGCTACGAGTCCGCCCTCGCCGCGCAGCGCTGGGTATGGGGTGAGGTCGGCATTCACGCCCGTCGCTCCATGCTCGAGGACGCCCTCAAGCTCTCGGCGGGGCTCTCGATCATCCCGTGGGTGAGCGTGAGCGGAATTTCGAGACCCGATCTCGCGGTGGCCGCCCACAGCGCCGTTGGTTATACCGCCGGGCGCCTGACGGCGACTATCCGGTACGGGCTGGAGCGGTTCGACTTTCCGGCGCGCAACGGGGTGCGGCGCCTGGAGGAGCTCTCGTCGCTCGAGCTCGGCGTCGCCTGGAAGATTCGCTGAGCCTGTCGCGATAGCGCGCCAGGCCCCACCTTTCCGGGATGGCGACCGTCTTTCACGCCGTCCACGAGACACGCTCGTTGACTCGCGCGCCCTCCCCATCGCCGTCACAATCCGAGGCCATCGAGGCCGCGCCCGGGCCTCTGCTGGTGCTTGCCGGCCCCGGCGCGGGAAAGACGTACTGTCTCATCGAGCGAATTCGCTTCCTGATCGAACAGTGCGGCGTTCCGCCATCGCGCGTCTGCGCGTTCACCTTCACCAACAAGGCCGCCGACGAGATCACGCATCGCCTCGAGCGCACGTTAGGCGACGGCGGGGGCGCCGTGAAGTCGGGAACCATCCACGCCTTTTGTGCCGAGCTGCTGCGCGAGCATGCGGCACGGGTGGGGCTGCCGCCCGGATTCGGCATCGCCGACGAGGACTATCAGCTCCACGTGCTGCGGCGGCTCGAAGGCCCCAAACCGTGGCATCGCGGGCTGCTCACGCAGTTCAGCGCGAACCGCTTCCGAAACACGGCGTTCGCGCATCATGAGAGCTACGAGCTCTTCGACCGCTACGAGCGTTTCCTCGCGCAGCGGAAGATGGTGGACTTCGACATGCTCGTCCTCAAGGCCGCCGAGCTGCTCGAGCACACGTCCGAGGCGAAGTCGATTCGGGCCCAGTGGGATGTGGTGCTCGTCGACGAATTCCAGGATCTGAACCCGGTCCAGTACCGCGTGATTCGCGAGCTGGCGCGCGATCACGAGCATCTGTTCGCGGTGGGGGACCACGAGCAGTCGATCTACTCGTTCGCCGGCGCGGATCCGGCCGTCTTTCAGCGGATGCTCAACGACTTCCGGCTCGCGCGGAAGATTCGCCTCGAGGAAAACCGCCGCTGTCCCCGCGATGTCTTTGCCCTGGCGCGGCGGCTCGTGTCGATGAACACGCAGATGTTCGAGGACCTGCCGCCGCCACAGGCGAACCGCGCCTCGCGTTTTCAACCCACCGCGCTCTCCTTTCCGACCGACGACGCCGAACGCGAATGGATCGTCGAGGACATTCGCCGCGATCGCTCGGAATGGGGACACGCCTGGGGTGAGATCGCGCTGCTCTACCGCACGAACGAGATGGGTGAAGCGCTCGAGGGCGCGTTTCTCAACGCCGGCATCCCCTGTCGTCTCGCCCGTGGACGTGCCCTGGCCGAGGATCCGGTGGTCGGCTACGTGCTCGCCGCGCTGCGCGTGATCGCGTACCCCCACGACAGCGTGCACTGCGAGGCGTTCTTCGAGGCGGTACTCTCGAGGGTCCTCTTCGATCAGGCGCGTGTGCGCGCCGAGGAGACACGGCAGGACCTGCTGCGGCAGCTCTACCATATTGCCGCGCAGGTGTCCCGCGCGGGCGAGGACGGCCGGCAGGTGCATCGCGCGCTCTCGCAGTGGCGGAATCTGCAAGCCATCGGGTGCCGCCACACGTCGCTCGGCCCCCTGATCAACGACCTGCTGTCGCAGCGAGTCGGCCATCGCCGTTCCGTCCTCGAGGAGCGGCACGATGAGTTGAGCGATCCGCTCGACATGCCCGACGTCGTCGCGCTCAGCGACCGGCTGCGCGAGGCGCGTGCGCGCCGCGCGGCGATCTGTCTTCCGTTCATGGGCGGCGCGGAGATTCCACTCAAAGGGATGCTCGTCGGCCTCGGCTTCGGCGAAATCCACGTCGGGAACGTGGTGATGCCGTGGTCGGAGCGCATCTCATCGCACGAGTGCAGGTCGGTCGGTCTCCCCATGGGATTGTTCAAGGCGGCCCAGCTCCTCGAGAGCCGCGACTTCGGCGTCCCCTTCGTCGACTTCACCGCGATCGATCTCGAGACCACCAGCGACGACGCGGAGACCGCGGAGATCGTCGAGATCGCGGCGGTGCGGGTTCGCGGGGGGAAGCCCTGCGAGGTCTTCAATGCTCTGGTGAAGCCGCGGGGCCGGATTCCCGCGCGATCCACCGAGATTCACGGGCTGCGCGATGCCGACGTCGAGGGGGCGTCGCGGTTCGAGGATGTCTGGCCCCACTTCCGCCGCTTTTGTGGCACCGATGTCGTCGCCGCGCATAACGGGTACGACTACGACTTCCGGATCCTGCGGCGCATGGTCAAGGCACTGGGCGCGCGCTTCGATCTCTGCACGTACGACACCTTGCCGCTCGCCTGCGACCTGTACTCCACGAGCCACACGCTGCTCAATCTGGCGCGCACCTTCGGGATCGACCCGGGACGCTCGCACCGCGCCCTGGATGACGCGCGCGCGCTGGCGCACATCGTCGTGAAGCTCGACGAGGCCAAGCTCGCCCGGGCGCGCAAGAGCGCCCTGCTTCAGCTCCTCGGTCACCTCGGCGTCGCGCTGGCCCTGTGCGACGAGCGGACGCTCTGCCCGGAGGCCCTGCTGTTCCGCGACTTCTCCCGGCCCTTCGCGCTGGGCCGGTACAGCGGCAGCCTGGAGTTCTACGAGGCTGAAGCGTCAGGCAACGAGGCGGTGCCCAGCGTCGATGAAGTGATCGAGGCACTGGGCGGCGCCAGGCTCATGACGAGGATCCGGGCCGAGAAGACGGCGGACGAGCTCCATCCGACTGCGCTGCCGCGGCTGCGGCGCCTCGTCGAGCGCATTCCGGATGGGTCGCTCGGCGCGCAGATCACCGCGTTCCTCGAGTGTGCAGTGCTGTCGAAGTACGATGGCCCCGAGCCGGAGCGTGGCCGGGTGAACCTCCTGACGCTGCATTCGACGAAGGGGCTGGAGTTCTCTCGCGTGTACATCGTGGGCTCGGAGGACGCGCACCTCCCCGGGCGCACGGCGAACCGCGAGGCCTCGCCCGAGGAAGTCGAGGAAGCGCGGCGGCTGCTGTACGTTGGCATGACGCGCGTGAAGGACCGCCTTGTCCTGACGCACACGCGCTCGCGCGCCGGCCGGCCCGGTGGCGGCCATCGCTTTCTCGACGAGATGGGGTTGGCGCCGACCACGATGGCGTGATGTGGCGCGTTCGCGTCGGCGATGAGGCGGTGACCGCCGAGCACGACTCGGCGGGCTCATCGATCGCTTTCGTCTGCGCGCACGGCGCTGGCGGCCACATGGCCGATCGCGGCGTCCTCGCGGTGTCGCAGGCCATGCGGGCGCAGGGTGTGGACGTCGTTCGCTTCAACTTTCTCTACAAGGAGAAGCGGAGTGGCCGTCCCGATCCGATGCCGCTTCTCAGGAAGACCATCGAAGCAGTCGTCGCGCGAGCTCGCGAGGAGCTTCGCCCGGACGTCGTCATAATCGGTGGTCGCTCGATGGGTGGCCGTGCGGCCTCCATGCTCGCCGCCGATGGCTTCGCGTGCGATGGACTGCTCCTGCTCGCGTATCCTCTGCACCCGGCAGGCAAGCCCGATCAGCTCCGCGATGCACACCTGCCGAAGATCGAGACTCCTGTGCTCTGTCTGAACGGCACCCGCGATGCGCTCTGCAGACGCGACCTGATGGACGCCGTGCTCCAGCGTGTCGGCCCGAACTGGACGATGCACTGGCTCGACGGCGCCGACCACAGCTTTCACGTGCTCAAGTCATCGGGGAGAACGGACGCCGAGGTGCTCTCGGAGATAGGGGAGACGAGCCGGGGGTGGGTGGAGCGACTCGCGCGGGTGCCCCGTTAGGCCCAGTGCGGCCGCGGGGACGGGACCGGCGGGGACGAGCGTTCGGCTCGTGAGGTCGATGCGAAGGTTGAGGCCATCGAGGGAACGGGCGCCCAGCAGGACAAGGTCTCCTCGCGCCGCAAAGACGACGATGTCGGGCGTCGACGTTCCCGCGGCATAGATGTTCGCGAACCCGACGCCGCGCTCGATCTGGCGCCCGTCGGCGGTCACGAAGTCGACGATACGCTCCGGCGTGAGCCCGATCGACTCGAGCACGGGCTGGGGCACCCACGTGTACTCGCTGCCCGTGTCGACGATGACATCCGAGAGCTCGACCACGGTGCCACGCCGGGCCGGATGCTCGATCGCGATGGTCGTGCGCAGGATTCCCATCGCCTCGAGCATACGGCCTTCGCCGCCGATCGCGGCATCGAATCACCGCGTCCCGACGCTAGTGCCCGCTTGGCGTTCGCGTCGACATCCAGAGGTCCTGCCCACCGAACCCGCCCGGCCGATTCGTCGAGAAGTACAACGCTCGGCCATCGTGTGACAGCTCTGGGTGCAGGTCGTTGACCGGCGAGTTCAGCGGCACGCCGAGATTCTGCGGCGGCGACCAGGACTCGTGAGGGTTCTGGCGCGTGGACACCCACATGTCCGCCGTGACTCCGCTAGCGCGTCCGGACCAGAACAGGATTTCCTTTCCGTCCGTGCGGACTGTCGGTGCCGCGTCGTTGAACGCTGGATCGTTGAGCTCGGTGATTGCCACGGCGGGGCCCCCGGTGTCTCCATCACGGCCGACCTCCGCGTAATACAAATCGGATCTGGCCAACGCCTGATTTCCGCGATTGAAGTAGACGGCACCACCGCCCGCGCTGACGGTGTAATCCGGGCCCTGCTCGTCATCGGCGGTGTTGACGCCCGGCCCGAGAGGAATGGGCACGTCCCAATCGTCTTCGCCGGTGGAGCCCGATCGACGCGCGACCCAAATGTCATTTCCGCCGGCAGTTCCCGTTCGATTGCTGTGGAAGAACAGCAGGTGGCCGTCGCTCGAGAGTGCCGGCGCACCGTCGATGAAGGGTGAGTTGACGGGCGCACCGAGGTTGATGGGCGTCTCCCAGGGACTGTCGAGGGATGCACGCCTGGTCACCCAGATGTCGACGAGACCCATTCCGCCGGGGCGATCCGAGGCGAAGTACATCGTGAGCTCGTCCGACGAGAGTGTCGGGTTGTTGTCGGCGAACGGCGAGTTGATCTCCGGCCCGAGGTTCATGGGCGCCGACCACTCCGACCTGGCGAATGCGCTGGCGCTGGGCGCGAGGATGGAGACGTCGGGCTGCGTGTCACATGCGATGAGCACCATTACAGCAGCGAGGGGGGCTCGATGCTGCCTCGAGAACGTTTTCATGGGGCCTCCCGGTGACTTCCGATTGGCAACAATGAAGTGCCTCTCTTACCGTGCCGTCCCACCCCGGGAGCGTAGAGCGAGCGGATGCGCTGCGCACGAAAGACGTATCCGGCATTGCCCTGAATGCTCCACGTCAGCCGACCCTGCGCGTCGTACTCCTCCACTCGGCCCTCCGTACCGAAGGAAACGAGAGTGCGCCCGCCCGCGAGCGGCTGAACACTTCCACCTATGCGCGTCGTGACGCCGGGGTTCGACCCGTACGAGTGGATCAGCCGGGCCGTACGCGCCATTTCGTTCACCAGATGGCGCTCGGCTCGCGACTCCGACGCGTTCCCGATGTTGTCGAGAATCACGAACGTACCGGCGCCCATGTCCCCCACCCCGTGCTGACGCGCGAGAGCCGGTGCAGGGGTGTCGACGAAGGCGAGCTGGCCGTCGCCGCAACCAATGAGAATGCCGAGCAGCCCCCCCAAGCGACGGAGAAGCCACTGCGCGGGGCATGCATAACGACCGCCTCTGGAACGGGGATGATGCTACGTCCGGGAAGAGGCGTCGCGCAGCGCGGGACATCGGCGGGAATGACGCGCCGGTGGGAGCAGCGAGCGGGGTCCCGTACCCACGCGGAGTCGCACCAGCGCAACCCCATCATCCAGTCATCCGTGGCCGCCTCCGGCCAAAGGATGACTGGGATATACGGGCTAGGGGCCGCCTGTCAAGTTACGGCGCGTGCCGGTGCGCGATGGTCGGTCCCGCGGCGTGGTCCTTCGTTAGGGTTCCGCACGCAACGGGGGACGAGCTCAGAACCTCGGACTGGAGAACGGTCACGGAGTACTCCCCGGCCGTCGGAACGGTGAACGGGAGCGCGACGCTCGCGGCGGCGGTCCCCTGTTCGTCGGCGGTGATCGGGGCGTAGGGGTGCAGCCCCCCGAGAATCCCGCGCTCGTGGCCGCACACGCCTAACTGGACGAACCACGCGTGGACCGCACGCGGGGTCGCTCCGGTGACGGTGATCGTCGCCAGCGTCTCTCGATAGGTGACGCCGGGCGAGAGTGTCACGGTACCATGCAGCGCACCCGAGAGCGTCGCCGTCCACGTCTCGAGCGGAATGATGGCGCCGGTCGAGGTCTCGATCACCATCGCCGGCGGCTGCACGCACGCGGGCAGCGCCAGCACCAACAGTCCGGTTGTGGCCGCCATGGCCAGGGCACGCAGGGCGATGCGCTGCATGGGTTCAGCCTCCTTCATCCGAGCTCCAAGGGTGACGTGCGCCAGCCACGACGGAACGTTGCGCGGTGGTCGGGTTCCCGCGACCGCGAACAATTCGGCAGACCTCGATGACGGCCGCGATGGTCACAGCGGCATCGAAGGATGCGCGGGTCGGGTGACGTCGCCACTTTTGTGCGGTGATGCGCTGCCGATTTGCGGCGGCGGACTCCACGGACCTCGGTGGACGGTTGCGCGCTCCTCGGTCAGCCCCGTCATCGGAAGTCGGCCTGCGGCGCAACCGCTTACGTCGAGCAGGCCCTCACGAACGCGGTGACCGCGCTGGGCCCGGAGCCACCGCCCGCGTCCTCGTCATGCTTGAAGAACACGTAGGCTTCGCTCCAGGTCTGGCTGTTCACGCACCTGGCCCACTCGCCTAACGCCCCATCATTGTAGTCGGGGCGGTGCAAGCGCAAGTACCCCCACGAGGCCGTCGCGTGGACCGGACACGTGAAGTCCTCCTGCTCGGCGAGACAGAGGGCAACGTCATGCTCCCGCAGCGCGGTGAAGACGTCGTCGTCGAACCAGCTCTCGTGGCGGAACTCGATCGTGAATTTCCGATCCCGGGGCAGCAGGCCAAGGAAGCCTTTGAGGCGCGGCGTGTCCTTCTTCATGTTCGGCGGCAGCTGGAACAGGATCGGCCCCAGCCGGGTGCCGAGCGTCGAGGTGTTCTTCAGCAGGAAATCGACGCTGTCCGCGCACTCGGGCTTGAGCCGCGCGTAGTGCGTGATGCGCTGGCTCGCCTTGATCGAAAAGGTGAACTGATCGGGGACCTGCGCGGCCCAGTCCCGCAACACGTTCTCCTTCGGCAGCCGGTAGAACGTGTTGTTGATCTCGACGGTCGGAAACTTCGAGGCGTAGTACCCCAGCCAGCCGTCACTCTTCAGGTCGTCCGGATAGAACGACCCCTTCCACTCCTTGAACGCATAGCCACTCGTCCCCGCGAGCAGCCTCATGACACCATGCGCCCCGCTTTGGCCTCTTCGGTCTTGGTGGTCTTGGCCAGGCTCGCCTTCAGCGCTTCCATGAGGTCGAGGATCTTGCCGCTCGAGTCCGGCTGGACGTCCGAGGTGATGTCCTGACCTTCCACCTTCCGCTGGATCGCCTCGAGGACCCGCTCACGAACGGTGTCCTTGTACTTCTGCGGCTCGAACGTCTCGTTCACGAGCTGCTCGATGAGCTGCTTGGCCAGCGCGAGCTCCGCCGGCTTCACCTCACCGGGCGGGACCGTAACCTCATGCGGGGGGCGCACCTCGTCAGCGTACTTGAGCTGCTCCATCGCGAGGATGCCGTTGAGCGGACGCAGCAGCACGAGGGTCTGCCCACCGCGCGCGGCGTATTGTCCGAGCGCCGCGCGACCGGTCTCCCGAAGAGCCTCGCACAGCAGGCGATATGCGCGGTCTCCTCCCTTATCCGGTCCCAGATAGTACACTTTGTCGACGTACTCCCGATCGACCTTCTCGAGCGGGACGAACTCGACGACCTCGATCATCCCCGTCGCCTTTTCGTCCAGCGCCTTCAGCTCCTCGGCCGTGAAGACCACGTACTGGTCTTTCGCGAACTCGTATCCCTTGACGGTCTCGTCCCGTCCGACGATTTCGTTGTCCTTGGGACAGGTGTATTGCTGCTTGAGCCGCGTATTGCATTTCCTGTGGAGCATGTTGAACGACACGCTGCTCTTCGATTCCGATGACGAATAGAGGTTCACCGGAACGGAGACGAGGCCGAACGAGATCGTGGCGTTGGCGATGGAACGAGGGGGCATAGTCGGCAGCCTGGAAGGGGGCGCGAAGACGACGAGCAGAACGCGCTCAAGGAAACTCTTACCTCGTACGCGTTTGGATGCAAGAGGTGACTAATTACTAACACCCCGCCCCCGGATGACAGCCTTGGCACCTACCGCGCGAAGCGCTCGCCGGACAGCACCACGGAGCCGATGGGCACGGTTTCGCCCGTCCTCGGCCGCCTGTTCGTCGTGCACAAACACGCCGCCCGGCAGCTCCATTTCGACCTTCGCCTCGAGATGGAGGGCGTTCTGCGCTCGTGGGCCGTGCCGAAGGGCCCATCGTACGATCAGAACGACAAGCGCCTGGCGGTGCGGGTGGAGGATCACCCGATCGAGTACGGTGACTTCGAGGGGATGATCCCCAAGGGGAACTACGGAGCGGGCGCCGTCATCGTCTGGGACCGCGGCGAATGGGTGCCACTGGAGGATTGGCGCGAGGGTCTGGAGAAGGGGAAGCTCCTCTTCGAGCTCAAGGGCTATAAGCTCAAGGGGAAGTGGACGCTGGTGAAGATCAAGAAGAGCGAGCGCGACTGGCTGCTGATCAAGGAGCGCGACGCTTTCATGAAGTCCCCCGGCGACCAGTTCCCCGAGCAGTCGGTGCTATCCGGCGTCACCGTCGAGGAAATGTTGGCGGGCGACACGCCGGGCTCGCGGCTGCGCACAGCGGCGGAAAAGGCGGGCGCCGCGAAGTCCCGCGTCGACCCGCGCGTCGCGCAACCGATGCTCGCCGAAACGGCCGAGAAGGCATTCACGCGCGATGACTGGGTGTTCGAGCTCAAGCTCGACGGCTATCGCCTCATTGCGAGCAAGTCGAAGGGCGAGGCGCTCCTTCTCACGCGCAACGGCAACGACTACACGGCGGTCTTTCCAGAAATCGCGCGCGCGATCAAGGCGCTCCCGATCGATGAGTTCATCATCGACGGCGAGGTCGTGTGTCTGGATGGCGACGGGAAGCCGAGCTTTGCCCGTCTCCAGCGGCGTGGACGCCTGCAGTCCGACATCGACATTCGGCGCGCGGCGGTCGAGCTGCCCGCGACGTTCTACGCCTTCGATTTGCTCGCGGTCGATGATCTCGATGTTCGTCCGCTGCCTCTCGTCACCCGGAAGGAGCTCCTGGCGCAAGCGGTGCCGAGCCTCGGCCCGGTGCGACTGCTCGAGCATATCGACCGGGAAGGGGAAGCGTTTCTCGACCAGGTGGAGAAGCTCGGCCTGGAGGGGATCATTGCCAAGAAGGCGGACGCGCCGTACCGGCCGGGCCGCACGTCGCACTGGCTCAAGATCAAGGCGGAAGCGACCGGTGACTTCGTGATCGTCGGCTTCACGCAGCCCAAGGGCTCACGTAGCCACCTCGGCGCACTGCAGCTCGGGGACTACGTGAATGGCGAGCTGGTGTATGCCGGTCGTGTGGGCACGGGCTTCAACGACCAGCTGCTGCGCGAGCTTGGTGATCTGCTGGCGCCGATCGTCCGGGCCACGCCGCCGTGCCGGGGACCGGTGATCGAAGGCCTCGCGACCGACACGATTCCGGAGATCAGGACGACGACGTGGGTGGAGCCGATGTACGTCTGCGAGGTGCGCTTCCGGGAATGGACGCCCGATGGGCTGCTCCGCCATGCGGCCTATCTGCGCGCCCGCTCCGACAAGCGCCCGCAGGACTGCGTGCGTCAGGGCGTGGTGCGCGAAGCGGAGGTGGCACCGACCGTGGTGAGTGAGCCACCGCCGTCGGCGCCGAAGGAGCCGGTCAGGAAGACGATCAGCTTCTCGAATCTCAAGAAGGTGTACTGGCCGGCCGAGCGGTATACGAAGGGCGACATGATCGACTACTACCGGGCGGTGTCGCGGTGGATTCTGCCATATCTCCGCAATCGTCCGGTGGTGATGACGCGTTTTCCCGATGGGATCGATGGAAAGTCCTTTTATCAGAAGGATGCGCCCGAGTTCGCGCCCGAGTGGATGCGGACCGTGCGCATCTGGAGTGAGGACACGCAGCGCGAGATTCGGTACTTCGTGTGCGACGATGAGGAGTCCTTGCTGTACGTCGCCAATCTCGGGACGATTCCGCTGCACATCTGGGCGAGCCGGGTGGGCTCGCTCGAGCTGTGCGATTGGTGCGTGCTCGATCTGGATCCCAAGGAGGCGCCGTTCTCGGATGTCATCCGGTGTGCGCGGGCGCTTCATCAGTTATGTCAAGCGGTGGGACTGTCGAGCTACATCAAGACGACGGGGAAGACGGGACTGCACATCATGCTTCCGCTCGGGCGGCAATGCACTTATGCCCAGTCGCGCACGTTAGGCGAGCTGCTCGCGCGTGTGGTGCTCCGCGAGCTCACGGACATTGCGACGATCACCCGTCACGTCACGAAGCGCGGCGACAAGGTGTATCTCGACTATCTGCAGAACCGGCACGGTCAGACGATCGTCGCGCCGTTCAGCGTGAGACCGTTGCCCGGCGCGACGGTGTCGATGCCGTTGCTCTGGGACGAGGTCAATGATTCACTCGATCCACGCGCGTTCACGATCAAGACGGCGATCGAGCGCCTGGAGAGCCTCGCGGGCGATCCGGTGGCGCCGGTGCTCGAGGAAAAGCCCGACCTGGGGCAAGTTCTCGAAAGGCTCGCGGATCTGATGGAATAGGGGTCAGGGGTCAGGAGTCAGGGATCAGGGGGTGTCGGGGAATGGGTTCGAGGAGAGAACGGCAACGAAGTCCTATCCCTTCACCTGACACCCCCTGATCCCTGACTCCTGACTCCTGACCCCTAGGGTTTCGGGCTCCTCATTCGCGCGAGATCGACCTCCGCGGCAATGAACCCGAACGCCGGCCACTGATCCCCGCCCACGATGCGCTCGAACAGGGCGCGGGCGCGGGTCGTGTCGCCTTCCATGAAATGCCAGTTGGCGACGCCGTACGCACCCGTCACGAACGAGAGCTCGCCGCTCGCAGACAGTGAATCGAGCGTCGAGGTCTCATCGCGAATACCGCGATAGAACAGCAGCGCGCGGTAGTATGGCGCGTTCTCGCGCACGGTCCAGCCTTCGCGCACCGCTCGCGCCAGTCGGCGCGCGTCGGCGTGCTTCCCGGCGCGACGCAGCGAGCGGTACTGCCAATCGAGCATCGCGACGCGCCCATCGTCGTCGGTCTTGAGCGACATGCAGCTGCGGTACCAGATGGGATTGACCCGCGCCTCCTCGACCGCCTGCCATTTGGCATTCTCGGCGAACCCCATGCACTTGTCGATCGCCGCCGCCGCGTCGGCATATCGTTGCGTCAGGTAGTAGGCGAGAGCGAGCTGATAGGTGATGTCGTAGTTCGTCGAATCGAGCGAGGCGGCCCGCTCGAGATCGCGTACGGCGTCGTCGAACCGCCGAAGCGACAGGTACCGATGGCCGCGGAAGCGATACAGACGCGCCTCGTCCGGATACTTCTCGATGCCGCGCGTGAACATCTCGATCGCCGAGTTGAATCGCCGCGCCGCGGCGCGCGCGATCCCCGCATTGATGATTCGCGTGACGTTGTTCGGGTCGGCGGCGAGCTCGGCGTCCGCTCGTGCCATGAGACCGGCCGTGTCACGGATGGCATGGAGCGGCACCCCGAGGAGCGAGATGGCCTCGGGGCCCGCCGGCGCGTCGACGGATGGGGAGCGCCGCCCTCCGCAGGCGAGCGCGAGTGCGGCAACGATGACGAACGGGGTTCGGGCCAAGCGCAACGAGCGACTCCGGTGGAAACGCGGTCTAGCGTGTAAGCTCGTCAGAGGGCCGTGAAAACGGCAAGCGGCGTCAGCGCTTCGAGACGGCCTCGAAGCCGCTCATCAGCGCACCCGAATACAGCATCGGACTTTGCTGCGCCGCGAGCTTCTTGAGGCGCCGCCCGCGCTTGGGCGCGGGTGTGCGATTGGGCAGCCACGCGGCGTAGGCGAGGGCGCTCGCGACGAGCCCCTCCGCCGGGCGCGATAGCTCGCCGCGATTCCTGATCACGCCGTACGCCGCACCGAGAAGGGCCGAGTAGGCGAGGTGCGTGGCCCAGCCGACCGCTGTGGCCCGCCTCGACCGTCCTTGACCGAGCCGCGACGCCCAGCGACGGCCAACGGTCGGCCCGCGCGCGAGATCGGTCCTCTCCCCGATGTGCTCGGCCACGAGCATTGCCGCCCCGGCGAGCGCCCCGGAGAGGGCTCCGCGCAGCGCCGCTTCCGGCGCCCCCATGCGTTTGCGCTTCATGCGAGGGAAGACAATGGAAGGTGCATGCCACTACCCCGAAACTGCGAACTGCGAACTGCGAACTGCGAACTGCGAACTGCGAGCTAAAGACCCTCGGGACGCTACCATGGCACCGGTAGTGTCCCGAGGGTTTTCGTTCGCAGTTCGCAGTTCGCAGTGCTTTCAGAACATTCCGCTCGTTCGCCGCGCGGTCCCACGGACCGACTGCATCACTCGGCCGTACTCATGCTCCGACTCTATACTGTCGGCGGCCTTCATGAAGCTCTCGCGCGTCGCCTGGCTCATCTCGGGATACTTCTTGGCGAACGAGACGAGGAACGAGGCGAGCTCGAAGTCGGACTCGATTTCGGAGGCCGACTGAAGCAGGCGCGCCTGGACTTCCTCGGAGTTGTCGGCCCGTTTCAGCAGCGAGGACAGCACGCGCCGGCGCTCGAAATTCGACTCGATCGTCCCCACGGCCTTGAAGAAGGCATCGCGTGCCTTGTTCGAGCCTAACCCGCGAGAGGACACGGCCAGCAGCAGCTCGGCCAGCTCGAAGTCGGACTCGATGTTGTCGGCGACGTTGAGCAGCAGCGTCATCGCCTCCTCGTCCATCGTCGCCGACTTCACCAACGTCGTGAGCACACGGCGTGTCTCGAAATCCGACTCGATGTTCCGCACAGCCTGGAGGTACGCCGTCGAGCCGCCGCCGATCTTTCCGGTCTTCGCGATCGCGATGAGCGTCTGCGCGACCTCGAAATCGGAATCCATCTGGCCGGCGATCTCGAGTGCACGCCGCGTCTCGCTTTCGCTGAGCGATGGCGTGGCCTTGAAGAGCGCCTCGAAGTAACGGCGACGGGCATGATCGCCCGACAGAAGCGAGACCTCTCGCAGCACGGCATCGACGCCCCCTTCCCGGTAGAGCGCCGGAACACGGGTGTCGGCCGTGAACGCGGTCCGCCGCTCGAAGGCGAGGAGCACGCTCGCGAGCCAGCGGCGACCTTCGTCATCCCATGGGCGCTCGTCGCCATCGACCGTGAACTTGCGTGTCATGCGGCCGCTGGCATCGGAGCGGATCTCGATCCGGCGCGTGGTCAACGCATCGCTCTCGGTGAGCAGGAACGACCCGTTCGCCGGAACGCTCTCCACATCGGAAAGATCGCTTGCGAACCGTACCTTACCGATCGTCCGAATCGTGAGGTCGCAGTCACCGGCGGAGATATGCGCGCGCCACGTGTCGTTCTCGTCGTCGCTGTTCCGCGAGATGCTCGTGTTGCCCTTCCCGGTGTAGTCACACTGCGTCGGCTCACCGAGCAGATCGTTGGCGGTGAAGACACGCATCGGTCTGGCCGCCACACTCTTGCCGCGCGCCACCGCCTTTCGCTCGGCGACGATCGCCTCGGATGGCACGATCGCCGAAACGATCACCGGGAATGTTCCGAGCGCCCGCGACGGAACGAACGCCGCCGCTGGAATCAGAATGAGGAGCGCAACCAGCCATGTCGGAACGGCGAAACGGCGCGACACGGTGCGGCGGTTCCTGCGCTCGTCGAGGATCGCCAGAAGGCGATCGGACAGCTGCGAGCGACGGGCCATGCAAACGGTCGCGAGCGCCGTCGTGCTCGGGACGCGAAGGTCGCGCGCAACCTGGAGGAGATGCGTCGCGTACTCGGATGGCCGCGCTCCCGCACGAACGACCGCGTCATCACAGGCGCGCTCGCGCTCACCGCGGAGTGCGCGGGACGCGAGCCACACCAGCGGATCGAACCAGTACATGGCGCAGGCGGCCTGCGCGATCAGCTGGGTCAGGCAATCGCGACGGGCCACGTGCGCCAGCTCGTGCAGCATGACGTCGCGGCGCCGCTCGGCGGGCCACTGCTCGGCATTTGCCGGGAGCAGGACCGTCGGGTTCACGATGCCGAACGCCATCGGCATCGTCGCGCGCTCACTCGTCATGATGCGAACGCGACCTGCCAGTCCGAGCTGCGCCGGCAGCACTGAGGCGAGCGCGCCCCATGCTCCGCCGGTCGCTGGCCTGGCGGTCTTCGACAGGCGCCACACCCGCACGTGACCGAGCACCATCGGCAGGGCGACGAGCGAGGCGCCCAGGCACCAGATCAGGAATGCGATCTTCCCCCAGTCTCGCGGGCCGCCTGCCCCCTGGGCAGCGGACTCCTCGAGCGCAAGCGCGGTCAGCGCCGCCTCGGCGTCGTGCGGTGCATGGGTCGTCGCGAGACTGGCGACCGAGGAGGAGATGGCTGCGGGGAGCGTCACGACCTCCTGCTCGGGGACCGGTGCGCCCGCGTTGGTCGGCGGCAGTACCGCCACCCGCCATGCCGGGAGTGACGCCGAGAGGAGCGGGAGTGCGAGCGTACAGGCGATCGCCACCAGCCACACGAGGTGACGCGCCGCGGCGGACGAGCGGCGCCAGCCAATCGCCGCCGCACCCGCGAGAAGCAACAGAGGCGCGCCGCGGAGCGCCGCGGCGAGGATGGCCTCGATCCAGGGATCCGACCACAGCTGACTCATCGTCCCTCCACCTTCGCCTGGTCGATCAGGCGTTGAAGCTGGTCCAGCTCCTCGTCGGTCATCTTCGACGCGGACATGTCGAGGAGCGCCGCGACGGCCTCGGATGCCGAGCCGTCGAAGAACGTACGAAGTACCTGCCGCAGCGCCGACTGCCGGGCGGTGTTGCGCGGGACGGTGGGCAGGTACACATAGCGCGGGCCGTCGTGCTCGAAACGCAGGTGGCCTTTCTCGAGCAGCACGCGCAGGAGAGCCCGCACGGCGGAATACGTGGGCGGATCGGGGAGCGCTTCCATCACCTCGGCGGCCGTCGCTCGGCCACTCGCGTAGATGACGTCCATGATCTGCCGCTCTCGTCGGGAGAGGGGAGGGGTCTGGGCAGGTGTCACGGTCGCTCCTGGATGTTGAAAATGCAGCACTGTGCTAGAGAATTAGCATTGCCCTGAATTTCGTCAATAGTGCGGTGTGTAAGGATTGTGAGAAGACGGGGGATCAGGAGTCAGGAGTCAGGGATCAGGGGGTGCCAGGGTGAAGGTTCAGGAGAACGGCTCGCGCAGCTCCTCACACCTTCACCCTGACACC
>JAICOJ010000180.1 GCA_025930755.1 Gemmatimonadaceae bacterium
CGCTGATCGTTACAGTGGTTGCCTCGACCTTTCTCGGGGACGCCCTGCGCGACCGCCTCGCGGGAGAAAGCGTCGCACCGCTGCGCGATCGAGCCTAACGAACCAGCACGGTCGAGACCGCCAGAGGCTCGACCCCCACCTCCACGACGCCACCCTCATGCACTGTCAGCGACTCGCCGCCCTGCTCGTCCAGGCGAGCGCGTCGCGCTTCACCGATGGGCCATGCGCATCGCCATGCGCCTCTCACTGACCGCGACGTCACGTTCACACACCGAAGCACGACCCACGCGCCGTCCTCGCTCGGCTTGCAGGCAAGGAACCGCAGCCCGGCGCCCTCGAGCGTCAGCCCAGCGACTGGCTCAGGAGGACGCGTCGCCGAGCGGAGTGTCGCTCCGCGTAACGGCAGGAGGACATCGTCGGCCACGCGCTCGATCTCGACAATCGCGTCAGCTCCGGCGCCGTGCGGAAAGAGCGCGAACTCGGCCCGATGGCGCCCGAGGCACTGTGCGGCCGCGGTGGGAACGGGCCAGCCCGCGTGGCCGGGCCGCTCGGGAAGATCGTTCCTCGACAACTCGCCCACCGCGCGCAGCAGCGTGACCGCGATCGCGCCATCGTCCAGCACCTCGTACTCGGCCACGCCGTCGGAGATCAGGGCCATCCCGTGCGACGCGCCCCTGCGCGACACCCAGCGTGCCAGCGGTGCGGTCGCTGGAACGAGCTCCATCGAGAGCGTCTCGGGAGGCTGCGCACGCGCCTCTCGGACCAAGGGCCCGAACATGCCGTCAGCCAGCGTGATGCCCTCGCCCACGCCGGTGGCGAACGCGATACGCAGGCGGTGATCGCGCACTCTGTTCACCGCGAGCACGCCGACGCGCAGAAAGGGGGAACCGGCGTCGAGGGTGAGCGCAATCATGATGTCGTTCCGCCTGCGGTGTCGGGAACGGCCGTCCCGACTCGACGAGACCGGAAGATCCAGCGCAAAGTGCAACCGAAGCTGCGCCCGGAGCGGCCCCTGGTGCGTCAGCGTCCCATCCAGAAGGCGCGCGTCGTGAATGGCCGGCTCGATCGTCGAGTGCGTATACAAATCACCGGCATCGCCGACGTCCTCGAATCGAATGAGCGGGCTCCAGGCGCGACCCTCCCGCGCGGACGTGAGCTTCACGACGCCGCCAGGGATGAGCTCCGCGCGGAGAATGCCGTTGTCGAGCGATCGCGACGTTCCGCGCACAGGCACGACTGATAGCGATGCAGGTGTCGAAGTGGAGGCATCGCCGACGCGGAGGGGCGCGATGCCGTAGCCGGCGACTTCGTCGACCCACGCCACGCACCGCGCTACGTCGACGCGGTCGCCGCGCGGGTAGTGGCGGGGCGACTCAACCCGATCGGACCGCCTGCGCCGGTCGAGGACCTGCACGGGAACGCGCCCGCCTTCGAGGACCGGAAGCGGAAGGCGTCGTTCTTCGACGGGAATTCCGGCAGATCCGGGACCGACTGGCTCGGGCGCAATGGATCGCGTGATCTCGATCTCCGCCACGCCCGCGCGCGGTCGCGCTGTCGCGTTGCGAATGAGAACGTACGGCGACCACGTCGATGACACGCGCGCAGCGGCGGGATCGTGCCCCACCAGGTCGAGCACCGCGTCGTCGATGATCCCGCGGGCCTCAACGGCCGCGGACGCAAATCGCGCGTCCGCGGCCAGTGCGACGGCATCGGTCGAGCATCCGCACAGGGTATCGTGTGGATGACACTCGAGCAGGCTTCGCCACGCCGAGCGGAGGAGCGGGGCGCGAGACGGCCCTCCTCGCGCGACGGCAATCGCCGACCAGGGCTCTGCCTCACGAATCAGCCATCGCTCGACGCGGGCATTGCGCCGCTTCTGGTAGGCGCGCGCCGACCAGGTCCCGGGAACCGTCCACGTGTAGCCCGGGGAGAATCGGAGCTCTCCGCGTATTTCAGGCAGCTCGGCGCGTGCCGCGCCCTCTCCGAACGAGGCGGCGAAGGCGCCGAGCCTGGTCGCCCGCACGCGATCCGGCGACGCGACGCGCGCGAGCGCATCGATCGCGTCGTCGACCTTCGATTGTCGCGCGTGGTGATCCGCCCCGTTCAGCACGAGCAGCGAGCTGGTCCGCGCGCGTCGCGAAAGCACGTCGCGCAGACCGCGCCATCGTTCGGCGGCCCGCGTTTCGTCCGGGGGGAGATTCGCCCCGTATTCGTATCCCCAGGGCGGCAGATGGTGCACGAGCACGCGAGCGCTCCCGGGCGCGCGCCACGTGAAGGCATCGCCGTCCGGCCAGGCCGGTCCGCCAAGGCCGCGCCAGAGGATGATCAGCGACAGGCCAAAACCCTCCGCGAGCGTTGGCAGGTCAGCCGGGTGGCCAAACGAGTCGGGGCAGTACAACACCGCCGGCGGCTCCCCGCCATGCGCACGCACCACGCGACGGCCGGCGAGAAGATTCCGAACGAGCGCCTCGCCCGAGGGGATCAGCTCATCCGCGAGCACGTACCACGGACCGGCATCAAGGGCGCCGCGCGCCAGCGCCGCGCGAAGCTCCCCCTCGCGGTCGGGTCGCACGGCGAGATAGTCCTCGATCAGCACCGCCTGCCCATCGAGGAGAAACGCCGAACGTTCCGGCGGGGCATCGAGCAGCTCATCGACCAGCGCCACCAGTCGCTGGCGAAATCGCGCGAATGGCAGGTACCATTCGCGATCCCAGTGTGTGTGCGAAACGACGTGGACGTCGAATGGACCGAGATCGCTCATGCCAGGCAGTTGAACAAAAAAAAGGGCGGCCGATTCGGCCGCCCTTGTGCATTCGCTGGCGTCAGGCCACTGGTCTCCGACCCGTCACGAGACGGTAGACGATCACGATAAGCGCGATCACCAGGAGCAGGTGGACTATTCCACCAATGTTGACCACGAAGGCACCGAGGAGCCAAAGGATGAGCAGGATGATGGCGATCGTCCAGAGCATGCGTGCCCCCTGAGTGAGATTTGTGTTCCGTGCGGCGCGAGCATTCGTAGAGCAACACGCATGCCGCGCTCGGTGATCATCCGGTTCTGAACAACTCGGTTTGCGGTTCCGTGGCGTTGGCTGCGGGATACGTCACCTCGCCATTCTCGACGCGGGCGATGTTCATCAGCTCGTGCCTGTCCGTGGATGCATCGAGGACGTGACGGACCTCACACCCGCGTGCGACCAGGGCGTCCGCGATCAGCGATCGGTGACACTTCCATGGTACCGCCTCGGCGCACATGACGGTCGTGCGCACGCGTGCCGCGCTCGCGATGAGCTCGCGGATCGCCTCGCGAAACTCCGGCGTGCTCATGTGGTCGGCATAGGCACGGAAGCTTTCGTTTCGCCAGGCTCTGTTCGCGGAGTCTGCGCGCGGTCGACGCCGGCCGCCAAGCGCGGGCGCATGGCGGTACGCAATGCCATGCGCGGCGAGGGAGACCGCGAGCGCCTCGCGATTGAAATGCGGATGACGTCGCGACATCGGAAACGCACGCACATCCACGAGTGCACGGATGCCCTCCCGGTGAAGCAGCGCGACGAAGTCGTCGAGCGACCTCGTCGAGTGCCCAACCGTGTACACGGTGACGCTCACTCCGCGAGCTCTCGCTGGCGCTCGGTCTTTCGTTCGACCACCCTCTCGCGCTCGTCGCGCCGCCGCGCGTGCGGATGCTCGGCGAGATGATGGGCTGACTGTCGTCCGATGAGTATGCGCGTCGCTCGCACATCGTGGCCGATGTCGATGAGCAGGATCGCGAGGTCCCCGCTCGCCCATAGCAGCCCCGACAACACGATCAGCCGGCTTCCCTCGGCGAGAAGCGTGGGGATCGCGCCGCTCCCCTGCGTCGTCAAGCCGGTCACGATCTCGGCGATGAGCAGCAGCACGAGGATCAGCGCCATGAGCCGGAAGAGCTTGGCGACGTAGCGAAGGCCAACATATGGCTCCATGTCGGCGGCTCGCACCTGCATGATGGCCTCGGGGGCGTCGCGCCGGTGCGTAACGCCTTCATCGACCGCGTCCGCCGGGCCGAAGGGCGCGGCCCCGCAGTGCTCGCAGATCGTGGACAGATCCGGGCGCGGCTTTCCGCACTCCGGGCAACGTCCCAGGGCCGCGGCCCTGGTCTCCTGAGCTTCTCGTGTGCTGGTCATCCGCCGTCTCCTGTGCCGATCCAACGGGCGCGGTAGCCCCGTGTATCGATGTGCGTGAACGGACCGTGGCTGGCCGTCCCCGGATAAGTGCCGCATCCGCCGACGAGCTGCGGATGGGCGCGCTCGACGCGGTCGACGGCGTCCTGAAGCACGCGCGCGTCGTGAATGTTCACACGACCGTCGCCGTTCAGATCGTCCATCGCGCCGTTGCCGTCGTTGTCGATGTAGATGTCCGCCGCGTCGCCGTACATGTGCCGGCTGAGGGCGGCCCTGCCTCGCGGGTCACCGCCTCCGCGATTGTACTGCGGCGTGCGAAACCCGCTCAGCACCTTCACGCCGCTCGTCTGAATCCCGCGAGCGCGCAGCTCGGCAAGCACAAGCTCCAGCTTGTCGACCAGGCGCGTCTCCAGGACCAGATACTTCGGCCACACCTCGAACTGGTTCTTCGTCAGGAAGTCCCCCAGACGAAAGTGCTCGCTCACATACGTCCCGCGGTTCTCCTGCGTGACCTCGATGAAGCCGCGCGGGGGCGCGTAGCGCGCCGCCCCACGACCGCGCTCGTTCGGCCAGTTTCCGATGTAGTAGAGTCCGATCTTTCCCCGCTGCTTCGCGCTGAAGGGCTTGAGCGTGATGACGTTGAAGTCCGAAAGCGGGCGGATCGCCGCACCAACCTTGATCGCGACGCTCCAGATGCCGGGGTCGTCCGGAGCGCGCACGACGGAGTCTGCCAGCGCCGAGTCGGTCACGGTGCCTGACGAGTAGTGGACGATGGCGCCCTCGGGCAGCGTGTCACCGACCAGGGGGGCACCCGGCTCCCGAAACTGCGCGTGCAGCAATCCGCTCTCCCCGCGCAGCGGGAGCAGCGCCCGCAGGGCGGCTTCGGTGAGAAATGCCGCCGTCGGCGCGTCGGCGGTGGTGAGCGCACTCGTGATCGACGCGGTGACGCGATTGACCGCCGTCCCGTCGTCCGTGCGTGCGTCGACGGTGGCGACGGACCAGGTCCAGCCGACGACGAAGCTCAGCAGGACCATCCCGCCGGCGAAGTCCATCGCCCGCTCCGTACGCCGCGACACGCCCGCGCGGTGCCAGCGGCTCGTTGGCGCGGCCGGCAGGTGAAAGGCGAGCTCCGCGCCGTGCAGAATCCGCTGCGCCGTGTCGACGACGGCGCGCTCGACCTCGTCCAGCACGCCGTGACCGGGGCCTCGGCCCCGCCCGGCGTCATGACCGTGCTCGATCAACGCTCACCCACCCGGCCCGTTGACCTCATCGGCGCGCCCGTGGATGTTGAAGGACTCTCCCCTGCTCTCGCATCCGGAATTGCATGGACACCCTTATCGATCTGTGGCACCGCCTTACCGACGTCGAAGCCATCGTGCGCTGGGGCGGCTACGTCGGCCTCACGACCATCGTCTTCGTCGAGACCGGTCTGCTCGTCGGCTTCTTCCTGCCCGGTGACTCCCTGCTCGTCACCGCCGGCCTGCTCGCCTCGCAGCCGGACTTCGGTCTCAACGTGTATCTCCTCGGCGTCCTGCTGTCCGTTGCCGCGATCGCCGGCGACCAGGTCGGCTACTACATCGGCCGGAAAAGCGGACCCCGAATATTCACCCGCGAGGACTCGCGGTTCTTCAACAAGAAGCACCTGTACCGGGCCCACGAGTTCTACGAGAAGCACGGCGGCAAGACGATCGTTCTCGCGCGATTCATGCCAATCATCCGCACCTTTGCGCCCGTGGTCGCGGGGGTCGCGGACATGCGATACCGGGACTTCGTGTTCTATAACGTCTTCGGCGGCCTGCTCTGGGTATGGACCATGCTGTTCACCGGCTACTTCCTGGGCCGGTGGGTCCCCGGGATCGATCGGCACATCGAAAAGGTTATTGTAGTGGTGA
>JAICOJ010000072.1 GCA_025930755.1 Gemmatimonadaceae bacterium
TGAGTCGGGCAGGTCGCGATAGCGATAGAGGACGGCGTCGATGAATACCGGTCGCGTCACCTCCTCGAGCTTGTAGACGAGGTCGCGATCCTCGGCGTAGAGCATCGTGTCGTCGAGCCCGGGGGTTCGTGCATACGCGCTCCGCCGGAAGCTCCGGATCGCGCCCACCACGCCGTCCACCATCGCCGTGCGTCCATCCGGGATCGCGCGGCCGTGATCGCCGCCCGCATGCGTGAGGGTCGCGTCGTAGATGGCGTATCGGGAGTACACGAACCCGCTCGATGGATGCGTCGCGTAGGCGGTCAACAGCTGCTCGGTCGCATCAGGGGTAATCGCGTCATCGGCGTCGACGATGGCGACGAGGTCCGTCGACGCCTCGGCGATGAGTCGTTTCAGCGTCGCGATGTAGCCGAGGTTGCGCGGATGGACGACGAGCCGGATGCGCTCATCGACAAATGGCCGGATGACGCTCAACGACGCGTCCGTGCTCGCGTCGTCGACGACGATCGCGAGCCAGTTGTCGCTCGTCTGTCGGCGGATCGACTCCAGGCAGGCGGCGACGAAGCGACCGCGATTGTGGCTCGCGATCAGGTACGTGATGCGCTCGTCGACCACGGGCGCGTTAGGCACGCTCCGGCTCGTGCGCGAGGGCGGCTGGCGTCGTGAGGAGCCGCGCCACGATCTCGCCGGCCTCCGCGATCGAATCTGCCCGGTGCACGCCGTCGATGCCGCTGGTCCACGTCGCGACAAAGCTCGCGAGCTTGCCGTAGCTGTTGTCGAGCACCACGTGCGGCATGTTCAGTAATAAGGAAAGGATATGCCCATGCAGCCGGTCGGTGACCACGACCCGGCCGGCGGCGAGCAGGCGCAGCCCTCGGCGCAGGCGTTGGCGCGCGAGTGGTTCGTACACGCTCCGCAGCAGCGGCCGAGCCAGCCTGCCGAGCGTCGGGTGCCTAACGGCGCCGGTGAGCGCGTAGCTCACCGACCGCAGGCGCGTGGGCGGCTCGTCCAGCCAGTCGCTCCGCGCCCCCGGGGGGAGTGATGCGGGTCCCGTGGCCGACTCCTTGTCGGTGCGCAACAGCCACACCGCCGGATGCACGGGCCGTCGCGGGCGATCGAGCGGGCCGAGGGCGAACGCCATGTCGGGACAGAGCAGCACCCGCGCCGTGAGCTCGTTCCCGGCGATCTCGAGGCTCCGGCGATCGCGCACGAGCAGTGTGATCCGGTCGTGCGCGTTGAATGCGGACCGGGCACGCTGAAGCGCCTCGGCCGTCTGGAAGTACATCGTCTGCGGGAGCTGAACGATCGGATGAGCGGGAAAGGCACGTACGATCTCTTCTCGAAGATCCTGTGCCGTCGGCCAGAGATCGCCAAAGCTGCCGCCGCCGGTCAGGAGGATCGTGCCTTCTGGACCGATGCGGCGTGCGAGCTCCGCGCGACTGAACGTACGGAAGTCGCAGATGAATCGCGGGCGCGGTGCGCCCAGCGCGCGAAGGGCGTCGAGCTGGCCCAGATAGATCGCGCTGTCGCCAACGTTCGCGTAGTTGGGGAAGTCGATCAGCGCGTAGGCGTCGAGATGGGCGACAATCGGGCGGAGCGTCTCGAGCAGCTGCGTGCGCAGCCACTGCACGGCCGCCACACGATCCCTCACGAGCGCAGAAAGCGCATGCGCGGGGATGCATACACCATCCCGGACGCCGAGCCCTCGGCACCAACCCCAATGAGCGCCGAGGGGCCGCGAGCGACCTCGCGCAAATCGCGCAGATCCCACGCCGCCGCCTGCGCGCGATAGCTCCCCGGACCCACGTTCATCTGCAGCTCGATCTCCAGCTCGAACGGGCCCACCTCGGGGAGCCGCAACCCGCATCCGGCGCTGTGCGCGACGAACAGAAGCTCCTCACGCGGCAGCATGCGGACGCGCACGCCGACGGTGGGTCTCATCCCGTTCCCCGCGTTCAGCACCTGACCCCGGATGTGGAGACGCACGCGATCTCCGGGTGCGACCTGCGAGGGGAACGGCCCCGCGATCTCGCTCAGGTGCACGGGGGAATCGGCCTGCTCGCTCGGTGGCGTACCTTCCGACACGTACCGCGCCACACACTCGGCGGCCGTTCCCGAGCAGACGACCGTGCCATGGCTCAGCAGCACTGCCTGATCGCAGAGCTGCATCACCTGGTTGAGCTGATGCGACACGACCACCGCGGGCACCCCGCGCCTGACGAGTTCCTCGATTCGGCCAAAGGCTCGCTGCTGAAACGCGAGGTCGCCCACCGCCAGGACCTCGTCGATGAGCAGGATGTCGGGCTCGAGATGGGCGGCAATCGAGAAGCCGAGCCGGGCGACCATGCCGGTCGAGTAGTGCTTCACCGGGGAGTCGATGAATTCCGCGAGCTCGGCGAACGCGACGATCTCGTCGAACTTCCTCGTCACCTCGGCACGTCGCATCCCCAGCAGCGCGCCCTGGAGATAGATGTTGTCTCGTCCCGACAGCTCGTAATGAAACCCCGCCGAGAGCTCGATCAGCGCGCCGATGCGCCCGCGACCCTGTCGCGGCGCTCGAACGATCACGCGGCCGCCATCGGCGCGGAGAATTCCGGTGATGAGCTTCAGCGCGGTCGACTTCCCCGACCCATTTGGCCCGATGATCCCGAGCGCATGGCCCGCATCGATCGAAAACGACACGTCACGCAACGCCCAGAATTCCTCGCGTCGCGTACGCTCGCCGCGCAGGACGCGACGAACCGTGGCGGGAATCACCTCGCTCAGGGATGAATGGCGCCGGCCGCGAAGGAACCGCTTCGAGACCCCCTCGAAGGCGACGAGCGCGCCTGTGGCCGAGGTCATTTACGCCGACGAAAGGGCCGCAGGAGCCGGCCGACAGGGCGTCGAACCGCGTTCAACCCGGCACGTATGCGCTTGCGCCGGCGCGTGCGGGCGAAGGAGCGATCGATCGCGCGCACGGCATCGGTACGCCCCTTGACGAGCGCCAGCTTGCGAATGTCCTGCAGCTCCCGAAAGTCGAACGGATGCGAGGAGTCGAACCGCGCCACCTGCCGGAGATCGATCGTCTTTCGCGGAAAGGCATCGCATCGCGCAAGCGCGCCGCAGATGTCGAGCGCCAGCATCGTCCGCTGACACTTGTTGCACACGCCACAGTTCTCGTCGGTCTCGGATTCGTAGCACACATGCAAAGCAAAAAGCGCCGGCGCACAGTCGGCGAGACTCTCGATCTTCTCCGTGCGGAGGTAGGCAATCGCATCGTAGACGATCGCGGTGCTCGAGGTGGAAAAAAGCGGGTCGGTCGCCGGGTGCGACCCCCACGAGTGAAGATCCCGGTACGCCACGCTTCCCGCGATGTACGCGGTGTGAAACCGGCGCTCCAGGAAGAGCGCAATGCACGCGAGCCCCGCGCCATGCGCGAGGTACGACCACTGTGCCTCGCGCCAGCGCGTCGAGCGCAGGTTCGTCGCGACATCGATCAGGTGCTTGCCGAGGTCGCGCGCCACGACCCGATGTCGGTCGCGCAATCGCGCAAACGCGTCAGTACGGTCGAGCGGTACGTCGAATCCCCACACCGTGATCAGATCATCGACAGGTGCCCGCTCGGCCGGCGCCGCCAGCGGCCGCGAGCGCACCGCGGTGAAGAACGAATCGACCCCACCCGAGAAGAACGCCGCCGCTCTGCCCGGCTGAAGATCGGAAGAGTCGATGGCCTTCGGCGCCTCGACGCGGACGACGGACACGTCGGGATACCATGCCGACCAGATCCGCATCAGCCGCTCGGCGTTCGCCATGAGCGGCGCGTCGACGGGAAGGGGGATGCGAAGTGGCTCGCCCGTGTGTGCCGCGAGCGGCAGCAGGCACGCAACCCATGGGTTTCCTGTTGTCGACAGCTCGGAGACGTGCTCCTTCGGCACATCGAGCCAGTACTCCTCGCCCCCGCGCGGTCCACTCTCGTATCGCACTTCCCCGCGGATGCGGGCGCGGTGGGCTCCATAGGGCGATCCGACGATGTCGATATCCCGCACTTCCATCGCTCAGATTTCCTCGGCGAAGCGGAATTCCGCACGATGAAAGAGGATCCAGCTCACCAGGAACGTCAGGAACGCTACGGCCGCGGCGGCCGTGAACGGGGCAGCCTCGGGGAGCGTGCCGCGAAGCAGGACGTCCCGATATGCATCGATGATCGGCGTCATCGGATTCACCTGTAGCACGCGGCCCAGCGTGCCCCCGATTCGCTCCACGGGATACAGCACCGCCGTCGCGAACATCCACACCGTGAGCACCAGCTCGAAGATGTGCTTCACATCGGTGTAGAACAGGTGGGCCATCGACACCAACAGCGCGAGTCCGACCGTGAAGGCGAGCTGCACCACCACGATCACGGGGATGAAGGCAATGCTCCACCCAACCTCGATGCCGTAATACCACATCAGCAGCCCAAGAACGGTCGACGCGACGGCGAAATCGAACAACGAGACGAGGACCGCCGAGAAGGGGAGAATCTCGCGCGGAAAGTAGACCTTCGTGACCAGATTGGGATTCGCGGTGAGCGATGTGCCGGCGAATCGCAGCGACGCCGCGAACAGATTCCACGACCAGAGACCGACGTAGGCGTACACCGGATAGGGAGTGCCGCCGGTGTCCAGCGGAACGACGCGCGTGAAGACGACGGAGAAGATGAGCATCTGGAGCAGCGGCGCAAACACCGCCCATCCGAAGCCCATGAACGAGTTCTGGTAGCGCAGGCTCAGATCCCGTCGCACCAGCGCCGACAGCAGCTCGACGTATTCGCGCTGCTCGCGCACCATCTCGGCGACTTCGGCCGTCAGCGACCTCGACGTCGCCGGGCCAGGCGTTCCCTGGCTACGGAGTGACGTCGTGTCGGGTCCGTCGGTCATCAGGCTGCGTCCCGGTGCGCGCGGCGCACGGCGAGAGGTTCGCGGGAAGGCTCGCGCGTTAGGCGGGGGCGCGCGGGTGGGAAAAGAAAAGTCGGGCAGCTCGCGTGAATCACGATCCGCCCGACTTTTGTCGATCGATCCAGCTTAGGTGAGAACGTCGCCCGACATGTGACCCTCCTGAGGCCGTGGATATGACATCTGTTCACGCCTCCCCTTGAGCGCTAAACTATGCGCCCCGGGCGATCCGTCAATGGGACCAATGCGAGGCGATGGCGAATTTTCTGGTGATCGTCGACCCGGACCACGCCCGGAGGCATGCGTTCATCCGGCAGGTGGAGCCGCGGCTGGCGCCGGTCGACGGGCTCGCCGTTTCGCGCCTCGACCTGGGCGACTTTAGCGCCGTTTGGGCGGCCAGCCCGCGCGCCCCGGTCAGCCAGCACGTGGCCGCCGACTCCGCGGCCGTCGTGTGGGGCCACCCGCTCGATCGTGATGGACAGGTGACGGCCGAGCGCGTGGCGCATGACTGGGCCGGCGCCAGGATGTCCGAGCCCGCGCCCTTCGATGGATACTTCGCCGCCGCCGCGTTTCGCCGCGGTCGCGGGCTCGTCGTTGCCCCGGACCTGCTCGGCCTTTTTCCAGTCTACTACGCGGCGTCGAGCGACGTCTGCGTCGTGAGCGCCACACCCGAGCCATTCCGCTTCCATCCTCTTTTTCCCTCGGCGATCGATCGCGAGGGGCTCGTCGGGCTTCTCATCGTGCGCGCGCCTCTCCACGGCAGAACCCTGCTTCGAGGGATTTCCCGGCTCGCGTCCTCGCATGCGCTCGTGTGGCGTCCCAATGCAGCGCCTCGAGAGGTGCGCCAGTATCGCATTCCCGTCACCGATGGAGGCGGTCACTCCACGTTCGCCGAGGATGTGGCTGCCCTCGATGACGCACTCGCCGCGGCCGTGAAGCGCCATGTTCCCGCATCGGCGCCGCGCGGGCTCCTGCTCTCGGGGGGCCGCGACTCGCGCATGTTGGCGGGGTACCTCGCGGAGGATCGTCTGCCCCTGCATGCGCTCACGCTCGGGGAGCGTGGCGACTTCGAGGTCGAGTGTGCGGCGCCGGTCGCGTCGGCGTTAGGCATGACACACGCCCTCGCGTCGGTGGACGATGCGGACTACGTGTGGATGGCCGACGTTCAGGCGAATCACGAGCACCTCGTCGGGGGGTTCGGCAACATCTACATGTGGGGACTCATGGAGCCGCTCCGCCGGCTGCCGCCCGCCGTCGTGACGGGGTATCTCACCGACTCGATCATCACCGGAAAGAGCATTACGCCCGGGCTGCACGACTTCGACGTGGTACTCCCCAAGCTCGTGCAGCGAGCCCTCTCCCCGGAGCAGCTCGCGCGACTGCTCCGGCGTGACGTCTTCGGGTCGGCGGTCGAGGACACGATCGACAATCTCCGCACGGCGTGGAACGACGCGGCGCCTGCGACGCTGCAACGCCCCTGGCAATTCCAGATCGCGCACTCGGAGCGATGTCATGTCGGCGCGATCCCGTGGCGCCTGGGGTTCGGCTCCTGGCCGGTGATGCCGGTGCTCGACCGTCGCGTTCTCGACACCGTGGGCGCGATCCCCGCGCCGAGCCTGGCGAACCGCCGCGCGCAGGATGAAATCCTGCGCCGCCGCTTTCCGCAGCTCGCCCGGCTGCCTCACGTCGCCGCCAACGGTGACGTCGTCGATCCGCTCCTTCCTTCCATGCGCGCCCGTATTGCTCGCGCCGCGAGCCGCCTGACTCGAGGGCGCTCGCGTCCTCGGCGCGCCCAGGCGGCTAGCGGCGAGCGGGATCGCCGCTTCAACTATCGCATGTACGACTTCAACTCACCCGGCTGGCGCGCCATTCGTCGGCGGGCCGAGCCGGAGCGCGAGCGCCTCGCTCCTCTCTTCGACATGGATGCGCTTCGAGCCTTCGTGCCTCCGCCCGATGCGACGCTCGCGCTCGAGCACCCGATCTTCGATTCCGTCGGCCGGAAGCTCATCGTTGGGCTCATGCTCTGGGCGCGGGAGCATCTGCCCTGACGCGCCCTCACGTCCTCTTCCTCATCAACGACTTGCGAATGGGCGGCGCCGAGCGCTCGCTCGTCAACTTCGTGACGCACGTCCGGCGGATTCAGCCCACCCTGGCGCTCATCGAGACCGCCGCGGACCTGCTTTCGGAGCTCTCGAGTGACGTGGCGGTCTACTCCCTCGCGAAGCGAAGCCCGGTTCCGCTGTCGAGTGACGAGCTCGAGTCGGCCCAGTCCGTCGCGACCACTCGGCGCGCCGGCCGACCGCCCGGCCAGACGGCGCTCGAGCTACCCGGGCTGCTGCGCAAGGCGTTGCTGCTCGCCCGCCTCGCGCGTGAGACGAATGCCCAGGTGGTCTCGACCTTTCTCAACCGCTCTCATACCATCGCCCTCATCGCGAAGGCGCTGTTCGCCCCGCGTCTGCGCATCGTGATCAACGTTCATGAGATGCTGTCCGACCATCTCGAGCGCTTCTTCTCTCCGCGCGAACGGCCATTCATGCGCGCGTTCATCAGGCACGGCTTTCCACGAGCGGCGAGGATCATCGTCGTGTCCGAGGGGGTGAAGCAGGACCTGGTTAGGCATTTTTCCATCCCGTCCGACCGCATCACCGTCGTACCCAATCCAGTCGATCTCGACCGCATCAGTCGCCTTGGTGCAGAGTCGGCCGACATTCGGAGTGATGCCCCGCTGATCGTCGCCGTCGGGCGGCTGGTGCAGCTCAAGGGATTCGACCTGTTGATTCGTGCCGTCGCCAGGCTTCCGGTCTCGTTACGTGCGAGACTCCTCATCGTCGGTGAGGGCGATCAGCGGATCGCGCTCGAGGCGCTGATCGCCGAGCTTCGCCTCACCGATCGCGTCAGTCTCCTCGGCACGCAGGCCAACCCGTGGAAGTTCATGGCTCGCGCTGACGTGGTAGCGCTGGCATCGCGATCGGAGGCGTTCCCGAACGTCATCGGGGAAGCGCTCGCGCTCAGCCGGCCTGTGATCGCGACCAACTGCTCGCCCGGGGTCTCGGAGTATCTGGATGGGGGGCGGTATGGCGTGCTCGTGCCGCCCGAGGACGTGGACGCGCTCGCGCGTGGCCTCGAGCGCATCCTCACCGACCCGAGTCTTCGGCGTGAGCTCGCGACGCATGCCGCGTCTCGAGTCGAAGCCTTCGGCCTCCGACCGGTCGTCGACCGCTACGAGGGTCTCGTCATCGACGCCGCGCGCGCATGAGCCGCATCGTCACCGTGTACAGCGGATCGCTGCGACCTGCCCGCCAGGTCGAGATGGGATTCATTCGATGGTATCGAATGTCGGCCGCCCTCGCCGCGTTGGGGCACGCTGTCGATATCGCGAGCGCCGAGCTTCGCCGCCTCCTTCGCAGCGTCGAGACGGTCGCGCCGAACCTGCGCATCGTGCCGATCGCGCGCGTGCGATGGAGCGACTACGATGTCGTGAAGACGCTCTTTCACAGTGGCTTCGAGACGCTCGAGCGATACGGCGGTGCCGGCCATCCCTTCATCATCGCCAAGCTGGGCTCGGTCGTCGGGCCCGCCGAGATGGAGGGAGTGTTCTTCTATGGGAAGCAGCGTGAGGAGATGTTCCGAGCTCAGGAGCGGATCGCCCGAGCGAGCCGGTACGTCACGCTCCTGAGTGAGCCCGCCGTGGACTTGTGGCGAAGCGCACACGGTAGTGGAAACAACCTGCTCATCGTGCCAGGGGCGGCGAGCGCGGTGATTCCCCCACCGAGGCGCAGCCCGTATCCTCGAGACGGACGCACACCAGTCGTGTTCGCCGGCAACTTCTACAGCGGACATCGTGGCAGCCAGCCCGAGGCACACCGAATCCTCACGAGCAAGCTCAATCGTCTCGGCGCGTTTCTCCACGACCGCAATGCACGCCTTTACGTGGTCGGCACCGGCGATCGGCGCAGCCTCGATTCGCGCTACGTCACCTACTGCGGCGAGGTGCCATACGAGGAGTCCTGGGACTACCTGTACTTTGCCTCGGTGGGGATCGTCGTCACGGCCGGCGGCCGCATGCACAACAACGAGAGCACGAAGATCTACCATTATCTGCGCGCCGGACTTCCCGTCGTGAGCGAGGCCGGGTTTCCCAACGACAACGTCGTCATCGAATCCGGCCTCGGTCACGTCGTCGACAACGGCGATCTCGAGTCCATGGCGCACCGCATCGAGCAATCGCTGCGCACGCCATGGAATCGCGCTCGCGCCGTCGACTACATCCTGACTCGGCATACCTGGGAGAAGAGAGCGGAGATCTACGATCGCCTGCTCCGTGGCATCGAATGACGGCGCCCTCTCCGGCCGCTCCCTCGTACTTCCGCACCAACACCGGCCAGTGGACGATCGCCGCCGTATTTCTCGTAGTCTTTGTGGCGCTCGCGTGGCTCCAGCGCGTTCCCTCCGTGACGACCGCGAACGACGACGCGACCTACATCCTCCTGTCGCGGTCGCTGCGCGAGGGGGGCTACAACTCGATCCATCTCGTCGGCGCGCCGATCCACACCAAATATCCGCCGGTCTTCCCCGCGCTGCTCGCGGGCGTGTCCACCATCACCGGTGAGTCGATCGACGCGTTCGCGACGATGAACATCGCCCTCTCCGTCGCGGCGCTCGCCCTCGTGTTCGCGACCGCGAAACGGCTCCTGCCCCCGAGCGTTGCGCTCGGCGCTCTCGCGATGGGCGCATCGAACCCGTTCCTCCAGGGGACGTCAGGGACCGTCATGAGCGAGCCGGCATTTCTCGCGCTCATCGCCCTGACCGCGTGGGCCCTGTCACGAGTGCCGCTGGCACCGCGGAACATCGTGCTCGCCTGTGTGTGCGTCACCCTCGCCGCGCTGACGCGGACCGTCGGCGCCACGCTCGTGCTCGCGGTGCTCGCGCTGCTGTTGCTCGAGCGACGGTGGCGGCCCGCCGCCGTGTACGGTGGCCTCATCGCGCTGGGCATAGTCGGCACCTCACTCTGGCTCAGGTCGCGCGCGATGCCCGAGCTCGCGGCCGACTACATCACCGATGCCCTCACGACCGGCGACCGGACATCGCCGAATCCTCTCGCGATGGTCGCCGGCCGCGTGGTCGAGAACGCGCCGCAGTATGCGGGCACGCTCCTCTGGGTGCTGTCATTCCCCGCGATCGGTGGCACCATAGCCGACAACCTGCTCTGGCTGGTCGTCACGTGCATCGCCTTGGCGACTGGTCTCCTTCTACTCTGGGGACGGTGGAAGATCGTCCCCCTGTTCGCGCTCATCTACGGCGCGTTGATCCTCGCCTGGCCGTGGGTGATCGGACGCTTCCTCATCCCGATGCTCCCTCTGCTCGCCGTCGCGTTTCTCGCTGGAGTCCACACGCTGCTCGCGCGTTGGGGATCGCGCGCGGCATCCACGGCCGTCATCGCAGTCGTGGCAATCGTGGCCATCACCGGGCTGAGCCGAGCGGCGACGAAAATCGCGACGAGATCACAATGCGAGCGCCAGCACGCACTGCTCTCTCCCTCCTGCTTCAACGCCGATCAGCTGAGCTTCTTCGCTGCCGCGCGATACATCGGCGACCACACCTCGCCGTCGGCGGTCGTCGTGAGCGGGAACGAGGGAACGTTCTACTATCTGGCGACCCGACGTCTCGTACCGGTCGATTCGATCAACGCGCGCCCCCCCGGTGCCGCCGCGGATTTTCTGCGCCGTGAAAACGTCTCGTACGCCGTGGTCAACCACGTCAGCTTCGAGGACCTCCCTCTCTCCGAACGCCTGCTGACCGCGTGCGCCCACCTGGAGCCGGCGGCGGAATTTCCGCCGCGAACCACGGTCTTCCGGGTGGTGCCGAGTCCGATGGCCGAGTCGCGGGCGTGCGAGATCCTGAAGGAGTTCCGGCGCGACGCGGGGGAGTTCCTGCCGCAGATTTTTTAGGTTCGCGCAACGAGTCAGGGGGCAATAACCACAGAGGCACAGAGGCACGGAGAACGGCAACTGCAGAGCCTTTGCGTTTGCCGTTCTCCGTGCCTCTGTGCCTCTGTGGTTATTGCCCCTGACTCATTGCGCATTCGAGCCTGCCCTCCCCTCCCTCCCGACTGTTGCAACCGAGCATCACCGCGTGTTTCAGGCGCGACGTAGCGAGTCACATCACCGAGGGACGGCGCTCTGCCCGCCCCAATGCATCAGACGCTTAACTCCATTACCGCAAATCTCTTAACGCGAACATCGATCAGCGAATCGCCCGCGCACGACTCCCCGGTCCGGGGGCCAAGAAAATGCTCTCCCCGCAACGCCGCACGCAGGTACGCCCGCCGCTGCCCTACCCGTAACGGAGTTTGCGTGAGACTGGGAACACGGCCGCTCCCCGAGCCGGCCGAGGTGAGTGACCTCGACGCCGAACACTCCCCTTGCCGTAGAGTCGATCACCTCCGCTCCGAGGATCACGTCGTCATCGCCGGAGCGGGGCCTGCTGGGCTCACCGCCGCGTATCTCCTCGCCAAGGAGGGAGTACGCGTCACCGTGCTGGAAGCCGATGACGTCGTCGGAGGAATCGCGCGGACGGTCGAGTACCGAGGATACCGGTTCGACATCGGCGGCCACCGCTTCTTCACGAAGATCGCGCCCGTCGAAGCGCTCTGGCGCGAGCTGCTGGCGGACGAGCTCATCAAGGTCCCGCGACTCTCGCGCATTCACTACCAGGGCCGCTACTTCGACTATCCCCTCAAGGCGACGAACGCACTTCGCGGCCTCGGCGTCCTCAACACCTTGCTCGTGCTGGCGAGCTACGTTCGCGCTCACCTGTGGCCGAGCAAGGTCGAGGAGACGTTCGAGCAGTGGGTGACCAACCGGTTTGGCCGACGTCTCTACGAGATCTTCTTCAAGACGTACACCGAGAAGGTGTGGGGCATCCCGTGCTCCGAGATTCGCGCCGAGTGGGCGGCGCAGCGCATTCAGGGGCTCTCCTTGTGGAGAGCGATGTGGTCGGCGACGGCGCTCCAGCGCCGGTCCGACACCATCAAGACGCTCATTCACGAATTCGACTATCCGCGACTAGGGCCCGGGCAGATGTGGGAGCGCGCACGCGATCGCATCCTCGAGATGGGTGGTGAGGTGCGCACGAATCATCGCGTCGAGAAGCTCGAGCGCCGCGATGGGCGTGTCGTCGCGGTGCGTGCGCGCACGGCGCACGGCGAGGTGCGCATTCCGACCGACCATTTCATCAGCACCATGCCGGTGGGGGAGCTCGTGCACGCGTGCACGCCCGAGGCACCCCGTGCCGTGCAGCGCGCGGGTGACGGATTGAACTACCGCGACCTGCTCGTCGTCGCCCTCATCGTGCGGCAGCCGGATCTGTTCCCGGACAACTGGATCTACATCCACACGCCGGGCGTCCGCGTCGGCCGTATTCAAAATCTGAGCAACTGGAGCCGCGCGATGGTTCCCGACGCGGCGACGAGCTGTGTCGAGATGGAGTATTTCTGCTTCGAAGGCGACGAGCTGTGGACGCGCGACGACGCAGACCTCATCGCCCTCGCGCGGCGGGAGCTCGGGCAGCTCGGGCTGGCTGATCCGTCGCTCGTGGTCGACGGCACCGTCGTCCGCATGCCGAAGGCCTATCCCGTCTACGACTCGACGTACCGGGCACACCTCGATGTCGTGAGGCGCTGGCTCGACGCCATCCCGAATCTCCACACCATCGGGCGCAACGGGATGCACAAGTACAACAATCAGGACCACTCGATGCTCACTGCCATGCTCGCGCTCGACAACATGCATGGCGCAACGCATGACCTGTGGGAAGTGAACACCGACTACGAGTATCACGAGCATCAGCGCGTGACCGAGCCGGTGGTTCGGCCGGCTCGTCGGGGCGCGCGATCGCGAACGTTCGGCCGACGGTGGCTCACGCCTCAGGCAGAAGTCACGTGATTGCGCGCTCGCTCGAGCTGTCGGTGATCGTTCCCGCGAGGAACGAGGCCCAGACACTGCCGAAGTCGCTGTCGGCGCTGCTGCGGAGCGACCTGCCGCGAGAGCGGTGGGAGCTCATCGTCGTCGACGACGCCAGCACCGACGCGACGGTGCAGGTCGCCGGTCGTTATGCGGACGTGGTCGTCGAGCTGCCGCGGCCCCGCCCCCTCGGTCCCGCGTATGCGCGAAACCGCGGCGGCGACATCGCGCGCGGTGACGTCATCGTCTTCGTCGACGCGGACGTCTGCGTGCATCCGGATACGCTGCGCAAGTTCGCCGAGCTGTTTCAGCACGACGCGAGCGTCGGTGCCGCATTCGGCTCGTACGACGCCGATCCGGTCGCCCCGGGACTGGTTTCGCAGTATCGCAACCTGCTCCATCACCACGTTCATCAGCGAAGCGGCGGAGACGCCGAGACGTTCTGGGCGGGATGCGGCGCGGTCCGGCGCACGGTTTTCCTCGACGCCGACATGTTCGATGAGTGGCACTACCCTCGGCCGCAGATCGAGGATGTCGAGCTCGGCGGGCGGATTCGCGCGCTCGGTCATCGGATCGTCCTCCGTCCCGACATTCAGGCCACGCACCTCAAGCGGTGGACACTCGCCGGACTCCTTCGCACCGACCTCCTCGACCGGGGCGTTCCCTGGACCCGCCTCCTGGTGCAGCAGGGAACGGCGACTCGCGTGGCGACGCTCAACCTCAGGCGCATCGAGAAGGCGAAGACCGCGTTGGTCGGGTTTGCCATCGCCTTCGTGGTGTTGGCCTGGCTAATGGGCGACACGCGATGGCTGATCGGGAGCGGCGCGTTGGTGCTCGCGGTCATGGCCGGCAGCGCGGACCTCTACGCGTGCTTCGCGCGCGTCCGCGGATTACGGTTCGCGCTCGCCGTCATTCCACTCCATTTGCTGTATTACGCCACCAACGGGCTCTCGGTGTGCCTGGGATGGCTCATCCATCACGCAGTGGGCGAGCCTCGACCCGATCCGGTGGTCGAGGCCTACGCTGAAGTCGGCGTGCAGCGTGATCCACCTCTTCCGTGTCGACGGCGAGGCGGCCCCTGGGCGGAATCAGTGACCTGAGTGACCTAAGAACCCTGCATCGCGCGGATGCAGGGTTCTTCTCGTCGAAGCGCCGAAGGCGTCACACCGTTCTTCCTGTTGACATGCGGTCAGCCTCGTGCGCACGTTCATTCCCCGACTACCCGGTTGCGGAGGACTCATATGCGTGGCGCTCAAGCCTGTGTTTGCGCCCTGATGGCTCTCGTGCTCGGCCAGGCAAACCTGGCTCAGGCTCAAGAGATGGAGACGTCGCGAGGCGTGAAGGACGGTGGCATCTCGGTCGCCGGCTGGTCGGGGAAGATCGACGCGAAGGAGGCGGCGGCTGGGCAGGCGCTGAGCAACGCCAGGCTCGCCAGGGAGGGCGACGGTCTCCGTGTCACGACCGGACCCGCCGTGACGTACTGGAATCCCGGGAACAAGGCGGCGGGCGACTACACGGTGAAGGCGACCTTCACCGAGCCGAAGTACATGGCGCTCAACAACCACCCGCATCCCTACGGCATTGTCATCGCCGGTAACGACATGGGAACGGATCAGGAGAGTTATCTGTACTGCGCCGCCTATGGGAACGGCACCTTCATCGTCCGCGGGTTTGGCCCCGAGCCCTTTCAGGTGAACGGTCGGCGCGGCGAGCCGAATGCGGCCGTGAACAAGGCCAAGGGGCCGGGCGAGCCGGTCACGCAGGAGATCGCGGTCTCCGTGAAGGGTGACAAGGTCGAGTGCGCGATCAACGGCACCGTCGTCGGCAGCTACGACAAGGCCGCGCTCGTCACCGCTGGCAAGCTCAAGTCGACCGATGGGGTGTACGGAATTCGCTTTGCGCACAACACCGAAGCGACGGTCTCCGGCCTCGCGGTGACGACGCCCTAGGTACCATCCGTCGGCCGCAGGGGCCTAACAAGTACGCGACCCGCGCTCTGTGGCGCGGGGTCGTGCGTCGGATGGCTCGCCGATTCGAAGCGTTCTGTCAGCGCCCTACGCTCGCGGACCGCACGCGACGCAATGGAGCGCTTCGGGCATCACGATGAGCCGACCGTACGGGATGGGACGCTCGCATCCGAGGCACGTGCCGTATTCGCCCGTTGCCAAGCGACGCAGCGCGTTGACGATCGCGTCGTAGCGCGCGTGAGTGCGCGTCTGCACCACGTCGCTTACCCCGCTTGCCACCATCGCGTCTATCGACTCACTCTCGGTCCTCTCCGACGCCGCCGCCTCGGGCTCCGCTTCCATGAAGCGTTCGAGCCGCCGGCGTTCGCTCAGCAACTCTGCCTCGAGCTCGCGGAGCTGCTGGCGGGGGAAGGTGCGTGTGCGATTCATGATGATCTCCTCGGAACGTGGTGTTTGGCGCCGCTCCGGACTCGGCGGCACAGATGCAAACCGCCCCACCGGCCGTGTAGCGCAGGTGGGGCGGTCATCGCGTGTGCGGCGACTGGCCCGTCTCGGAAACGGAGACGGCCTACGAAGAGCCTGCGCTCAGGGGGGATCGTGGACGACGCGGGCGCTCAGCGCACCCGCCAGGGTCCGCGCGGTGCTGGCGTGCCCTCCGCGGCGGCGTGCAACGAGTGACAGAGCGGGAAACGCGTTCATGCCTACCCTCGGAAACAGGACCCGCGGCACACGGCGCGACGACGGGACATGGAGTGCGTCGAGAAAGGTCACTCGAGACGCCACTCTCCCTGTTGAATCTAGTCCGCGCACCGGTTTCGTCAACTCGTCAGGCGTCACTGCGGTCCTGAGTCCGTCAGCCGGGGACGGTAGCGGTGGGCCTGCCCGTGCCACATCATCGGGTTGATCGGTCACGGTGGTGTCGAAGAAGCGCTCGACGAACCGGCGTTAGGCGGCCACGTCTCTCCACGACCTCATGGGCGATGCATCGGGTACCGAAGCCAGTATCACGGGGGCGGATTGATCGTGCTGGCGCCCCATAGCCCCACATGGGCGGGAGCGTTCGAAAGCGAGGCGGCAGTCATCGTCGCTGCGCTCTCGGATCTGCCGCTCGAGCTGCATCACATCGGGAGTACGGCGATCCCGGGCATCGTCGCCAAGCCGGTGATCGACATGCTCGGGATCGTCCCCGCCGTCGAGGTGCTCGATACGCGCGTGCATGACCTAACGTCGCTGGGATATGAAGCGCTCGGAGAGTTCGGCATCCCCGGTCGCCGGTATTTCCGGAAGACCGCGCCCGATGGCGTTCGCACCCACCAGCTGCATGCGTTCGCCGTGGGCTCGTCGGAGGCCCAGCGTCACCTCGACTTTCGGGACTTTCTGCGGGCCTTCCCTGCCGAGGCGGCCGCCTACTCGACATTGAAGCGAGGCTTGGCGGCGCGCTGCGGCGGCGACATGCACGCTTACACTAACGGCAAAACAGCGTTCATCGGGGGGATCGAACGTCGCGCGGCAGCCTGGCGGCGTAGCGCGCGTGGCTTGTGAGCGTTCAGGCGCCGAGCGGCCGCACGCATCGCGTTGCTCGCGGAACGTTGGCGCACGCCTTCAGCTTCACCGATCGCCGCTGATCCCTTCGAGTCGTTCGCGAGCGTCGGCCGCTTCAGCGGACGCTCCGAGACGACCGAAGAGCTCGGCCGCCGCCTGCAGATCCGCACGCGCAACGCGACGATCGCCCGCGACCACCGCGGCCTCGGCGCGCGCGCGGAAGCACTCCGCCTGGATCAGCATGTGGCCATGCGCCTGTGCCAGGGATACCGCGCGGTCGAGTGCCTGGCGCGCGGCGGCGACGTCACCGCGGCGTGTGCACGCGACCCCGGCAACGCGCAGCGCGTCCGCCTCGCGAATGGGATCGCCGGCGTCGGCAAGCTCCCGCGCGGCGAGGCGGGCCGTCGCCTCGGCCATGACCAGGTCACCCCGGCGCAGGTACACCTCCGCGCGCCCCACGCGCGCCATCGCGCCCAGGGCGGGGGCGCTTGCGTCGCGCGCATATTCGATCGCCCGCTGCTCACACTCATCGGCGCGATCGAGCTCTTCCTGCTCGCGCAGGGTGATCGCGAGGTTGTGATAGCTCTCGGCCAGGCCGCGTGCGCTCCCCAGTCGCTGATAGGCAGGAAGCGCGAGAGCGTAGAGCGCCACCGCCACGTCTCGCCGCCCGCGCACGTGGGCGATCGCCGCCATGTTGTTCGTCGCGCGCGCCACCACCAGCTCGTCCCCATCGGTCCATCCGAGCTGCGCGGCGCGATCGAACGTCGCCTCGGCGTCGTCGAGCGCTCCCAGCTCGGTATTCGCGACGCCGAGCAGGTTGAGACCGCGCCGGAGCTGCGCGCGGTCGCCGCTTCGCTCCAGCCCCTGAAACGTCTCGGCGAGCCAGGCCTGCGCCTCACGAGGATTCCCCGTCCGCAGCGACGCTTCCGCCCGCATCGTCACCAGCTCGGGATGGACGCGCGCCTCCCCCTCGTGCGATGCCAGGAGGGCACGCACGTCCGCCCACGCGCCGGCAGCCGCGCGCGCGCGGACGGTGGCGAGCAGATCGTCGGAAGAAGGCGCTGCGATCACGAGTGCCGTTACCTGCGGTACGCGAGCGCGTGGTTGGTGAAGCCGAAGATGTCACCTTCGATTTCATCGAGCTCCTCGCGCCGCACCGTGCCGAGCTCGAACCAGGGCGCACCACCAGTCTCCTGTCGCCAGATGCTGAAGCGCTGCTCGAGCACCTCATCATCGGGGTCGACGTCGCCATCGTCGTCGAAATCGTGGTCCGCGTTCTCGTACTCGATCTTGAGGCGCGCGGGCCGCGACTGGGAGAAGCGCAATCCCGACGGCTGAAAGTCGACGATCAGCCGCTGAAGATCGACGACGGTGACCGTGATCAGAATGGAATCCACCGCGGCGAACGCCGATCCATTGGGGCGCCGCGCCAGCGAGCCTTCGTCGACGCGGAAACGGAGAAACTCGGAGGAGTCCGACTCGCCCGGGCGGGGCCGAAAGGACATCCGTACCTCGCGGTTGTCGTCGGTTCGCGCCCAGAACGACGCCGTCTGTACGACGAGCGGCGGCGCACCGGGGGGGAGTTGCAGGAACGCCAGCTCGTCGGTGCTCAGGCCGTCCGGCCCTGTTGCCTCGTTGCACGCGAGGCTCAGCGGCCCGACGGCCACGAGCAGTACCCACAATGCGCTGCGAAACATCGGTCAGCCCTCGTGATCGTGAATGTCATCACTGCTGCCGTCGAGCAGGCGCAGCAGTCGTGGACGGGAAATGTCGAGCCGTCGCGCCGCCTCGCTCTTGTTACCGCCGCACCGCTCCAGCATGGCGATGGCGGCCGCTCGCGAGATATCGGTGAGCGTGGCGGGGAACGGCAGCGATCCGGCCGGCGCGGCCGCCATCGATCCCAGCGAAATGTCCTCGGCGTCGATGGACGAGCCGCGATGGAGCAGTACCGCCCGCTCCATCGCGTTGCGGAGCTCCCGCACGTTGCCGCTCCAGTCGTGGGCAACGAGCGCCCGCTCTGCCGCGCTCGTCAGGCGCGGGGGTGCCAGGCCATACTCACGTGCGAA
>JAICOJ010000243.1 GCA_025930755.1 Gemmatimonadaceae bacterium
GATTCCTTCTCTACCCGACCTACTTTCACGCCCGTGAGAGCGAGCTCGCCCCTCGCTTTCGCGAAACGCTCGCCAGCGCCGATACGGCCCAGCCTCCCTCGGGCGTGGTGAGACTCTCGCTCGTGGCCGATGTCGCCGCGGTGTGGCGCGTGGACGATCTCGACGCGCTCCGCGCCATCGAGCTCGAGCACGGGCTGGCGTGGTCGGCGGTGGAGTCGCGCTTCACCTATCGAGGCGTGCCGGGGGTGCAGGTCGTCGCCGTGCGCGTCTCCGGGCTGCCCGCGGCGGCCGAGCTGCCGGAGGTGCGTCGTTACACGGGGTGTGTGTCGTGGGTGGAGCTGGACGCCGACGTCGACGTCAGCGGTGCATCGCCCGTTCTCGACGCCTCGGCCTTCGACGCGCGGCTCGCGCGTCTGCACGCCGCGCTCGGAGAGGCGACCGCGTGAGGTCCATGATGCACGAAGGGCGCGACCTGGAAAGTCGCGCCCTCGTCGTCCGAGCGGTTGGGATTACGGCCGACGGGCGGCGGTGTCGCGCATCGAGGTGTCGCGCATCGTCGTGTCACGCATCATCGTATCCGCCGGAGCTGGGGCGGGCGCAACCTGCGTGGTCGTATCGGCGTTGTTGTCCGCGTCATTCGCCGTGCAGGCGCTGATGACAACCACAGCGGCAACGAGGGCCAGGCGCTTCATTTACGTTCTCCTTGTGGGGGGCCTTGGGGCTTCGTGTTCGTCCGGCCCGCGCTTGGCGATGCTCGGAGCGAGCGGCAAGTATTCTACGATACCCGGACTCGGTGTCAAGAGTGCGGAGAGGTACCGAAGCGCAAGAAAGGCAAGCATTTCGGAGCTAGCAGGAGGTCAGCGGTGCGCCTGAGCGCGCTCGCCGGCGCGCTCGGACTCCCTCTTTCGGGGGCGGACCGGGAGATCACGGGCATTGCGCTCGACTCCCGCCAAGTGCAGCCGGGTCAACTCTTTGTCGCGATCCCCGGCGCGAATGCCGACGGAACGCGCTTCATCCCCGACGCCCTCGCGCGCGGCGCGGTCGCGGTGTGCGCCGTGCGCGCCTGGGACGGCGCGCCGACGCTCGTCGTGCCCGATCCGCGTGAGGCACTCGCCAAGCTGGCGAGCGAGTTCCACGGGCATCCCGCGCGCGACCTTCGCATGATCGGAATCACCGGCTCTCTCGGGAAAACATCCACCGCGCTGCTCCTCGAGACGATCATCGGTACCGCAGGCGAGAAGGTCGGCGTCATCGGCTCGCTCGGCATTCGCTTCGAGGGTCACGTCGTCGAGACGGGGATGACGACGCCGGAGGCTCCCTCGATTCACGGCTCGTTGCGCTACTTCGCGACCCAGGGCGCCGGCACCGCCGTCATGGAGGTGACGTCGCACTCGATTCTTCTCAAGCGTGTCGAAGGGCTCCAGTACGACCTTGGCCTGCTCACGAACATCGTGCCCTACGAGCATCTCGAGTTCCATCCGACGCCGGAGCACTACGTCCGCACGAAGACGCGCTTCTTCGGCATGCTCAAGCCGGGCGCTCCACTCGTCGTCAACGACGACGATCCCACGGCGCGTGAGGTGAGCACCGGGCTGGATCGCCCCGTCATCGGCGTCTCCCTTCGCGCACGGGCGAGCGCGGCGGTGCACGTCGAGCGCGTGCGCATGGGTGTCGAGGGCTCGACGTTCGCCCTGCAGGTGCGTCGTCCACTGCCCGTGCTGGACGGCGGAGAAGTTCCGGCGCAGACGATTCCCCTGGCGCTTCCGATTCTCGGTCGCCAGCAGGTGGCGAACGCAGCTCTCGCGGCAACCGCGGCGCTCATCGCCGGCGTGCCGGCCGAGACGATCGCGTTCGCGCTGACGGACGTGGAGCCGATGCACCGGCGCATGCACATCTTCTACGAGGATGGTCCGGTCGTGCTCGACGACACCGTCGGGAATCCGGAGAGCATCCGCGCCGTGTTCGAGGCGATCCGGTCGATTCCGCACCACAATCTGCGCGTCGCCTACGCGATCCGCGGCTCGCGCGGCACCGAGGTGAACGAGCGGAACGCCGAGGCGCTGGCGCGGGAGATCGAGCCGACGATCGCGACGCTGGTGGTGACTTCGAGCGAGGATCACGCGAGCGAGCGCGACCGTGTCGAGGATGACGAGCGCGAGATCGTGCTGAGGACGCTGGAGGCGCGCGGCGTGCGCTTCATCTACGAGCCGACGCTCGAGGGAGCGGTGACGAAGACGCTGGAAGGGGCGGCGCGAGGGGACCTCGTCGCGCTTCTGGGGGCTCAGGGGATGGACAAGGGGGCAGAGATCGCGCGGAAGCTGCTGCCACCTCCGGTGGATTAGGGGTCAGGAGTCAGGAGTCAGGGATCAGGGGGGTCAGGGTCGCGGTGCGAGGGTTCGCGTGTGCCGTTCTCCTCCGACCATTGCCCTGACACCCCCTGACTCCTGACTCCTGACTCCCGATCCCTATATTGTTCAGCTATGGCTCCGACCATCGTCCGAGCAGCCTGTCCCCACGACTGCCCCGACACCTGCGCCATGCTCGTGACCGTCGAGGACGGCCGCGCCACCAGGGTCGCCGGCGATCCCGACCATCCCTTCACGCAGGGCTTTCTCTGCACGAAGGTCAATCGCTACCTCGAGCGCACCTATCATCCCGAGCGGCTGCTGCGTCCCCTGCGTCGCATCGGTCGCAAGGGCGAAGGGCGCTTCGAGCCGATCTCGTGGGACGACGCCCTCGATGAGATCGCCGAGCGCCTGACGAGCATCGCGCGGTCGGCGGATGGGCCGCAGGCGATTCTGCCGTACTCGTACGCGGGCACGATGGGCTTCGTCCAGAGCTCGTCGATGGACCGGCGATTCTTCCACCTGCTCGGCGCCTCGAAGCTCGATCGGACCATCTGCTCGATGGCGGGCACGGTGGGGATGCGGATGACGGTCGGCGCGAACATCGGCGCCGACGGCGAAGGCCTCCCCGAGAGCGATCTCGTTCTCCTGTGGGGAACGAACACGCTCACGTCGAATCCGCACCTGTGGCCGTTCGTGCTCCAGGCGCGCGAGAAGGGCGCCCCGATCATCGCGATCGATCCCCTTCGCACGCGGACCGCGGCGCAGTGCGATGACTGGCTCGGCATCCGGCCCGGCACCGACGCCGCCCTCGCGCTCGGCATGATGCACGTGCTGTTCGCGGAAGGGATGGAGGA
>JAICOJ010000177.1 GCA_025930755.1 Gemmatimonadaceae bacterium
CGGCGGTGAGCGATTGGGTCGCCAGGGCGAGAATCGCCTGGAAGGCCGTGAGGCGCGCGGCGAACGTGTTGCGCGCATTGCCGACCGCCGTTCGATACGACAGCACGGGAAGGGGCGGCGGAATCGTCACGTACCGCCGCACCTTCTGCTCGGCTTCCTTGAGAAGCGCATAACGCTCGGGCGTTCCGAGGGTGGCGTCGCCGTCGTAGGTCGCGAGCAATGCGTCGCACTCGGCGAGGCGCGTGGTCCACCGAGCGACCAGGGCGCCGACGTCCCGGTAAACAGACTCGAAGTATTCGCGTTTGAAATCGAGCGCGAAGGCCCAACCCGTTTGCGCCACACCGAACGTGCGCGCGCGGACGAGCAGCGCGACGAAGGTATCGAGCTGATTGTCGATGGCCGCGACGATCTGCGCGGAAAGCACTGCGGGCTCGTGGAGCGGCTTGACCGCATCGCGGAACGTGACGAGATCGTCGCGGAGCGTCGCCAGGTCGTCACGCACCTTCGTGACGCGCGCCGACTTCACTTTCACCAACCCATCCATGGTGCTCGATGCGCGACTCTGCGGGACAGCGTCCGTCGGTACGAGCGGACGAGACTGGAGCAGTACCTCCCGCAGGCTGCGAATCAGCGCCGCGAGACGGAAGAAGGTCATCGAGCCAGGTATCGGCGTCCGATAATGGATCGTCACCGCGCAGTCGGGCCGGGGGACGAAGGTGTCGTGCGCGTACAACAGAATTCGCTCGTCGAGCTCGGTCATCGCCTGCTGGCTCTCCAGCGATGCCACGTACAGGAGATCGATGGGCTGGAGACCAAGCTCTTCTTGCGTGACGGGCCGCGTGCGCAGACCGTTGGTCGCTGGATCGAACCACTCGACGGTACAGGCTACCTGCGCCGGCAGCGGAAGGAGCTTCGCCAACCAGCTGTTGAGCGCTGGCTCGAGCCGCGCGCGCGGCGTTACCGCGACGACCGGCACGGGGGAGACAGTCTCGTCGATCCCGGACTCGAGATGCAGCGCCACGCGATGCGCGATCGTCCGTCCGCTGCGCGGAGTCTCGACGACCGCCGGCTCGGTGGGCAGCTGTCCGCTACCCGAGCTATCGAGCGTCGCCGCCACGCGATCGTAGTTGCTCTGCACGGCGTGATACACGCTGTCGGCGATCTTCAAGTCCGCGACGGCGTCCGTGGAGTCGAGCAGTCTGTTCACCTCCGCGTCGATCGCCTGGCGTTGGGCCAGCGTCGCCGCCGGCAGATCGAGGCCGAAGGGATAAGCCGCCGACGGGAGCTCCTTCACGTGATTCACCAGTCGCAGTCCATCCACGACGTTGCGCGCTTCGATCACCTCGATGGGAACGTCGCCCGCGGTGCTGGTGTCGGGATGCCGATCGGCGCGGAGCGGGAATTTCTTGCGCAGGGCGTAGATGAACGTGTCGACTTCGGCGATGGCGTGGTTGTCGTGCAAACCGCGCTCGAGCTGATAACCGAGAAGAGCGCCAAGACTCTGGCCCTGCCGAATTCCGTCCAGAATCGACATGGCGAGGCGCACGCGCCGGGACGAAAGGTTCACGGCGAGAGTCGTTGGGTTCGCGGTCCCGGCGTTGGCGAGGTAGCCGCTGCGCAACACGGCTGCCGCCACCGCCTGATTGAGCGAGGGGGCGTGCACGTACCCGCCGTTGCTCGAGTCTCGCATGAGCGGTGGACGGCCGCTGGCGAAGAACGATGCGTCGAGGTCGGCGTTAGGCTGCACGGGCGTGAGCTGCCGGTTCTTCGGTCTGACATCTTCCAGCCATCCGAACGCCCCGAGAAATACACCATCGCGTACGGGCGTCGCGTCGGTAGGGTGTCCGTAGCGCATGGATGCGAGGGCGTATCCGAGCAGGCCCTGCTGCCACGCATCGAGGCGATAGCTGCACGTATCCAGGTGCTCGGCGAACAGGCGCTCGAGGCGGGCGGTCGGCAGGCCCTTTATCGCGTTCAGCGCGTCGAGCATTCGGGTGAGGTAGTCCACCTGCGGGAGGGTGCCGATGGAATTCGTGACGAAGTCGGCGACACGCATCCCGGCACTGCCGGTGATCTGATCGTCCGCGCGGTACAGGGGGCGCCACCGGCTTTCGCTTCCGGCCGATTCGGGATTCACGTGAATGAAAGGCGCTTCGCGACGCGCCGCCTTGATCCCGGCGGTGTCCATCCTTCCTACGGCGTGAGTGAGGCGGAGGCTCGAGTCCCAATACGCCTGGAGGAGCGCATGGCGCAGCAGCAGGTACAACAGGGCCTTGGGCGGCTTGTTTCCGACAAAGCCTGATTCGGCACGAAGCGTGTCGAGTGAGCTGCTCGCGGCCGCGTGCAGCCACTCGATGTAGTTGGACGGGACCGTCGTGCTGTCGTGAAGCCCATCGAGCTCCGACATCGGTGCCTCTTCCACGAATGGGCCTTTCAACGGGTCAGCTGCACTGAGGAAGAGGCGATTTATGATGTCCGGCCGAGTGTCATCGAGGTATCCAAGCCGCGCAAGCAGACTCATCCCGTTCTGTGCGTAGTCTTCGGCGAGGAGAGCCGCCATGAATTCCGCGCCCCATCCGAGAAAACGCAGGCGGTTGTACAGGTCCTCCACACTCTGAGCGTACCGCTGGTCGTACTCCACCGAAGTGGCGTGAAGCCCGAGAATATCGAGCAGGATCTGATGAGAGTCGCCCGTCTTGCCGACATGTGAGACGCGTTGTGCCATGCCGGACCAGTCGGAGCTCATGACACCGAGCACGGCGTTCACGCGAGCGAGCGTCTGCTTGTAGTTGTCGGGGGTGTCGATGTTCGGAACGGCGATCAGCTCCTTGGCGGTCGGCCACTGCAGGCGCGATGTCACCGATGTCGTGAGCACCCCGTATGGCTGGCGTCCGATGCGAAGCGCCGGAAGCAATCCCCGTCCGGTGACGAAGTGCTCGTAAAACCAGCGGAGCCCATCGGCATCGTCGGCGTCCACCAGCGGATGAAGCATCGTCTCGAAGCTGTAGCCAATGGTCGCGGGCCACAGGGCGATGTTCATCGCCTGCGCCTCGATCTGCTCCGTGTTGTGGCTGCCGCCCACGCGCTCGAGTATCGTCGGATCGATGCCGAGTGCCTCGGCCAGCCACTCGCCATCGCGCTTCTGGCGCCAGGGGCTACCGGGGCTCAGCGCGATACCCGGGTTGCGCCGCTCGTCGAAGCTCGCGTCGGCTTCTTCGGTGCGCGTATATCCGGAGCCTTCCTCTTCGGTGTTGTTCGTCGGCGTGCCTTGACGCAGCACGCTCAGACCCGACGTCCCATCACGGTGGTGAGCCAGCAGCTCCTCGAGCAGGCGTTTCCCTTCGTCCGCGCCCGCCGAGAGACGCAGCCCGATCACCATGAGCCGATCGAGGCCGCGCGTCGCGACCTCCTGCGAGATCGCCACGCGGAACCCCATGCCGACGCTCACGGCGGTCTCGAAATCGACGAGCCATTTGAGGTCGTCTCCCGGCACGATCTCCCCGTTCTCCTGCCGGACCTGCTTGTTAGGCGGCGCCTGCGGGTCGGGACCGACCGTGAGCGGCCAGGGAATGGGCTTCCTGAGCTCGTCGATCACCTGGGCACCGCCCAGGTAACCGAGCAGAACGAATCGATCGGGGAGCACGCGAGCGCGCGCCGGCTGACTCCACGATTGAAGGCGGGCCGGCAGCTCCTCCGTTTTCGGAAACTCGACGAACGTCACCGATACGACCGCCTGTGCACGCGAGAACGTTGCTGGCGGCGGGTCGGAGAGGTTGACTGGCTCATACCCGTCAATGACCTCCTGCGCGCGCGCATCACCACCCACTGCTCCGCGAAGCGTGTTGAGAGCCGCCTGTGTTTCCGCAAGCTTGCCATCGGCCTTCCAGATCGCGATCCAGAAGTCGCGGACCGCGCTGAGCTCCGTGCCCACGAGCGGTTCTTCGGTTGGAATGACGAGCACGAGCGTGTTCGCGGCGCCGGGCGCGGGCTTCGCGGCCGCGTTCGTCGGCGTGTAGTTGTCGTGCAGCCACGCCGCGCGGCCGGCTCCATGGCTTGCCACCAGGCCGCGCCACGCCGCGCGCTCCTGTGCCTCGGAACCGCGCGCCCTCCACATCAGCGCCCAATAGCGCTGTGCGCTGGCAATCTCCGTTTCCGAGGGGAGCGGCTCGAACGAGTCGATGATACAGTCGTCGGGATAGATGCGGACCCACAGCTCCTGCCGTAACGCGCCAGATGCGGAAGTCAGCGTGCGGAACCGCGTCTCGAGTCGAAGCGGAAAGAGGAGGAATGGCGTGCGGTCGTCGAGCTTCGATGCATTCTTCCGCGGATCGGTGAACGCCTCGAAGGCTGTACGCTGCGCGTTGAATGCGGCCGCCGCTTCGGCGGCTTCCGCGGCGCGGGCACGCGCCGTCGCCTTCACCCTGTCGGTTGGACGGCCGGCGCGGTCCGCCCGCCGCACGCGCTCCGTGGCGTCGAACAGCGACAGCCGCGCTTGCTCGGCCTGTCGGGCAGCGTCGGCGACCGTCGCTTGCGCTTTCGCGAACTCCTGCCGCTTTGCGTCGGGGCTCATTCTCCCTCGCGTCTCAGCATCTCGGCGGCGTGAATCGCGACCATGACGGGAGCCTGATAGAGCACGTAGGCCACGTCTGCCGCGTTCATGTCCTTGTTCCACTTGACCGCGACGTCATCCCCATGCTGCTCGACCTTCTCCTGGTCCTCGGCGGCGGTGGGCGCGATCACCTCGATCGCGGTCATGGCGTTGTCGATACTCACGTACCCGTTGCCTGGGGCGGCGGGGAGCACGTCATCCCATGCGAGATCGTTCCACACGTGGACGTTCGCGTTCTTGGTGACATCGAATCCGAACCGAGGCTCCCCCGGACGCTCCTTGATCACGAAGAACCACCCGGGATCGTCGTTCGGATTGTCGCCCTTGCCGCCACGTGCAGCCTCCGCCGTGAGGTCGAATCCAAAGAAGTAGATGTCGGGATCGACTTTGGCTTCGTAGAGCGGTGCGCGCACTTTGCTGCGCGGAGGCGCGTCCTCTTCCGTCGCCGTGAGCGTTTCCAGCTGTCGCTCCTTCGTATTGTCGAGGCTTCCATTCGGCGTCGTCTGCCAACGCGCGCGGTGCGCGTAGATCACGGCGTTGGGATACTTCTTCAGCAGCTCGCCGCGCACTGTCAGGACGACCTCGTCTTCCTTGGCGCCGCCCTCCTCGCGATGATCGTGATCCCCGAGCTTCGATGCGCGCGACCACCGGTGGAGCGGCGGAATGTCGCGCAGCTTCTCCTTCTGGGCGTCGGCGCTGGCCGACGGGGCGGGATCGAGGTACACACTGACGTCCCAGAACTGGCGGAAGTAGCTCCCGCGCTGGTCGGTGGGATACTCCCGCCACAACAGCTCGCGCGCGAACTCGTGATTCAAGCCGACCATGTACGCTTCGATGAAGGGCTGGTTCGTCTCGAGGAGCGTGACGGTGTTCTGTGGGATGAGATCGAGGTTCGGCAGGAACAGCTCCGATGAGATCGCCGCCAGCGGCTTGTACATGGGCACGTCGAACACCGGATACGCGAACGGCTCGAGGAACTGCTCGACGACGAGCGGCGCGAGGCGCGGCGGCAGCTTGATGCCGGCGAGGGTGCGGCGCGGAACGGTCATGTCGGGGTTGATCCGATCGACCACGGTCCGCGCAATGGAGGCGAAGCTGATCGCCGCGCGCGGCCCCTCGGCCTGCGCGGCTTTGTCGGCAGCGGCGACGGTAGCAGAGATGAGCGTCCGTGCCTGACGAATGCCGGTCTTGAAGCGCTGCGCCTGCACGCTGTCTGATGCGCCAATCGCCGGTGTGGGATCTTGCCCAGGCTCTGCGATCGTGAAGCCGGGGCTGCGCGGCAGGTCGTCGACATCGGCGGGAGTCGCGACGCGATCGTCGATCGTGTCCGCCTTCGCCATGAGACGACGCCAGTACTGGAGCAGTGCAAAGATCGCCAGCCCGATCGCTGCGACGACGAGCGCCACCGGCGCTCCACCCGGCCCCATGATCCAGAAGATCAGCAGCGCCAGCAGCACAGTCACGAGCAGCACGAGCAGCGGCAACCATGGCATC
>JAICOJ010000174.1 GCA_025930755.1 Gemmatimonadaceae bacterium
GGGGGTGCTGTGGCTGCTCGCCGCGCTGGCGTTCGGTCTGGTTGCCGCGGGCGCCATGATGAACACGGAGTGGTGGGTGTCCATGGCGATGCCGACGGCCGTCTCCTCGCTCGTGCTCAGCGTGATCTGGTGGCCCGAGTCACGGATGGGCGTGGCCGTCAACGCGGTATTGATTGCCGCGCTGCTCGTGGGGCGTCACCTCGGATTTGTGTGAGCGCAGGCCATGCCATTCACGGCTGGCGAGTTCTTCGAGGTATTTCGGCGCTACAACGAAGCCGTGTGGCCACTTCAGTTTCTCCTGGTGGCCGCCGGCCTCGTCGTGGTCGTACTCGCAATCCGGTCGCACCGGAATGCAGGTCGGATCGCGATGCTCGTGATGGCGCTGCTCTGGGTATGGACGGGCGTGGTGTACCACTTTGCCTTCTTCCGTCACATCAACCCCGCGGCCTCCCTGTTTGGCGGCGTGTCCGTGGTGCAGGCAGCGCTCTTCGTCTGGTTAGGCACTCGCGAGAAGCGCGTCACAGTCCGCGTCCGGCACGACGGTGTGGGAGCTACCGGCGCGTTGCTCATCCTCTATGCTCTCGTGCTCTACCCTGTTGTTGGGCTTCTCGCCGGCCACCGGTATCCCGCGGTGCCGACGTTCGGCGTGCCGTGCCCGACGACCATCTTTACCCTTGGTCTGCTGCTCTGGGCCGAGCCCGCTCTGCCGAGGAAGGTCGTGATCATCCCGGCGCTGTGGTCGGGCATTGCCACCGTCGCGGCAGTGCAGTTGGGGGTCCCTGAAGACTTCGGCCTCACCATCGCCGCCATGATCGCGGTACCGATCATACTGTTCTCGAGGCGAGGAGAGACGCTCGCGACCGCGTGATTTAGAGCGTAGCCTCGGAATGTGAAGTGCTTTTTTTACCGCAGAGGACGCGGAGGGCGCAGAGAGACCCGCAACGCGAAGACATCAACGTGCTTTTAGGGTTCACCTCTGCGTGCTCCGCGTCCTCTGCGGTAGAAAATCTTTTGACGTTTGCCGCTGCGAGCCTTGGCGTCAGTGCTCGATGTCGTCCCCTCCGCGACGCCCACGGTCGTCGTCCACCTCGACGACCGCCCCGGCGCGGATCTCCGTGTGGCGGATCTGCCCGCCCAGATTCGCCGTGTACGCCATGAGCCCGGTGACGAGCAGCACGAGCGGCACCACCGTCACCGTGAGCGCGCGCGGCAGCACCCGCCCACGCACCCAGATCAGGCTGGCCAGCGACACGGCGCCTAACAGGTACGCCGCGATCGAGGCCAGCTTCGCCGCGTCCTCGTGCGGCTCGATGATCGCATCCGTCACTCCCGGCAGCCGCTCGACCGCTTCCTCCGCGCCTTCGCCGGTCAGCATCGTCGCCAGCGACGCCAGGGCGACGACAACGAAGAGACCCAGGGCAAGCCGTGTCCAGGAATCGTTGCGGCGCCAGACGCCCAGCGCGAGCACGACCGCTCCGATGACGATGCCGATCACCGGAACGTGATTCAGCAGCAGATGTATGTGAACGCCGTTCATGGAGCCTCCCCGGTGTCGATTACCGGCGCACGACGCGCCACGTGCCGCGCTCCTCGACGCGAGCGCCGGTGCTCAGCGTTACGTACGTTCCCTCCAGGACATCCCAGCTCCGCATCCGTCCCACGAACGTCATCTGCACGACGGTCAGGCGGTCGGCGTCGAAGAACGCGGGCACCACGCCGGCGACGACGCCGTCCGTGACGCTGACGAAATGCATCGGGCTCTGGACGATCGTCCGCGCTTCCGTGCGCATTGGAGCCGATGCCCCGGCCAGTGCTGGGAGGTACGCCACCGGCTTCAGAAGCGCCGATCCACTCGCGGTGTCGTTGTTCACCTCGAGGATGAACGCGATGGTGCCCCCCCGCTGCCCATCCTCACTCGCGAAGTCACCGCGCCATTCGCCCCCGAGCATGAGGACGTCGGTCGGACGGTGCCCCACGGGAATCGGAGGCGGAAGCGTAACGCACGCCAGGGTGGACATCGCCGCGAGTGACAAGAGAATCCTTCTCATACGAGCCTCCAGTGGGGGACCATTCGCCATCCTCTGGCACGATGCGATCGCTCCTCACCCGGGTGTTATCAGTGATTGCCGGAGTACGCCTCAGGGTTTTGCTGACACGCGGCGCGCGCTACCCGACTGTCGCTTCAGCGCGGACGACGGTAGAGTCCAGCCGGCCTTTCCCGAGGAAATCCTCTGACCGTTGGCGCGCTCGATCCCATCCTCAAGCCCCGCTCGATCGCCGTCATCGGGGCATCCCGCGCCGCGGACACGATCGGCCACCAGATCGTCGCCAACCTCGTGCGACACGGGTTCACGGGTGCGGTTCACCCCATCAATCCGAAAGCGTCATCCATCCATTCGATCCGTGCGTATCCCGGCGTCGGGGCGGTGGGCGCGCCGATAGACCTCGCGATCATCGCCGTGCCGAAGGAGCACGTGCTCGCCGTCGCCCAGCAGTGCGCCGACGCGGGTGTCCGGGGCCTCGTCGTCATCTCGGCGGGGTTTCGAGAGGTGGGAGGCGAAGGTGCGGAGCGAGAGCGCGTACTGCGCGACCTCGTGCGTGATCGCGGTATTCGAATGATCGGACCCAACTGCATGGGCGTCCTGAATACCGACCCCGAGATCTCGATGAACGGCACCTTCGCGCCGACAATGCCGCCACGGGGTCGCGTCGGCTTCGTCTCCCAGTCGGGCGCGATGGGATTGAGCGTCCTCGACTACGCCAAAGAGTACGGAATCGGGATCTCGCAGTTCGTCTCGGTGGGGAACAAGGCGGACGTGAGCGGCAACGACCTGCTCGCGCAGTGGGAGCATGACGCGACCGTCGACGTGATCCTCATGTACGTCGAGAACTTCGGAAACCCGCGCCGCTTCCTCGACATCGCCTCGCGGCTCACGAAGCGCAAACCCATCGTGATCCTGAAGTCCGGACGCTCATCGGTGGGTGCACGGGCAGCGACCTCACACACCGGAGCCCTTGCCGCCAGCGACGCGGCGGTCGATGCACTGCTCGCCCAGGCGGGAGCGCTTCGGGCCGGATCGGTCGAAGAGCTCTTCGACATTGCCATGGCCTTCGCCGGCCAGTCCCTGCCACGGTCGCGCCGGACCGCCATCGTGACCAACGCCGGCGGCCCCGGCATCCTCGCCGCGGATTCGCTCGAGGCCCACGGGCTCGTGCTTGGCGAGCTCAGCCCCGCGACGGTCCAGGCGCTGACGCCGCTCTTTCCGCCGGAGGCCTCCATTCGCAATCCGCTCGACATGATTGCGTCCGCCACCGCGTCGAGCTACCGGCGGTCGCTCGAAGCGCTCCTCGCCGACGACCGCACGGACTCGGTCGTCGCGATCTTCGGTCCCCCGCTCGGCGTTAGGCAGCAGGATGTGGCGGAGGCCATCGTCGCCGCCGCACAGACGCAGTCGGACAAACCAGTCGTGGCCGTTCTCATGGGGAAGGAAGGTCTCCCCCAGGGACGCGCGGAGCTGCACGAGGCGGGGATTCCAGCCTACATCTTCCCCGAGTCCGCGGCGCGCGCGCTCGGCGCGCTCGCCCGCCAGCGTGAATGGGTGGCACGCCCGACGGCGGCACCGGAGCGAATTCCAGGCGATCACGCCGTCGCCGCCGACATCATCCAGCGGGCGCGGAGCGAACGACGGGCGAAGCTGTCGGAGATCGAGGCGCTGCAGCTGCTCGCGGCGTACGACATTCCCGTCGCCGAGGCGCGCCTCGCGCGCGACGCCGACGAGGCCGTTCGGGCGGCTGGCGAGCTGGGCTATCCGGTGGTGCTCAAGGTCGTCTCACGCGACATCAGCCACAAAACCGACATCGGCGGCGTTCGCGTCGGCATCGATGGCGAGACCGATCTCCGGAACGCCTATCGAGACATCCTCGCGAGCGTGGCGCGCGCAGACGTGCGCGCTCGAATCGATGGCGTGCTCGTGCAGCGCATGGCGAGTGGTGGGACGGAGACGATCGTCGGAGTCTCTCGCGAGCCGCTCTTCGGCCCACTCGTAATGTTCGGCCTCGGAGGCATCTTCGTGGAGGCTTTGCGCGACATCGTGTTCCGCGTCGCCCCGCTGAGCGATCTCGATGCGCGCGACATGCTGACCGCGATCCGCGGGCGTGCGCTGCTCGAGGGCATTCGGGGGAAGCCTCCAGCCGATCGCGTCGCCCTCGAGCGCACCCTGCGCCTCGTTGCACAGCTCGCCGAGGATCACCCCGAGATCGAGGAGATGGACATTAACCCCCTCCTCGCGCTGCCGCGCGGCGTGCTCGCCCTGGACGCGCGCATCCGCCTTGGCCCGCCCTAGGAATCTGACATTCCCCTACAGCGCTACGTCCTTTCGCCGACAGACGGACGACGCCGGGACTCTAGCTTGCGACGTGGAGGTTGCTCCTTCACTGATCCGCTGGAGATCCACATGCTCAGGCTACACGACATCATGACGCGCGAGGTCGTGACACTCGATCCAGGGATGTCGCTGCGCGATGCGCTGGACATTCTCACCGCGCGCCACGTCAGTGGTGCGCCGGTCGTCGAGGCAGACAAGGTCGTCGGCGTGCTGTCCGCGATGGACATCCTCGAGTTCCTTTCCACGACTCCCGGCGTCCCGGACGTGACCAATGGCGAGGAGGACGAGCCCCGCGGGCTCGATGACGGAACGGAGACCCCGGCCGCGTACTTCGTCGATCTGTGGTCGAACGCGGGGGCCGACGTCACCGAGCGCTTCAACGCGACCAATGCCGCGGCGTGGGATCTTCTGGCCGTTCACACCGTCGCCGAGGCGATGAGCCGCGCCGTGGTCGCATTCGCCCCTTCAGTGGATGCGCGAGTCGCCGCGGACGCGATGCAGCGCGCGCGGGCCCACCGAGTCCTCGTCATCGACGGCAACCGGCTCGTCGGCATCGTGAGCTCGCTGGACATTGCGCGTGCGGTCGCGAAGCGGATGCTCGAGAGCCCGCGCTACGTCTACAGGAGTCACCACGTCAGCTGAGAGCCCGCCCATGTTTCACGACATCGTTGTCCCGCTCGACGGATCCAGCCTTGCCGAATGCGCGATTGGACCGGCAGGCTGGATCGCAACCGAGTGCGGTGCACGGCTGCATCTCGTGCGGGTGCACGTCCGGCGCGACGCTGCCCCAGCGCAGGATTCGGTTGCGCGTGCCGCGGACGCCCGGTACGTGCACGAGCTGGCGGGATGGATCCGGGAGGGAAGCAACCATGAGACGGTGGACGTCGTGCTCGACGGCTCGCCGGCGCTGGCGATCGCCGACTACGCCGATCGGGTGAACGCGGATCTCATCGTGATGACGACGCATGGCCGCAGCGGCATCGAGCGACGGCAGTTCGGAAGCGTCGCCGCGGTCGTGGCGCATCACGTGGCGTGTCCGGTCATCCTGGCGCGAGGAGAACCGGGCGAGTACGTCCCTCGCCAGGTCCCGCTCGAGCGGATCGTGCTGGCGGTGGATGGCACGGAGCGCCCCGAGGACGTTCAGACACTCGCCCTGCGTCTGGGCAGACTGGGCCACCCCAGCCTTCGAATCGTGCGTACGCTGACTCCTGCTCTCGTCTCGCAGCCTGCGTACGCGGGCGCAGTGGAGGACCGTGGAGAGCGTGAGATGGTGGCGGCCGCCGAGAGCCATCTGTGCGGCAGTGTGGCGCGATTGCGCGCCGCGGGAATGCGCACCGAAATTCTCGTGACGGTCACGGATGATTCGCCTCGCGCCATTCTCGAAGCCGCTGAGCGTGATGGAGCCGACGCGATCGTCACCCTGGGCCAGCGGCGGTAGTCGCCGCACGCGAGCGCACGACGCCATGGAAACGCTTCTATTCAGCGGCCGAAGCATCTGGACGATGGTGCACGGAATCGTCCTGGGCGGCGCCGCGTTGATGGGCCTTGCCGCCGCCCTCTTCTCCCTGCGCGCGATGCACCCGGTCGGCGATGCCGCCGCGGAGCAGCGGCAGTCGCGCTACCTCGCCTGGCTCATGGTCTCGGTTGCCCTGATGCTCTGGCTGACGGTAATCGTCGGAACGTACGTCACCTTCCCGCCCTATCGCGCCACGCCACCCGAGGGCCTCACCGATCTCGCTCGCTATCCCCGCTCGCTGATTCGATCAGACCC
>JAICOJ010000030.1 GCA_025930755.1 Gemmatimonadaceae bacterium
CATCCTGCAGCAGTCCGGCTTCGAGATCGTCGGGGAGGCTGAGACGGGCGTTCAGGCCGTCGAGAAGTACAAGCAGCTGCGACCCGATCTCGTAACGATGGACATCGTGATGCCGGACATGGGCGGGATCGATGCGGTGCGTGAGATCACGAAGCTCGACCCCAACGCGAAGGTTCTCATGTGCAGCGCCATGGGGCAGCAGGCGCTCGTGGTCGAAGCGATTCAAGCTGGCGCGAAGGATTTCGTCGTGAAGCCCTTTCAGCCGAGTCGAGTGCTGGAAGCGGTACAAAGAGTTCTTGGATAAGAGGGGTCAGGAGTCAGGAGTCAGGAGTCAGGGGGGTTCAGGGTTGAGGAGCCAGGGTTTGCGTGAGCGTACTCCTCGAACCTTCACCCTGACACCCCCTGATTCCTGACTCCTGACTCCTGACCCCTACGCGCATGGACCTCACCCGCTACGCCGACCTCTTCCCCACCGAGAGCCGAGAGCACCTTTCGGCGATCAACCACCTGCTGCTGGAGCTGGAGCGCGACCCAACGGCTGCGGAGCCGTTGAGCGCGATCTTCCGCGCCGTCCACACGGTGAAGGGGATGAGCGCGACGATGGGGTACGAGGCGGTTGCGACACTGACGCACGAGCTCGAAACCGTGCTCGACTCCGTGCGACGCGGGGAGCGGAAGATCACGCCGACGGTCATGGACGCCCTGTTCGAGGCGGCCGATGTGCTCGAGACGTCGGTGGAGCAGGCGGTCCGCGGACAGGATGCGACCGCGGACGCCGCGCCGGTGGTCGAGCGCCTGCGCGCGATGGGCCGCATGAGCGGGGAATTCCCCGCGGTGACCAGCATTCCTTCCAGCGCTTCTCCAGCGCCTGCAGCGCCTCCAGTGCCTGCAGCGCCTGCAGCGCCTGCAGCGCCTTCGCAGCTCCTCATCCGCATCCGGCTCGCGGCCAACGTTCCGCTGCGCGGTGTGCGCGCCTTCGTGGTGGTGAGGCGCGCCGAATCGTTAGGGCGTGTGGTGGAGGTCGTCCCTCCGGTGGAGGCCCTCCAGGCGGAGCAGTTCGAGCGTGAGTTCGCCATCCGTCTCGAGACCGAGATGCCGCCCGGCGACGTTGCAACCGCGCTCCGTGCGGCCGGCGATGTCGATCGCGTCGACATCGACGATCTCAAGGCGCGCGCGGCAGCGCAGGCCGCGGAATCGGGACGCGCGCGCTCGTCGCGGAACGTCCGCATCGATCTTCGACGGCTCGATGCGCTGATGAACCTCATCGGCGAGCTCGTGATCACCCGCGGCCGCCTCGTTCAGCTCGCGATTACCCGCGATGATCCCGCGCTCACCGAGGCGGTCACCGAGGCGTCGCGGCTCGTGTCCGATTTGCAGGATCAGATCATGGCCAGCCGCATGGTGCCGGTGTGGCAGGTCTTCGACCGCTTCCCGCGACTCGTGCGCGATTCGGCGCGTTCCCTCGGCAAGCAGATCGAGTTCACGATCGAAGGGAAGGAGATCGAGCTCGACCGCTCCATGCTCGACGAGATCGGCGATCCCGTCGTTCACCTGCTGCGCAACGCGATCGACCACGGATTCGAGTCGGCCACGGAGCGGGTGGCGGCGGGGAAGCCGCCGACGGGGCGGCTCGTGTTGTCCGCGGCGCGCGAGCGCTCGTCGATCACCATACGCGTGAGCGATGACGGCCGGGGGATCGATCGGGATCGCGTGCTCGCCAAGGCACGGCACCTTGGCCTCGTCGACACGGGACGCACCGAGCTCAGCGATGACGACCTCATTCGCCTCATTTCGCGGCCGGGCTTCTCGACTGCCGAGCGCGTCACGGACATCTCGGGCAGGGGCGTCGGCATCGACGTCGTGCACGCCCGTATCCGCTCCCTGGGCGGCTCGGTGGAGATTCGCTCCATTCCCGGGAAGGGAACGACGGTGACGCTCAGGCTGCCGCTCACGCTGGCGATTCTGCGCGCGCTGCTCGTTCGCGTCGATGGCGACACGTTCGCGGTGCCGATGACGCACGTGAACGAGACGGTGGAGCTCGAGGGTGCCGCGCTCAAATCGGTGAAGGGGCACGAAGTGCTCATGCTCCGGGACGACGTTCTTCCGCTGGTGCGCTTCCGCTCGCTGCTTGGCCTCGCCGCCGACGGCGCGCGGATGCCGCAGGTGATCGTGCTCGAAGTCGGCGAGCGTCGGGCAGGACTCGTCGTCGACGAGCTGGCGGGACAGCAGGACATCGTGGTGAAGCAGTTCGACGCCGTTCGAAATGCAGCCGCGCTGTTCAGCGGCGCGACGATCCTGGGCGATGGGGCGCCCGCGCTGATCGTGGACGTGGGCAGCCTTCTGTAGAGGAGAGGGAATGAACGACATCAAGGAGTTGAAGGCCGTCCAGCTCGATGCGCTGCGCGAGGTCGCCAACATCGGCGCCGGGCATGCGGCGACCGCGCTTTCGCAAATGACCGGAAGCACGATCATGATCAGCGTGCCGACGATCAACATCGCCTCGCTCGAGGATGTGCCGACGCAGATCAGCGAGCCGGAGGAACCGATCGCCGCGGTGCTCATGCACATGGTGGGCGACCTGACCGGCCGCACGCTGCTCGTCTTCCCGCGGCCGACGGCAATGCGGCTGGCCGAGCTGATGCTGCGACGGCCGGCCGGCTCCTCGACGGAGATGGGGCCGCTCGAGCAGTCGGCGATCAAGGAGGCGGGCAACATTCTCAGCGGCGCCTACATGAACGCGCTCAGCGAGTTCATGGGGCTCATGCTGCTGCCGTCCCCGCCCAGCCTCGCCGTCGACATGTCCTCGGCGATCCTGTCGACGGCGTTCCTGCAGTTCGGAACCGATCGCGATCATGTGTTCTACGTCGAAAGCCAGTTTTTCCTCCAGGAGCAGAACGAGCACCTCCGCGGCTTCTTCCTCCTGCTGCCCGACCTCGCGTCGCTGCAAGCCATCCTTCGCGCGGTACGACTGGCCTGATACATGACCCCCGTCCTCACATCCGAGCGCGACCGCGAGGTCCTGCGCTCGTTTGCTCGACGGATCGATCCGTCGGATGCGGGGGCGCATAACAACCTCGGGGTTCTCTATTTCAACAAGGGACTCTACGAGGAAGCGGTGACCGCGTTCACGCGCGCGCTCGAGCTCGACTCGAAGATGCAGGTGGCGCAGCGCAACCTCGAGATCGCGTACTTCAACACCGGCTACTACGATCGTCGCGTCTCCGAGCTGACGGAGCGACTGCGCCAGCGGCCCGACGACCGCGACGCGCGCTGGGAGCTCGGGCGCGCATACGCGTCCCTCGGCAACGTGACCGAGGCGGTGCGCGAGTTCAGCGCGCTCCTGCTGCACCACCCCGAGGATCTCGGCGCGATCGTGCAGCTCGGGCTGGCCGAGAAGGCCAGCGGAGATCTCGAGAAGGCGCAGCAGTGGTTCGAGCGCGCGCTCGCGCTCGACCCCAACAGCTCCGTGGTGAACTTCTACCTCGGCGAGGTCATCTACAACCGCGGCCTCAACGAGGAGGCGCTCGCGGCGCTGAAGCGCGCGCTCGAGCTCAATCCCGACAATCCCGACGCGCACTACCTCATGGGATTCGTCCTCGGGGACATGGGCCGCCACGAGGATGCCCGCGCCGCGCAGAAAAAGGCGATCGCGCTGAATCCCACCCTGTCGCGCGCCCAGGCGAACCTCTCGCTGGAGCGCTACAAGGACGCACGCTACGAGTCGCTGTTGCCCGACCAGCGCCGCCGCGCGGCGGAACGGCTCGAGGTCGCGGAAGAGAAGACGCTCGCGCACTTCAACCTCGGGCTCGCGTTCCGTCAGAAGGCGTACTACGCCGAGGCATTGCGGGAGTATCGCATCGCCCTCGAGCGGGGCGAGGACCGCCTCCTCGTCATGCAGGCCATGGCCGAGGTGCACCTTCTCCGGAAGGACACCAATGCCGCGTACGAGCTGTACGAGCAGCTGGTCGCCGAGCAACCGGGCAGCCCCAAGCTCTGGGCCGAGCGCGGTGTCGCGTTGCACCAGGAAGGGCGGTACGCCGACGCGGCGAAGAGCTATCGAACGGCCCTCGAGGCGGATCCGCGCTACGCGATCGCGCACAACAATCTGGGCGTCGCGCTGTATCACGGCGGCCAGACCGAGGAGGCGATCGACGCCTTCCGCGCCGCACTCGGGATCGAAGCCGCCTTCACCAAGGCGTGGCTGAACCTCGCGCTCCTGCTCTTCAAGGGAAAGCGGCTGCAACTGTCACTCGAGGCGTATCGCCAGGTGCTCGCCGTGGAGCCCGAGCAGCCGGTCGCCTGGAATGGCATCGGTCTCGTGCTGGCCGAGCTCAAGAAGTACGAGGACGCGCGCAACGCGTTCGGGCGCGCGATCCAGGCGCGCCCCGACTACGCCGAAGCGCACTATAACCTCAGCTTCGCGCTCTCCAACCTCGGCGACTTCGAGGGCGCGTTGCGAGAGACGAAGCGCGCGCTGGAGATCGACCCGTATTACGTCGCGCAGAAGTTCGAGCTGGCGATCGATCTCGAGTACGAGGATCCCGATCTCTCGATCGTTCCCGACCTCGGCGGCGAGAAGCGACAGGACGAAAGCGTCGAGGAGTTCGCGTTCGATGCGCGTGTCCTGGACTCGCTCTTCACGTCGCTGAAGCCTGCGCCGGCGGAGACGACCGCCCCCGGAGAAGCAAATCCGTACGCGATGGCCGTCGATTACCTCACCAAGGGGCTGCTCGAGCGTGCGTCCGCGGAGATCAGCCGCGCGATGACCCGCGGTGGAGACCGCAGCGAAGGGCTCGCCCTGCTCGGCGATGTTTTCACACGCCAGGGCCTGTTCGGGGAAGCGCTCGAGCGCTACCGCGAAGCGCGGGCCCACAATGGTCATGTGCCGACGCGGGCGCTGCTGGGCGAGACGCGCGCGCTCCTCGTGCTCGGCCGAGCTGCCGAGGCGCGCGTCGTCGCCGAGGAGCTGCTCGCGGTCGATGGAACGAGCGTGGAGGGGCTGCTGCTCGCCGCGTCGGCGCGCGCGGACGAGGGTGACCCGGCCGGCGCGCTGGAGCATCTCGACAAGGCACGCCGTCTCGCGCCGGCACGCCCGGATGTCCTGCAGAAGATCGGCGACGTCGCGCGCGCGGTGGGAGACGTCGAAGGGGCGATCGCGGCCTATCGTGACGCCATCGATCTCGATCGTGATTTCGCCGTGGTGCGATTCGAGCTGGCGCGGCTCGTCGCCGAGCGCGGGCAGGCGAAGGAGGCGGAGGAGCATTTGCTCGCGGCGCTCGAGGCCGTCCCCACATACGTGGAGGCGACGCTCGAGCTCGCCGCCGTGCGCCGGAACTTCGGCCGCGCGAAGGAAGCGCTCACCCCGCTGGTCGATCTGCTGAAGCGCGACCCCTACAACCTCGATGCTCTGCTCGCCCTCGGTGAGACCCTGCTCACGCTGGAGCGGCGGAGCGATGCACGCACGGCCTTCGAGCGGATCGTGCGGTTCGATCCCGATCACGCGGGCGCGCTGTATTACCAGGGCGTGCTCCTCGCCGAACAGCACCGGTATCGCGACGCGATCGCGAAGTGGCACCGCGTGGTGGACGTCGAGCCCGCCAGCGAATTCGCGCGCCGCGCCCGGCGCGATGCGCGTACCGCGGCTGACCTGCAGCGGATCTTCCGCTCGCGTGAGGAGGTCGCCTAGCGATGCCGATCGAAGGACCGCTGCGCGAGCTTGGCATCCACGACGTCTTCCAGCTACTCGACCTGAGCCGGAAGACGGGCGCGTTGAGCGTCGTCTCGGCGCTGCGCGACAACCAGGGTACCGTCTTCTTCGACGGGGGCGCCGTCGTGTTCGCGTCCATTCGCAGCAATCCGCACCGCCTGGGCGACATGCTCGTGCGAGCGGGGAAGATCACGGAGGCCGATCTCGATCGGGCGCGCGCGCAGCAGCAGAAGGGCGACGTGCGGCGGCTGGGCGAGATTCTGCTGGAGATCGGGGCCGTGACGCCGAAGGAGCTCGAGCGGCACGTGCGCCTGCACATCGAAGAGGTGGTCTTCGAGCTGATGTCGTGGCGCGAGGGGTACTTCTCGTTCGAGGAACGCCCGATCTCCGATGCGCCCAGTGAAGCGTCGGTGCGCATCTCGACCGAATCGCTTCTCATGGAAGGCGCGCGCCGAATCGACGAGTGGTCGCGCATCGAGGGGAAGGTGCCGCACGTCGGCGTGGTGCCGGTGCTCGCGCCCTTGCGCGCGGACCACCCATCACTCCTCGACCTCCTGCCCAACGAGTGGGAAGTGCTGGCGGAAATCGATGGGGCCAAGGACCTGCGCGAGATCGCGCTGCGCCTGGGCCAGAGCGATTTCGACATCGCCAAGATCGTCTACGGGATGGTCACCACCGGCGTCATCGAGCTGCGCGACCCGCGGCTGGTGACGCCCCGTCACGTCGGCGCGCCGGAGGATGCCCGGCCTCACGTCGAGCGTGCGCGCACCTTGCTCGAGTCGGGCAACGTCGAGGGGGCGCTCGCGGCGGCGCGTCAGGCGATCTCGGCCGACCCGCAGATGGCCGAGGCGCGGGTCGCCATGGCTCGTGCGCTCAACAAGGCGGGTCGCCTCAACGATGCGGCCGAGGAGCTCCGGAGAGCGCTGCAGCTCGATCCGCTTCACCCCGACACGCACGTCGAGATGGGTTACTGCGCGGCTGCGCGCGGTGACCTCGGCGAAGCGATGGCGGCGTGGGAACGCTATCTCCGCATGCTACCGAACAGTGGCGACGCCGCTCGGGTGCGCGAGGCATTGGCGAGCGCATCTGCGCTCCATGGATTGTTGACGGGGCGCGCGCATGGCTGACGACATTCGCCGCCTGAGCGAAGCACTGGCCCGCGATCCCGCGAGCCCCGTTTACCTGCAGCTCGGTGAAGCGCTGCGGAAGACCGGGCAGCTCGATCTCGCGCTCAAGGTCGCGGTGCGCGGCCTCGAGCGGCACCCGCACGACGCCGACTCGCATGACCTCCTCGCCCGCATCGCCGTCGACCGGGGGGAGCTCGAGCGCGCCTTCGACGAGTGGGACATGGTCCGTCGGATAGCGCCCGCGCACCTCGGCGCCCGCAAGGGGATGGGCTACGTCCTGTTCAAGCAGGGACGGTACGTCGAAGCGCAGGCGTACCTGAGCGAGGCCCATGAGCTCGACGGCGAAGACGAGACGGTCGCGACGGCGCTCGCAATGGTGAGGGTGAAACTGCGGGAAGCGGGGGCACAGGCTCCTCAGGGTCCTCAGGGTCCTCGACAGGTGCACCCCGAGGACACTGAGGACACTGCGGACCCCGCAGACCGTGACGACCCTGAGCACCTCAGGCTCTTCGACCAGATCAACGAAGGCGGCGAGCACACGGCGCTGCTGCTCGACGCCACCGGGCTCGTCATGGCGGGGACGTACGTGACGCAGGACGGCCGGGACGTCGCGCAGGAAGTGGGTGCCGAGCTCAGCGGCGTCAGCGATGAAGCGCGGCGGGCGATGCGACATCTCGAGCTCGGTGACTGGTCGTCGCTCACCGTGGAAACCGACGCGGCGGTGGTCGCCATGGCGCCGATGCGCGATGACGCCCTGCTGCTCGTGGCGGCCACGAAGGCCATGCCGCTCGGGCTCGTGCATCGCGTTCTGGACCGATGCGTCGAGCGGGCCGGCGCCTGGCTGACGAAGGGGGGCGGGTGAAGACCAACCTCACGCCCATCATTTCGGCCCTCACCCGCCAGCGCGGAGTGCGCGGCAGCCTGCTCGTCGATGAGACGGACGGTGTCATCATCGACGCGACGCTGCACGTCGGCATGAAGGGACCCGCCTTCGCTGCTCTCGCCGCGTCGCTCTATCGCAAAGCGCGGTTGTCGGCTGATGCGGCCGGACTCGGCGGCGTCACATTCCTGCGGCTGCGGGCCACCGAAGGACACGTCTGTGCCGCCGGAAAGAACGAGATGGTGCTCGTCATCGTCGCCGACGCGCGCGCGAACATCGGTCTCATCCGGATGGAGATGCTCAAGGCGCTGGAGCGGCTCGTCATATGATCAGCGTCGCCGAGCCCTGGGTCGAGGCGCCGTTGAAGCGCTTCGTCGACGATTCGCGCGTCACGTTCGCGCTGCTCATCTACCCGAGCGGGCAGGTACTCGGACAGAGCGGGTTCTCGCGTGCGGTGGATGTGATGTCGGCAGCGGCGCTCGCGGCCGGCATCTACGCGACGGTCCGCGAGCTCGGTCGCACGCTCGACGGAAGGGGCTTTCGCGACGTGTTTCACGCCGGCGCGAAGCGCCGGCTCTACCTGGCGGAGGCGGCCACGCCGCGCGGGACGTGCCTCTTCCTCACGGTGTTCGATGAGCAGAGCTCGCTCGGGCTCGTCCAACTATACTTCGAGGAGCTGCGTACCAGCCTCGCGCAGATGAAGGTGCAGGTCCCCGATGCCGCCCCCATGCTCGACGAGAACTTCGAGGTCGAGCTGAATCGCAATCTCGCCATGCTGTTCGGGCGCGCGCCCGGACGCCGCAGCATCACTCCCACGTCCTGACCGTCGTGTCTCTCGTCAACTACGCGTCCCGCGAGATCACGTGCAAGATCGTCTACTACGGCCCCGGGCGGTCGGGGAAGACGACGAACTTGCATTACGTGTACGGGCAGGTGCCTGACGAGCGGAAGGGGAAGATGGTGTCGCTCGCCACGCAAACCGATCGCACCCTGTTCTTCGACTTCCTTCCGCTCGATCTCGGCACGATTTCCGGATTCACGACCCGGTTGCAGCTCTACACGGTCCCCGGCCAGGTCTATTACCAGGCGACGCGAAAGCTCGTGTTACAGGGCGCCGATGGGGTGGTGTTCGTGGCCGACAGCCAGTCGCGTCAGCTCGAGGAAAACATCGAAAGCCTCCAGGACCTGCACGCGAACCTCGGCAATCAAGGCATGGACCCACGCACCGTCCCGCTCGTGCTGCAATACAACAAGCAGGACTTGCCGCGTGACATGATCATGTCCGTGGACGATCTCGATGAAGTGCTCAACTTTCGCGGCGTCCCGCGTTTTGCCGCCGACGCGCTGCACGGGATTGGAGTGTTCGAGACGCTGCGCGGCATCGCCGAGCTCGTGCTCAAGCGGCTGGCATCGCCGGCCGAGGCGGGGAGCAGGTAGCGCATGGCGCTCGACGTCCGCTCTCGCTTCGACACCTTCGTCGTCGGCGCGGCCAATCGTCTGGCCGTGTCGGCGGCCCGTGCGGTGGCGCAGTCGCCAGGCGCGGCGTACAACCCGCTGTTCATCTACGCGGCGTCGGGCCTCGGCAAGACGCACTTGCTCTCCGCCATCGGGCAGCTCGCGAAGCAGCTCCAGCCCGATCTGCAGGTGGAGTACATCACCACCGACGAGCTCGTCGAGCATCTGCACCAGGCGGTGACCCGCGGGGAAACGGAAGCGTTCCGTCAGCGGTTCGCCGAGCTCGACGTACTGCTGCTGGACGACGTGCAATTCCTCACCGGCCGGCAGGAGACGCAGAGCGAGCTCCTTCGCCTGTTCAACGTGCTCCAGCGCAGCGGGAAGCAGATCGTGCTCACGAGTGATCGGCCGCCGGCCGAGATCGCCGATCTCGACGACCGGTTGATGACGCGCTTCTCGGGAGGGCTGCTCGTCGACATGGGCGCTCCCGACTACGAGACGCGCGTCGCGATCCTCCGCCGCCGGTGCGATGAGCGCGACGTGACCTTCCCGCCCGGGGTCGTCGAGGAGGTAGCGCGGGTCGTCTTCGCGAACGTGCGCGAGATGCACGGCGCGATCAATCGACTGATCGCGTTTCAGACGCTCGGGGAAGGCGACGTGACCGTCGAGAGCATCCAGGGGCTCCTCGGCGACCGTGGGAATGGCAGCGGGCCACAGCGTCTGGCGCCCAAGAGCGGTGAGTACGAGAGCTTCCTCTCCGGTCTCGCGGTCGCCGTCGCGCAGCACGTCGATGCGCGCCGCGTGAAGCTCGTCGAGTCGACCGCAGAGTGGCGAACGCAGGGCTACCGCACCGCCGCGCTCGAGCGCGCGCTGCAAAGCTCCGACACCGCCGATCCCGACGCGCTGCTCAAGGAGTTCGAGCAGAAGGTTGCGCGGCTCCGCGCCCTGGAGCAGGAGATCGTTGCGCTCGACCCGACTCAGCGCGGCTCCGTGCAATTCCTCGATCCGGAGGCCATCGACGAGCTCGAGCGGCTCGCGGACACGCTGCGCGCGGAGTCGGCGCCGCCACCGCCGCCGGACTCGTCGCTCGTACGCGCGGAGTTCGAAGTCGGTCCGTCGAACCAGCTCGCGGTGCACGCGGCCGACGCGATCGTCGAGGAGCCGGGCCGCCGCTACAACCCGCTGGTCGTCCACGGCGGGCCCGGCGTCGGCAAGACCCACCTGCTCCACGCGATCGGGAACGAGCTCGCTGCCGCCAGCGGCGGAGCCATGACCGTCGCGTGCGTGAGCGCCAGCGATTTCGTGAATGAGCTGATCGCGGCGCTGCAGGACAGCGCGATCGAGACCTGGCGGGGGCGGTACCGCCGCGTCGACGCGCTCCTCATCGATCAAATCGAAATGTTTGCGGGCACCGAGCGCACACAGGACGAGTTCTTTCACCTCTTCAATGCCCTGATGGAAACGGGGAAGCAGGTGGTCCTCACATCCTCGCGCGCCCCCCGCACCCTCACCGAGATGGACGAGCGGCTGCGGTCGCGCTTCGAGGGCGGGCTCGTGGTGGAGATTCAGCCACCGGACCGGCTGCTTCGCGAGAAGCTCATCGCCCGCGCGCTCGCCGCCGCCGGGGTCGAGCCGTCCTCCGACGTGCTTCATGCCGCGGCCGGTCTCGAGATGCCGACCGCCCGCGACGTGCTCCGTGTCGGCGAGCGCCTCGCCGAGATCGCGACGAAGGCCAACGGACGCCTCACGAGCGCCGACGTCTCGCGCGTGACGTCGGTTCGTCGCTCGACGCCGGTGCATCGCGCCACGCCGTCGGGGGACACGCACTTCGGGGACCGCGAGAAGACGGTGTGGGACTGGCCCGACCTGTCCGGGCGCATCATTGAGGATCTCCGCTGATGGCGATCAAGGGGAGTCTCCGCGAAGCCAGCCTTCCGGACGTGCTTCAGCTGCTCGCGATGGGGCAGAAGACGGGATGCCTGAGCGTGGCCGATCGAAGCAGCTTCGGCACCGTGTACTTCTCGCGCGGACGCATTTCGTACGCGTCGATCGTGAATCGTCGCGATCGCCTCGGTGACATCCTCGTCAAGAACGGGCTCATCACCCAGCAGGAGCTCGACTCGGCGATTCAGGCGCAGACGCGGCAGCGCGACAAGCGACTCGGGGAGATCCTCATCGAGCAGAAGATCCTCACGCGCGAGGAGCTGCACCGGTACATCCGGCTGCAGATCGAAGAGGCGGTGTATTTCCTCTTCACCTGGACGCAGGGCACGTTCAGCTTCGAGGCGGACGTGCTGCCTGACGAGCGTGACTTTCTGGTCTCGATCAACCCGGAGTCGCTGCTCCTCGAGGGCGCGCGGCGCGTCGACGAGTGGAGCCTCATCGAGAAGAAGATTCCGAGCTTCGACATCATCTTCGAGCTCGATCGCACCAAGCTCGCCGGCAGCGATGCCGAGCTCACGATGGAGCAGGAGCAGCTCGTTCCGCTCGTCGATGGGCGGCGCGACGTCGCCGCCCTCGTCGATGAGTCGGGCCTCGGCGAGTTCGAGGTGGGCAAGGCCTTGTACGGCCTCGCGACCGCTGGCTTCCTGCATCGCATCGGGAAGTCGAAGGCTTCGGACGCCGTGGTGCGCGAGGCGCGGGTCGAGGAGCACCGCAACCTGGGCATCGCGTTCTACAAGACGGGCATGTACGAGGAAGCGACGCGGGAGTTCCGCCGCGTCGCCGAGCTCCGCCCGAACGACGGGCAGGCACTCTTCTTCATGGCGCTCGTCCACCTGCGTAACGAGCGGCTGCCGCAGGCCGAGGAGTCGTTGCGGGAGGCGGCGAGCCAGCCGAACGCCCCGGCGGCGGTCTTCCACAATCTCGCTTTCGTACTGGAGCGCACGGGTCGCCTCGACGACGCGCAGATCGCGCTCGAGGAAGCGGTCACTCGGGGAGGCGGCTCGGACCCGCGGGTGCAGATTGCGCTCGGCATCGTGGCCCTGCGGCGCGGCCAGCTCGACGCCGGCGACGCCCTGCTCGCGGCGGCGCGCCCGTTGTTCGGCAAGCGCAAACCAACGGCGCCCTGGTTCCACTACGCCGCGTTGGCCGCGGCCCTCGGCGGCGACTTCGGTCGCGCGGCCGCGCTGGTCGACGAGGCGCTTACGGTGCACCCGCACGTCGCCGCGCTGCACAACCTCAAGGCGACGTTGCTGGAGCGTGCGGGCAAGTATCGTCAGGCGATCGAGGCGGCGGAAGCCGGGCTTGGCAATGACAGCTCGCTGCCCCACCTGCACAAGAACCTCGGTGACTGCCACTATCGCGCCGGGCAGTACGATCGCGCCCTTGAGGCATACGAGCGGGCCGCACGGCTCGCTCCGGGCCAGGGGCACGACGTGTGGTTCAAGATGGGCAACATTCGGTATCGCACGCACGAGCGGGAAGCGGCACTCGAGTGCTGGGAGAAGGCGCTCGAGCTCGATCCCGAGAACGCGCTCATCCGCACGAATCTCGACCTCGTCCGGACGGTGATGTGAGCGTCCAGCAGCAGCCCGCCGACGCGGAGTTCGCCGCGCTCACCGAGAAGATCTCGCGGGAGCGCGGCTTCGGCTGCGCGAGCTACAAGGAAAAGTGTCTGCGGCGCCGCATCGCGGTGCGGATGCGCGCTCGCGGCGTGCACACGTATCGCGACTACGCGAAGATCCTCGATGGCGATGCGCGAGAGTACGAGCTGCTGCTCGACGCGCTGACGATCAACGTCACCAAGCTCTTTCGAAACTGGGAGACGTTCGCCGCCATCGCCGACGACGTGATTCCCGCGCTCTGGCCGGCGCCCGATGAACACGTGCGGTGCTGGAGCGCCGGGTGCGCGTCGGGAGAGGAGCCGTACTCGATCGCGATCCTCATGCACCGCGAAGCGATGCAGCGCAAGGATGAGAAGGCGCTCTCTCGTATCACCATCCTCGGGACCGACATCGACCGGCTGAGTCTCAAGGCGGCGGAGCGAGGCGCCTTCGGCGAGGATGCGTTCGCCGACACCCCGCCGGCCATTCGGCGTCGCTACTTCACGCCGAGGCCACCGCACTCGGTGGATCCCCGGGTGAAGGCGATGGTGCAATTCGAGCGACGTGATCTGCTGCACGAGCCGACCCCGTCGGGCGGGCTCGATCTCATCACCTGTCGCAACGTCATCATTTACTTCGACCGCGTCTCGCAGGAGCTGCTCTTCCAGCGGTTCTTCGACGCGCTCGTTCCGGGCGGATTCCTCGTGCTCGGCAAGGTGGAGACGCTCCTCGGTCCCACCCGGAACCTGTTCGTGCCGGTCAATCCGCGCGAACGCGTCTTCCGCAAGCCATGAGCGCGCCGACCGAGATTCGCGTGAAGGTCGCCGACTTCGCGGTGGCGAACGGGGGCACGCTCCTCGTCACGGTCGGCCTGGGGTCATGCGTGGCGATCGCCCTCCACGATCCGGACGCGCGCATCGGCGGGCTCGCGCACGTGCTGCTGCCGAGCACCGGCATGTCGCAGGACCGGTCCAATCGCGCCAAGTTTCCGTCGACGGCGGTACCGCTTCTCTGCGAGCGCATGCAGGCGTTAGGTGCGCGTCCGGGCCGACTGCGCGCGAAGATCGTCGGTGGCGCAAGCATGTTTACCTCGCTTCTTTCGGCGACTGGTCTCCAGATCGGGGAGCGCAACGTCGTCGCGACGCGTGCCGCGCTCGAGCACGCGGGCATTCCGATCGTCGGGCAGGAAGTTGGCGGCGACTACGGCCGCAGCGTGTACTTCGACGTGCGGGATGGTCGTCTCACCGTGAAGTCGCTGAAGGCCGGGCATGTCATCCTCTAGGCTGCCCACCGTCCTCGTCGTGGACGACAGCGCATTCATGCGCAAGCTCGTCTCGGAGATGATCGATGCCTCCGGGGAGTTCCGCGTGATTGGCACGGCGCGCAACGGCCTCGAAGCGCTGAAGAAGATCCATGCCCTGGATCCCGATCTGGTGACGCTGGACATCGAGATGCCTGAGCTCGATGGCATCGGAGCGCTCGGATACATCATGAGCGAGATGCCGCGGCCCGTCATCATGCTGAGCGGCGCGGCATCGGAGTCTGGGCGCGATCCGGCGATTCGCGCCCTCGAGCTCGGGGCGGTGGACTTCGTCAAGAAACCGGGCGGACCGATCTCACTGGATCTCGATCGTGTCCGCGACCGGTTGCTCGACGCGCTCCGCGCTTCCCGTGAAGTGAACCTGCGCGGGATGCCCATGCTGGCACGGCGGCCCGAGCCGGCGATGGCTGGACGCGCGATCGCCGGCGGCGGCTCGTGGGCGACGCGCGCCGTGGCGATCGCCGCGTCCACCGGGGGGCCGCGCGCACTGGCCGACCTCATTCCCGCGCTTCGCCCCGACCTCGATGCGGCCGTGCTCATCGTGCAGCACATGCCGGCGGGCTTTACCAAGAGCCTGGCCGACCGGCTCGACCTTCACTCGCGCCTCAGCGTGGCCGAGGCATGCGATGGCGAGCGCGTCGTGCACAACCGGGTGTATCTCGCCCCGGGTGGACAGCACATGCGCGTGCGCGTGCAGGGCGGCATGCCGGTAATCTCGCTCGACAGCTCGCCCCCGGTCTGGGGAGTTCGCCCCTCGGCGGATCCATTGTTCAAGTCCGTCGCCGACGTGTTCGGCGCGGCGGCGATTGGCGTCGTGCTCACGGGGATGGGCCGCGATGGCGCGGAAGGGATGCGCGCCATTCACGAAGCGGGCGGCCTCGGGGTCGCTCAGGACAAGGCGACGTCGATCATCTATGGAATGCCGCACGCAGCGCTCCTGGCTGGAGGCATCGACCAGGTGCTACCACTTCAGGCCATTGCCGGTGCGGTGAGCGATTTGTTGACCGTCCGGGGAAGCGGGGTAATGTGACGCGCGCTCTTCGTGAACTGTCCGTTCAGACAGAGGCGCTAGAGGCGCTGGACGTAACCTCTGTGGGGCTCGTCGAGCTCCAATTGAGTACCCAACGATGACGAGGAAGAAGAAGCCGGCTCGATCGCAGGCCTCACGCCGCGCGCCTCGCAAGCGGGGCGCGACGGCTGCGCGCACGAGTGAGGTCCCGGTGTCAGCGCCCACCGCGCCTTCAGCGCTTTCAGCGCCTCCAGCGCCTCCAGCGCCTCCAGCGCCTCCAGCGCCTCCAGCGCCTTCAGCAGCTCCTCTGCAACTCGAGGAGCCGGCCGGCCCTCCGCGACGTCCACTGCGCGAAGCGATCGCCGCGCGTGAGGGGCTGTCGGACACGCTGGTCTTCCGCATCGGCGAGGAGCGGTTCGCGATCGACCTCGCGGCCGTGGAGGAGGCCATCGAGCTCCCCTCGGTTCACCATCTCCCCGAAATGCCCGACCACCTGTTAGGCGTGTTCGAGCTGCGCCAGCGCCTCGTTCCGATCTACTCGCCCGAGCGCGTGCTCCGCGTCGCCCTCGGACGCGATGCCTCGGCGGTGCTCGTCCTGCGCGCCAGCGAGAAGCGCCTGGGCCTCGCCGTCGACGACGTCGAGGACGTCCTCACGATCGATGGCGCCGCGGTTCGACGCGCACCCATTCCCGACAACGATGACAACGTGCTCCTCGGGGTCATTCGTCGCGGTGTCGATCTTCTCGCCCTCATCGACGCCGAGTCGCTGGCGCTCGCGTGTCTGGCGGATCAGCTCACGGAGGCAGTATGACCGCGGTCGCACAGCAGCTCGTCACCTTCCGGCTCGGCGATGACTTGTTCGCCGCCGACATCTACTCGGTGGAGCGCGTGCTCCGCTACCAGCCGCCCACGCCGATCCCGAACGTGCCGGACTGGGTGGACGGCGTCATCGAATATCGCGGACGCATCATTCCCGTCATCGATCTGCGTCTTCGATTCGGCCTCGCGCGGATCGAGCCGCGGCCGGAGTCGCGCATTCTCGTTTTCGCGGTGGGGAACGAGTGGATTGGCGCCATCGTCGACGCGGTGCTGGAAGTCGCGAGCCCGACGTCGGAGCAGCTGGCGCCGCCGCCCCCGCTCTTTCGCGGACTGTCCGCGGAGTTTCTGCGCGGCGTGGTGCGCCGCGACGACCGCCTCATCGTGTTCCTGGAAGTGACCAAGCTGCTCACGACCGACGAGCGGCTGGTGCTCGAGCGCGCCGCGGATGGAGCGACGCACGATGCCTGACGGCGGGGCTGGTGATCTGCGGTCCCGCTTTGCGGCGATCGACGCTCGCCTCGATGCCTCAGCGACTCCCGCCGAGCGGGAGGCGCTGAAGGGCGACATCGTCTCGCTGTTCAAGCAGGTGGAAGCGCAGATCGCCGAGCTCTCGGCGCTCAAGGAGGACGTGAAACGTCTCGTCGAAAAGTGGAAGACGGCGCACGCGGCGGCGGCGCCGGTGAGCGCCACCTCGACCTCACCGGGGGCCGCGCCGCAGTTCGCTCCCGAGCGTCCCAAGCCGATGGCCGACCACCTCGGTGCGTCGACCTTCATCGAAAAGGGGTGGAGTCTCATCTCGCTCGGCGAATACGACGGCGCCGAGAAGGCGCTGACGCGCGCCCTGCAGCTCGCGCCCGATGATCCGCAGTCGGAATCGCTGCTCGGGTGGGCGCAGATGCTCCAGGAGAAATACGACGACGCGCTGATGAATTTCCAGAAGGTCCTGATGCGCGAGCCGGCCAATGCGCTGGCGCGCATCAACGTCGGCTACATCTGCCTCAAGAAGCGCATCTTCGGCGAAGCGATCGAGCACCTGTCGAAAGCCATCCGCCTCGACAATGACCGGAAGGCGACGCTCTACGCGCACTTTTACCTCGGCCTGGTGTATCTGGAGCGCGAGATGTACGAAGATGCGCAGACGTTCTTCAAGAAGACGCTGCAAATCGGCCCGAATCTCATTGAAGCGTACTTCGAGCTCGGCCGCTCGCTCTGGTTCGATGGGCAGAAGGAGGAAGCGATGGAAGCGTGGCGGAACGGGCATCGCACGAACAAGTTCAATCCATGGGGCAAGCGCTGCGGAGAGATGCTGAAGCACGTCGAGGGTGGAGGCTCGCTCTCGCGGTCGCGCGCGATGGCCTGATCGCGGCCGTATTCCTCACCTCATCGCTGCTCGCGCAGCCCAACGCGCCGCACCGTCTGGTCCGGGACCGGTTCACGGTCCTCGGATTTCCCAGTGACAATCAGCTCATGCGCTCCCTGCTCGACGCGGCGGCGGAGCGTGACAGTTTTCCCTGGCTCCCGCGCCCTCGCGCTCGCGTCGTCATCGCGGTGGCGCCTGACGAGCGGCGCTTTCGCGAGTGGATCGGTCCGGCGGCCCCCGAGTGGGGGGCGGCGATCGCGTTCCCCGCGCAGCGCACGATCATCATGCAGGGGCGCACCGCCGGGTCCGACGCCGGCGATCCGCTGGTGGTGCTGCGCCACGAGCTGGCGCACCTCGCGCTCGACGAGGCGTTAGGCGGCCTTCCGCCTCGCTGGTTTCATGAGGGATACGCGAGTGTGGCCGCCGGCGAGTGGGGCCGGGAGGAGGTCCTCGCCACGAGTGTCGCGCTCCTCGTGCGTGGCATGCCCACGCTCGATTCCCTCGACGCCACCTTCGGCGCCGGCGCCTCGCGGGCCGACGCGGCGTACGCCCTCGCGCACCGCGCCGTCGCGGAGCTCGCGGCGCTGGATCCGGAGCGCGGGCTCACGCTCTTCTTTCAATACTGGCGCGAGACGCGCTCGCTGGAGGTGTCGATTCGTCGCGCGTTCGGCGTGACGCAGGCCCAGTTCGAGGAGCGGTGGCGACAGCGCACGCGGCGTCAGTACGGCGCCCTCGCCATCGTTGCTGATCTCTCGCTCGCCGCCGCGATCCTCATGGTCGTCGTAGTGCCGCTCTACATGGCGCGTCGCCGCCGCGATCGCCGCCGTCTCGAGGCGATGCGAGCCGCCGATGCCGCCGCGGAGCGTGCGGCGAGAGAGAGTGCGCTGGCGGCGCTGCTTGGAGAGGGTCCTCAGGGTCCTCAGGGTCCTCAAGGTCCCCAAGGTCCTCACAATTCGAGCGACGATGATGCTCGCGCACTCTGAGGACATCGAGGACCCTGAGGACCCTGAAGACCCTGAAGACCTAAGTAACTTTCTTGACACCCTTTAGGAGCCCGGGTACACTAAACCCCTATGCCCAATTCGGAAACGCGGCCGCGAAGGCGCGCGGCACTATGGTGGGGTGCCGCGCTTCTCGCGCTTGGCATCGGGTACGCGGATCTCGCCCGCGGAGGAATAACTCTGGCACCCGTGATGCTTGTGCTCGGGTATTGCGTACTCGTTCCCCTGGCGATTCTGAAATAAGCGGGTCGCGCGCGGCGTCCCATCTGGCGGGCTCGAGCCCGCCTGGCACGGCGGTCGCGCGTTCGGGCGAATAGCTCAGTTGGTTAGAGCGCCTGCCTTACACGCAGGATGTCGGGGGTTCGAGTCCCTCTTCGCCCATGCCCGCGGGTCGTCCGCGGACCCTCGTGCGGCAAACCGTGTAGTAGAGAGCTAACGTATTGGAGGTTATGACCGTGAAGCCATTGGTTCGTGGGGCGACGACTTTGATCGGCATCGTCGCGGCGCTTGGCGCGACCGAGGTGTCGACGCTCGAGGCGCAGCGCCGTCCGGTAGCGCCTCCGCCCGATGCCCCTCGTTTTCCCGTGTTACCGCTCAAGTCCGCGGACAAGAAGGTCGGCGTTCAGGCGGCCGACGCCATCCGCGCGCGCTTGTCGTCGGCGTATCGCATCCGCGATATGTACGTCATTCCGCGAGCCGATGTCGAGGCGATTCTTCAGGGCTCCGGGTTCCCGCCCGACGAAGCGCCCGATCCGATCACCGCGCGCCTGCTCGCCGCACAGCTTCGCGGGGACGAGTACCTCGAAGGCAGCGTCACGCGCACGCCAGCCGGCTATCGGCTGGACACGCGTCTGGTCCTCACGCGCGACAACTCAATGGTGCAGCCGCTTCCGGCCGCCGAGGCTCCGAAGGTCGAGGACGCCGCACGGGCAGTGGTTGCGTCGATCCAGGAAGCGCGCAAGCAGCTCGACGATGTACGTGCATGCGAGAACGCCATGCGCGAGAACAACGTCGCCGGCGCTCTCACCGCGGCCCGCACCGCGATTGCCGAGTTTCCACAGGCGACCTTGGCCCGCGTCTGCATGGCGCGTGCGCTGACGGTGCAGAAGGCGCCGCCCGATTCGATCATTCCCGTGCTCGAAGCCGTCCTCGCCGTCGACTCGATGAGCCGGCCGGCGCTGGAGCAGCTCGGTCTCGCCTACAAGGCGGCCAATCAGGTCGACAAGTCGGTGCAGACGTGGGGCCGACTCATTCGGTACTACCCGAACGATCCGAAGCTCGTGTCGGAGGTCGTGAACGAGATCGCCGCCAGCGGTCGTCCCGAGATCGCGAGGCCGATCATCGAGCAGGCGGTGGAGCAGAACCCCGGTGATCCCGCGCTCACGCGTCTCCTCTTCCTCATCCAGCTGGCGTCGAAGGATTGGAAGGGTGCTGCGAAGACCGGCGAGGATCTCGTTCGCGTGGACACCGCGTCCGCCGATACGACCTTCTTCGTCCGCCTCGCGGTCGCGTACGACTCGGACAGTCAGCCGCAGAAGGCGGCGGAGACGCTCGCGCGCGGCGTGGCCAAGTTCCCCAACAACGCGGGACTCTGGTCGACCTACAGCCAGATGCTGCGCAGCTCCGGCCAGTTGCAGCAGGCGCTGACGGCGATCGACCGCGCCATCAGCATCGACCCGAAGGTGGAGCACGGCTGGTTCCGGCGGGCGCAGGTGCTCGTGGAGCTCGGTCAGACCGACAGCGCCTTCGCGTCGGCGAAGCGCGCGGTGGAGTCCGGGGAAGACAAGAACCTCGTCGGCCAGCTGATGCTCGTCGAGGCGAACAAGAAGTTCCGCGCCGCGCGCGCCTCGCAGCAGCGCACGGACTATCAGGAAGCGGTGCGCCTCCTGTCGCAGGCTGACTCGATCGCGCCGAATCCGACGATCAGCTTCCTGCTCGGGGCCTCGGCGTTCAGCGTCGGCGATCAGGCCGCGCGCGAGAACCAGAAGGCGAAGAGCTGCGAGCTCGCACAGCTCGCGGAGGACTCCTTCACGACGGCGATGATCCATCTGCCGAAGGGAGCGCAGGTGCAGGCGGAGGCGTCGACGCAGCTGCTCAACGCGATTCCGCAGTACACGCGCGCGGTCGAAGGACAGAAGAAGAATTATTGCAAGGGCAGCCGCGGGTAGCGGAGGCACGACGGTTGGTGCGAGGCGGCCCGCCACCATCACGGTGTCGGGCCGCCTTCGTTTTTACTCCGGCTCCTCCTCGGGCAAGTGCGGAAGGTGAATCCGAAGGTCCTTGGGTCGGGCGCGATAGCTCAACGTCGTCGCCTCGGACGATTCCCCATCGACGTTCACCGTCACCGGTCCCTCCGCCGCAATCGTGACCGACGGCAGCTGGACGTATCGCACGCGAGCCTCGCCGAGATGATCGCCCTTCTTGATCCGCATGAGCAGCTTCGCGAAGTCGCCACGCGGCATCGCCTCGATGATGCACAGGTCGATCAAGCCGTCCGTGACGAGCGCGCGTGGCGTGATGCGCGTGCCACCGCCCGTACTGCGCGCGTTTCCGACGGCGAAGATCAGGAACTCACAGTCGAGATCGAGACCCGGGCCGGTGATGCGCGCCCGGCGCGGTTGCAGGTCGGCGAGCTTCCGAACGCCGGTAATCGCATACGCGAGCGGACCGAGCTGCTCCTTGGCCTCGGTCGGCGTTTCCGCCGTCGCTTCGGCCGCCACCCCTCCACTGGACACATTCAGAAACCGTCGCCCGTTCAGTTCCGCGGTGTCGATCGTGCGGGGAGGACGACGCAGCACGACATCCATCGCGTGATCGGCGTCCTCGGGAATGCCGACCTGACGGGCGAAGTCGTTCGCCGTGCCGAGCGGGACAATGCCCAGCGGGACGTCGCTGCCGTCGAGTCCGTTCAGCACCTCGTTGATGGTGCCGTCGCCACCCACGGCGATGACCGCATCGACGCCCCGCGCGGCGCCATCGCGCGCGAAGCGAATCCCATCCCCTTTCTCCCAGGTCACACGGGGATCGACGGAATGCCCTTTCTCGCGAACCCACGACACCAGATGGCGCAGCGCGTCGTTGTCGGCGCGTTGGCCGTGCATGATGAGCATGAGCTCTTTTCGCGTGGTGCGGGGCATGCTGGTCGCGAGTGCAAGCAAGCACCAAGCCGCTGTGTTTTTCCTGGTGCCGATTGTGATCTGCATAGCTTGACCACGCGCTCCATGCGCCGCTAGAATGACCGCGTTGCGAACGAACGAGTCGCGGTGGGCGAGCGCATACCACGCGCCGGTTCTCGCCACGGAGGTCGCCGACCTCCTGCGTGGATGTGCGCACGTGCTCGACGGAACGCTTGGCGGAGGTGGACACGCGCTGTTGCTGCTCGAGCAAGGCGCGCGCGTCACCGCGCTCGATCGGGATCCGGAGGCGATCGCCGCGGCGCGGGCCCGTTTGCACGAGTATCAAGAGTCCTCCCGCTTTCGCGCTCTCCTCGGCAACTACGCCGACCTCGACGCAGTCCCTGAGCTCGGCTCCGCTCGCTTCGACGGCATTCTGCTCGACCTTGGCGTCTCCTCGCATCAACTCGATGATCCGCGCCGCGGCTTCTCGTTTCGGGAAGGCGCCCCCCTCGACATGCGCATGGGCGACGATGCACCGCTCACCGCTGCCGATTGGCTCAACGCGACCCCCGAGCTGGAGCTGCTGCGCGTCTTTCGTGAATACGGGGACGAGCGCCGGGCGGCGCGGCTCGCGCGCGAGGTGGTGCGCCGGCGCGCGACCCGTCCCTTCGTCATCAGTGATGACCTCGTGGGGGCCATTCGCGGCGCGCTGGGACCCCGCTCCGGCCCGCCGGATTTCGCCCGCCTCTTTCAGGCCGTGCGCATCGAGATCAACGACGAGCTGGGGGGGTTGGCGTACGCGCTTCCCGCGTTGCGCGATCGCCTTGAGCCGGGCGGAATCATGGCCGTGATCGCCTACCACTCGGGGGAGGATCGCATCGTGAAGGGCGCGTTCCGCGACTGGAGCACCGACTGTGTTTGCCCGCCCCGGCAGCCCATGTGCACCTGTCGAGGGCGCGCCCTGGGAGCGCTGGTGACCCGGCGGTCGATCACGGCCACGCCCGCCGAGGTCGCGGCAAACCCCCGGGCGAGATCGGCGAGACTGCGCGCATGGCGAAGCGCAGAGTAGCGCTCCGCGGCCGCTCGCTGGTCGCGCTCGGGCTCCTCGGTTTCGTTCTGATCGCCACAGGCGTCATCTGGCGTAGGGCCGCGGGGATCTCGCAGGCGGCGGACCTGCGTGCACTCGAGCAGCAGGCCGTCCAGCTCGAGGCGCAGCAGGCACGACTCGAGAACGAGATCCGCGAGGCCTCGAGCCGTTCGACGCTTGCACCTGTCGCCGAGCGGAGGCTCGGGATGCGAGTCCCGAGTGATACGCAGGTCGTGATCCTTCCGCGCTCCCCCCGCTCCGGCACGTAGATGCCCCGCCTCACTCGCTCGCAGGTCGTTCAGGGCGCGCTCGGCGCGTTCGCCGCGCTGCTCGTCATCCGCGCCGCGCAGGTTCAGCTCTGGGAAGGACGCGCCTGGGCCGCGCGCGCCCACAAGCAGCACTACGGCGCGAAAGCGATCCCCGCGCCTCGCGGCGCACTCCTCGATGCCCGCGGCGTTCCCCTCGCGCAGAGTCGCGAGCTGGTCAAGCTCTCCATTGCGCCGCAGGAAGTGCGCGACCGCCGCCTCCTCGGCAAATCACTCCGCAAGCTCGGCGTGCCCCCGGTGTGGATCGCCCGCGCGACCGACGCCAAGCGCAAATGGGTCGTGCTGCCGGGACGCTACCTCCCGGTGGACGCCTCGGACGTGACCGCCATGCGCGGCGTGTACACCGAGGTCGCGATCGACCGGGTCTACGCGCACGGGGAAGCGATGCGTCGCGTCGTGGGGCGCGTCGGTGCCGACGATCAGCCGATCGACGGGCTCGAGCTCGCGCTCGACTCCTTGCTGCGCGGTCAGGAAGGCACGCTGCTCGTCGCGCGCGATGCTCGCGGGCGACGCGCGAGCTCGTCCGGCGAGTCGGGACGCGCGCCCGTGGAGGGGCACCAGGTCGTGTTGACGCTGAGCCGCGAGCTTCAGGACATCGCCGAGCGCGCCCTCCGCGATGCGGTGCACCGCATGGGCGCGGCGGGTGGTGACGTCGTCATTCTCGACCCCCACACCGGAGAGCTGCGGGCGCTCGCGAGTCATCGCACCGACGGCTCGTTCTCCGGCGTGCCCGCACTGAGTGTACCCTTCGAGCCCGGCTCGACGCTCAAGCCGTTCTTCGCGGCGGCACTCCTCGCGACCGGCCGGGCCACGCCTGACGAGCGCATCGACACGGAAAACGGGGTCTACACCCTCGAGGGCCGCACGATCACCGACGTCCACGCCGAAGCGTCGATGACACTCACGGACGTGATCCGATACTCGAGCAACATCGGCATCGCGAAGTTCACGTCTCGCCTTGCGCCGCGCGAGCAGTACGAGGTGCTGCGCGATCTCGGATTCGGGACACCGACCGGCGTCCCGTTCCCCTCCGAGGCCGGCGGGACGTTGATGATGCCTGACGAGTGGACACGGATGTCACCCGCCTCGCTCGCGATGGGATACGAGATCGCGGTCACCCCGGTCCAGCTGGCCACCGCGTACGCGGCCATCGCGAATGGCGGCGAGCTGCTCGAGCCGACGATCGTACGGGAGATTCGCGATCCTGACGGCGGCATTCGCTTCCGCCACGAGCGGCGCGTCGTCCGGCGCGTGATGAGCGCGGAGATTGCCGGGACGATCCGCAGCATGCTCGTCGGCGCGGTCGAGGAAGGAACGGGCGGCGGGGCCGGACTCGGCAGCTTCTCGGTGGCGGGCAAGACCGGCACCGCACGCGTGGCGCGCGGCGGCCGGTACGCCGCGAGCGAGTATACGGCGTCGTTCGTCGGCTTCTTCCCGGCCGATGAGCCACAGTACGTGGTGCTGGTCAAGATCGACCGGCCCACCGGGGCGTACTATGGCGGCCAGACCGCTGCGCCGGTGACGCGCGCCGTGCTCGAGGCCGCGATCGCTGCCCGCGACGCCGCGCTCGATCGACGCGCGCTCGCGTCCCGAGAGTCGCTGGAAGCGCTCGCCAGGGCAGGCCCGCATGCGGAGGACCTTGGCGAGGCTGCCCGCGTGGTCGAAGAGCAGATCCCGCGACACGTCGTCGACCTGCCGCTTGCACGCACCGCTCGCGCGGGTGCGCTCCGGGCAGAGGGGAAGTCGCCCCGCGCCGTGCCTAACGTCCGCGGGATGCAGCTTCGCGAAGCGGTCCGGACGCTGCATCGCGCGGGCTTTCGCGTGCAGCTGGGCGCCGCGACGGGCGCGGCATCCGCGACGTGGCCCAATGCCGGCGCCATGCTTCGTGAGGGGTCGCTCGTCAGGCTCGTGAGCGATCGGTGATGTCGGTTGCCGGCGCCGAGGGCGTCGAGGCCACGGCGCTCGCCCCAATCGTCGAGGCGCTGCGGCGCGCCGAGCTGCTACTGTCCGTCGAAGGCACTCTGCCGCCCACTGTGACGGACATCGTCGACGACTCGCGCACCGTGCGCCCCGGCGCGCTGTTCGTGGCCGTGCGCGGCACGGAGCGCGATGGACACGACTATCTCGCGCACGCGCAGCAGCGCGGCGCCACCGCCGCCGTGGTCGAGGACGCGGCCCGCGCACCACTCCCGGCGATCGTGGTCCGCGACGGGCGTCGCGCCGCGGCATTCGCCGCCGCCGCCTTTTTCGGCGACCCCTCGAGCCGCATTCGTGCGATTGCCGTGACGGGTACGAACGGAAAGACGACGACCGTCGGAATGCTCCGCCACCTCCTCGACGAGCCGGGTGCCCCGAGCGCATCGATCGGAACCATCGGCGTGCTGGTCGGCAGCGCTGGCGTTCCGCTCGAAGGGGGGGCGGGGCTCACAACGCCCGGACCCATCGAGCTGCAGCGGGTTCTGCGGACACTCAGCGGCCGGGGGGTGCGCACCGTCGCCATGGAGGTGTCGTCCCATTCCCTGGAGCAGCGCCGCATCGAAGGCATGCGCTTCGAGACCGCGGTCTTCACCAACCTGACGCGCGATCATCTCGACTATCATGGGACCATGGAGCTGTACTTCGACGCCAAGGCGCGCCTCATCTCACACCTGTCGGCGAACGGCGTCGCGGTCGTGAATGCCGACGATGTTGCGTGGACCGCGTTGCCAGCCGCGCCGCGCCGCCTGCGCTTCGGCTCGCGAGGTCAGGGCGCCGAAGTCTGGGCGGATGACGTGCGGTACACGCCCCGCGGGAGCGCGTGGACGCTCGTCGTCGAGCCGTCGAAGGTGACTGGCCGCACCGCTCAGCGCGCGCAGGTCACGCTGCCGTTGATCGGGGACTTCAACGTCATGAATGCCCTCGGCGCGGCGGCAGCGGCTATCGCGACGGGCCTGTCGGTGGATGAAGTGGCGCGGCGCCTCGCCACGCTCCCACAGGTTCCCGGCCGGTTGGAGATCGTCCTCGAGCATCCAACCGTGCTGCGCGACTACGCGCACACGCCGGATGCGCTCGAGCGCGCCTTGCACGCCGTGCGGCCGTTCGTGCAGGGTCGGCTCACCGTGGTCTTCGGGTGCGGCGGCGATCGGGATCGCGGCAAGCGACCCGTCATGGGCGGAATCGCCGAGCGTCTGGCGGATCTCGTGATCCTCACCAGTGACAACCCGCGCACGGAGGACCCGGAAAGCATTCTCGACGAAATCGAGACCGGAATGCAGAAAAGGCACGAGCGCATCGAGGATCGCCGCGAGGCGATTGCGCGCGCGCTCGCGAGCGCATCACCGAAGGACGTGATCCTGTTGGCGGGGAAGGGGCACGAAACGTATCAGATTCGCGGGACGGCTCGCTTGCCGTTCGATGAGCGCGAGATCGTGCGCGAGCTCGCCGGATCGCCGACGTGACCGCGTCGTTCTGGACGCTCGACCGCGTCGCCGCCGCCATGGCGGACGCGTTTCCCGCCCAGCACGCGCGGACCCAGTGGCCCCGCGGCGCGACGACGCTCCGTGGCGTGTCGACCGACACGCGAAACATCACGGCGGGCGATCTGTTCGTCGCCCTCGCCGGCGAGCGCTTCGACGCGCATGATTTTCTCTCCGAGGCGGTCGCGAAAGGTGCATCAGCGCTCGTCGTCTCGCGGCCGGAGCGGACTGGCGGGCTCGGTGTCCCGATCTTCGCGGTTCCCGATACCACGGTGGCGCTCGGCGCTCTCGCCCGCTTTCGACGGCGCGCATGGGGGAAGCCGCTCGCGGCGATCACGGGCACCAACGGCAAGACGAGCACGAAGGATCTCACCCGGGCCGCGCTCGGTGCCGCGCTGGACGTGCACGCGACGACCGGGAACCTGAACAACCGCATCGGCGTCCCGCTCACGCTGCTCGCGCTGCGCGATGAGGCAGACATCGCCGTCTGTGAGATGGGGATGAGCATCCCAGGCGAGATCGCCGCACTGCGCGCGATCGCCGAGCCGGACATCGCCGTCGTGACGTCGGTGGCCGAGGGTCATCTCGAGGGGCTGGGGAGCGTCGAGGGCGTGATGCGGGAAAAGGTCTCGATCTTCGACGGTGTGGGGGTCGGGGTCGTCCCCGCCGCGCAGCCCGAGATCGCCGCAGCGGCGAAAGGCCGCGCGCGCCGGCTGGTCGTCGCGGGTCTCGAGTCCGGCGATCTTCACGCCGACGAGTGGACCGTCGAGGAGGATGGTCTCGGTCGCCTCACCGTACGGGGCGTCACGGTTCGGCCCCCTCTTCGTGGTTTCCACAACCTCCGCAATACCATGCTCGCGCTCGCCGTCGCGCAGGAGTGCGGTGTGTCGCTCGAGCAGGCTGCTGAGGGTATCGCCGCGATGCCGGTTCCGTCGATGCGTCTCGCCTGGGAGAAGCTCGGCAGCGCGACATTGATCAACGACGCGTACAACGCCAATCCCGGATCGATGCGCGCCGCACTCGAGCTGCTGGATTCAGTCGGGGGCGGCCGCCAACGGGTCGCGGTGCTGGGAGGAATGCGCGAGCTGGGCGCCCACGCCGACCGGCTGCACGCGGAGATTGCCGATCGGGCCCTTCAGTCGTCCATCGAAGTCGTGGCCGGCGTGGGGGAGATGGGCGACGCGTTGCGTCGCGCGGGACGGGACGATGCGCGGGTGGTGGCCGCGCCGGACATCGAGGAGCTGTGGCAGTCGCTGGCGCCACGACTCTCACGCGATGCGGTGATCCTCCTCAAGGCGTCGCGGGGCGTGCGGCTCGAACGACTCGTCCCTCATCTCACGGCCTGGGCCAACGGCTAGTGCTCTACCATTTCCTCACCCCGCTCACCGAATACTGGGGCGCGCTGCGCCTCTTCAATTACATCACCTTCCGCGCGGCAGGCGCGGTGGTGACGGCGATCGTGATGGCGTTTCTGGTCGGACCGCCGATCATTCGCCGGCTGCGCGGGATGCAGATTCATCAGGTCATCCGCGAGGGCACCCCCGATTCACACCAGGAGAAGAAGAGCACGCCCACGATGGGCGGTCTGATCATTCTTCTCGCCGCCATCGTGCCGACGATCCTCTGGGCGCGGCTGACCAATCGCTACGTGTGGCTGGCGCTCTTCGTCACGGCGTGGATGGGCGGGATCGGGTTCCTCGATGATTACCTCAAGCTCAAGCAGAAGCGGGAAGGGAAAAAGAACGAGGGACTGGTCGAGCGGTACAAGCTCATCGGGCAGCTCTCGCTCGGCGCCATTCTGGGTGTGTATCTCTGGCTGTTTCCGCTCTCGACACTCCCCGGGGCCTCCACGACGCTCCCGTTCTACAAGTACATCCTGATCGTGCCCTGGTTCGCGTGGATGTACGTCCCCTTCGTGGCGTTCATCCTGACGGGAACGAGCAACGCCGTGAATCTCACCGACGGGCTCGACGGGCTCGCCTCCGGGCTCGTCGCGATCGCTGCCGGGACGTTCGCGCTCTTCGCGTATCTCATCGGCCGAATCGATGCCAGCCAGTACCTCGGGATCTACTACCTGCGCGGCGCAGGGGAGCTCACCGTCTTTTGCGTGGCGCTCTTCGGGGCGTGCGTCGGGTTCCTCTGGTACAACGCCAAGCCGGCGCAGGTCTTCATGGGCGACACGGGCGCGCTCGCCCTGGGCGGCGCGCTCGGCGCCGTCGCAATCCTTCTCAAGTCGGAGTTTCTGCTGCTCCTCATCGGCGGCGTGTTCGTGGCGGAGACCTTGTCGGTGATCGTGCAGCGCTCCGTGTTCAAGTATCGGAAGCGCCGCCATGGGGTCGAGTATGCGCGACAGCATCGCGTATTTCTCCGAGCGCCGCTGCACCATCACTTCGAGATGCTGGGATGGCCGGAGACGCAGGTGGTCGTGCGGTTCTGGATCCTCGGCATCTTTTGCGCGTTCATCGCCCTGAGCACGCTGAAGCTGCGATGATCACGCTGCCGGAGAAGTGGCGAAGCGGGGAGATCGCGATCATCGGGCTCGGGAAGAGTGGTGTGGCCGCCGCCCGGCTGTTGAGGCGCGAAGGCCTGCGCGTGTACGCGTCCGACTCGGCGTCGTCGGATGGCGTGCGCGAAGGGGCGAAAGCGCTCCGCGCCGAAGGAGCCGATGCCGACATCGGATCGCACGACCTCGAGCGCATCTCACGTGCCTCACTCGTGGTGGCCAGTCCGGGTGTGCCGCCCGATGCGAGCGCGCTCGAGCGCGCCCATGAGGCGCGGGTGCCCGTCGTCAGCGAGATCGAGATCGCGCTCCGCGCACTCCCGGAAGCGAAGGTCATTGCCGTCACCGGTACGAATGGGAAGACGACCACGACGGCGCTCGTCGGACACCTGCTGCGCGCGATCGGCCTGGATGCGATCGACGCCGGCAATATTGGAACGCCCCTCGCCGCCGTTGCGATGGAGCGTAAGCCTCCGCGGTGGATCGCGCTCGAGCTCTCGTCGTTTCAGCTGCACGACACGCCTGGCATTGCGCCGACGGTCGGGGTACTGACGAACCTCGCGCCCGACCATCTCGACCGCTACGCGACCGTCGAGGAGTATTACGCCGACAAGAAGCTCCTCTTTCGCAACGCGAAGACGATCTCCCGATGGGTGGTGAACGGGGACGATCGCGCGGCGATCGACCTCGCGCGCGAGGCGGTCGGCACGCACAAGCACTTCTCGCTCCGGCAGCCCGATGCGGATGCCACGTACGACCGCGAGAACGACATGCTGGTCGTGGGCGGGTCGCCCCTGCTCCCGCGCCGAGAGCTGAACCTGTTCGGCGATCACAACGTGGCCAATGCGCTGGCGGCCTCGCTCGCCGTGATGATCGCGGACAAGGGAAACGCGACGCCGGAAGCGCGCGCGCGGATCGGCGATGGACTGCGAACGTTCCATGCGCTCAAGCATCGGCTCGAGATTGCCGGGGAATCGAATGGCGTCATGTGGATCAATGACTCGAAGGCCACCAACGTCAGCTCGACCCTCGTCGCGATTCAGGGGATGACTCGCCCCACGATCCTCCTGCTCGGAGGCCGTCACAAAGGCGAGCCGTATCGCGCGCTGGTCGAGCCGCTGCGACGGAACGGCAAGGCGGTGGTGGCGTACGGTGAGGCGGCACCGATCATCGAGCAGGACCTTCGCGGTGTCGTTCCGCTGGAGCGACTCGGATCCGATTTCGATGAAGTGATCGCGCGGGCGCGGGCACTCGCGTCACCCGGCGACGTCGTGCTGTTGTCACCGGCGTGCTCGAGCTACGACATGTTCAAGAATTACGAGGAGCGCGGCGCGACGTTCAAGCGCCTCGCGGTTGGAGGGAGACAATAAAATGGGAGCGGTTGCGATCGCCCACGAGCGCACGCGTTGGCGGATGAGCGTGGAGGCCCGGGCACTGGTGCTCGTGACGGCGGTTCTGGTGGCGTTCGGGCTGGTGGTGCTGTACAGCTCGAGCGCCGTACTCGCGATCCAGGAGGGCCACTCCAGCGCGCACTATCTCGTGCGACAGCTCATCGGCGCCCTCGCGGGCTGCGTCATTTTCGCCGTCGCCGCCAAGATCGACGCGGAGAAGTGGCGCACCTGGGCGTGGCCGCTCATGGGACTCAGCATCCTGCTGCTCGTCGTGCTCATTCTGCCGTTCACGGGCGCGATCGCGCCGCGACTCAACGGCTCGCGCCGGTGGCTGACGCTGGGCTTGACGGTGCAACCCTCCGAGCTCGCGAAGCTGGCGGTCGTCGTCTGGACGGCCATGCTCGTGGTGAAAAAGGGCGACAAGATGCGTCGCCTCACCAAAGGCCTGCTGCCATTCCTTCTCGTCGTCGGCGTGCTCGATCTGCTGGTCATCCTCGAGCCCGATCTCTCCATGGCCATGACGTTCACCGTGCTCATGGGAATCGTCCTGTTCGCGGGAGGCGTGCGCATCGGGCATTTCGTCGTGCTCGGTGTCCTCGCGATTCCGATCCTGTGGCGTGAGATGGAACGCGTCCAGTACGCACTGCTCCGCCTGACGAGCTTTCTCGATCCCGGCGCCGCCCCCGCGGAAGCCCACTATCAGCTCCGGCAGTCGCTCATCGCGGTTGGGTCGGGCCGTCTCTTCGGAGTCGGCTATGGCGAGGGCCGACAACAGACGGGCTTCCTGCCGTATCCCTTCAACGACTTCATTGCGAGCAACGTCGGCGAGGAGTGGGGCTTCCTTGGGCTGGTGGTGCTCGTCGCCGGCTTCACGCTCTACGGCGTGCTCGGATTTCGCATCGCGACCATGGCACGGACGAAGTTCCAACAGCTGCTCGCGCTCGGGCTCACCGCTACGACGGTGCTCACGGCGTACCTCCATATCGGCGTGGTCATCGGGCTGCTGCCGACGACCGGCCTGACGCTGCCGTTCTTCAGTTACGGTCGCTCGAACCTCCTCCTGTCGTTCCTCATCACGGGAATTCTCGTCAACATCGCCAGTCGGCACGAGCGCGTCGTCGGCGCGACGGCGAGCGATCCGGTGACGCTCGCGCACGCGCGCGCATGAGGATTCTGTTCGCGGGCGGCGGGACCGGCGGGCACCTCTACCCGGGACTCGCGATCGCTCGCGCGGTGCAACGGCTCGACCCTGACGCGCGCCCCTACTTCGTGGGGGCGCGTCGTGGCATCGAGCGGGATGTGCTGCCCGCGTCCGGATTCCCGCACCGGTTGCTCGATCTCCATCCGCTCTATCGCAGTCGCCCCTGGCAGAACTGGCGCACGCTCGTCGGATTCGCCAGCGCATGGCGCGAGATCGGGGCGCTGGCGCGCGAGGAACGGCCCGCGGTCATCGTTGGCACCGGGGGCTACGCAGCCGCCGCCACCTGCGCGTGGGGCGCGGCGCATGGAGTCGCGGTGGCTCTGCAGGAGCAGAATTCCTTCGCCGGGATCACCGCCCGCCTCATCGCGCGCGTCGCGCGCGAGATCTACCTCGGGTACGGCGAGGCAGCGCGCTCCCTGAGCCCTCGTCGCGGCGCATGGATGGAGGAGACGGGAAATCCCATCGAGCCGCCGCCGACTCCACGACCCCCGCGTGACACCGCGCGGCGCGCGTGGGACTTTCCCGCGTCCGCGCGCGTGTTGCTCATCACCGGTGGCAGCCAGGGAGCGCGCATGCTCAATGAAGTCGTCGGCGCGTGGATCGCCGGCGGCCTGCCCAACGGCCTGCACGTCATCTGGGCGACGGGAAAGGCAGCGTTCCACGACTACGCGAAGCTCGAGTCATCGCGTGTGCGCGTTCGTCCGTATCTCTCCCCCATCGCCGACGCATATGCCGCCAGTGATGTCGCGGTCACCCGCGCGGGGGCGTTGACACTGGCGGAGCTCTGTGCGTGGGGCATTCCGGGCATTCTCGTCCCGCTGCCGACCGCTGCCGCGGATCACCAGACCGCGAACGCGCGCGCGCTCGTCGGCTCCGGTGCCGCCCGTGAGCTCCCGCAGCGTGAGTTGAACGTCGAGCGTCTCGATCGCGAGGTGCGTTCGCTGGTAGGTGACGCCGCGCGGCTCGAGGCGATGACGCGGGCGGCGCTCGCGCGCGGCCGTCCCGAGGCCGCGGAGACGATCGCCAGCCGCGTGCTTGCCCTCGCTCGTAGCTCGTCGGCGCGCGCCTGACCGGGTATCTTGCGGCGGCTCAGTTGATGGACGGAGGATCGGCGGACAACGGGTTCCTTTTTTTTTACCGCAGAGGACGCGGTGGGCGCGGGGGACCTCCGGCTGCAGAA
>JAICOJ010000274.1 GCA_025930755.1 Gemmatimonadaceae bacterium
AACATCTCGGCGAGGTTGTAGTAGTCCCGATTCTCGACAATCCGCCCGCTCGTATCGAGCTTGCCAACCGACGCCCCCCGAACGCGGAACGAGCGGCCCGTCGCGGGAACGCCTTTGACCGCGCGATCGTTCGTCCCGGTCATGATCCACTCATTCGCGTAATCGCCGCCCGCGCTGAACAGCGACACTTCTTCGAACCGGAAGTCGCTCGACGCTCTCGTAGCCTCCTCGACGAACGCGGCAATCTCCGACGGACCATGCAGCACACGGCCAAGGGCGACGTCTTCATAGATCGCATCGTCTGCCATGTAACGAGCGACAGCCGCTGGGTCGTGCGCGTTCCAGGCGTCGAGATATCCGTTGAAAAAAGCCCGATCAGTAGTGGCCGTCATTTCATCCTCCTCCCCACGTCCTCGCGGTGGACCGCCTCTTCACGCCATTCGCCTCTGGAGCGGTCGCCGGAAAGGGTGTCCGCTGCTGGCAGGAGCGCGTCGAACTGGCTCCCGGTACCCGGAAAGCCGCCTGGACCGACCACCAGGACGAAGCCGCCCCACGAGATTGCGAACGTGAGAGCGAAGTACATCAATACCGGGTGCCTGGTGATGAAGCTCGTGGACGCCATCATGCCCTGCTTTCTGGCGGCGCTTCCGTCGCTCATGATCGTTCAAGCCACCCGCGGCCGGAGCGGTGGTCGCGAGAGTTGCCGGCCGTTGGCTGTCGCGAGCGCGGCAATGAGGAGCCACAGCGCCGCGGCCAAGACGAGGTCGTAGGTCAGGGCGCGCATCCCTGCGACGTCGAGCGGCTGGAGGATCAGCGTGCTTGCCGTGAGGCTCACGTGCATGAGCATCGCGGTGTCGTCGGATGCGAAGACGCCGGGGAGGAACCCAGCGGAGCTGAGCGAGAGCGGGAGCAGTACCGCCGTCACCACGAGTGGGGCGGTCAGGACCGCGACCACGCACCAGCGGCCGTCCACCCTCCACCTGATCAACCGGGAGCGAAGGTCGTGAAATCCCGCTGTTCCATCGACGAGACCTGTCATCAGGATGCCTGCGATGCTGGGGCCGGCGAACATCGCCAGCTACACCAGCGGAAGGAGCCCCTCGGTCGGCGCCGTGCCGCCCGTGAATGCGCCGGGACCGAGCACCACGAGGATGCCACCCCATGAGATGAGGAACGTCAGGACGAAGTAGGTCACCACCGGATGTCTCATGACGAAAGTCTTGGTGGCGGTTATGGCGTCGATAGGACGCATGGACCTTGCCGGGTGTCGGCCGTCACTGGCGGGCCGTAATCAGAGGGTTGCCGAGATCCCGTCCGTGCCGGTGGGGGAAAAGCACGGCTCGGGTGCCGAATTTTCCGCAGCCACGACCGTCGTCGCGGTCCGGCAGCGTAAACCAGTCTTTGCGGCGAGTGCGCGGCGGAAAGGCCGTCGCTTCCATCTGGCATCTGGTCTGCTCTCTTGCGCGATGGACGCGGCGTTCATCGCGGCAAAGGTCCGGCGTGTCTCAGAGCCGGCCCTGGCGGAGACGAAGGATGGCTCTTCTGGTGCTCGTCATGGTGGCGGGTTTGGCTGCACTCT
>JAICOJ010000258.1 GCA_025930755.1 Gemmatimonadaceae bacterium
CTCGGCGTCGAGCGGTTGCCGCCGGCCCCTGACGCGTGCTTCGTGCGTGTCCTCGTCGGCGATGCGCGGGCTCCCGAGCCGAACCCGCAGGGCGGCCCGATCGAGACGCTGCTCCTCGAAATGAATCAGCAGACGGCGGTGCTGACGCCGCTGCCCGCGCTCGAGGGGTTCGCGATGCAATGGCACGCGCCCGTGCCGTTTCCCACGAGCCTCACCTTACAGACCGGCGGGCTCAACCCGAAGCGCATTCCCCTGCCCTTCATCGCGGGTCACGTGTGGACGATCGTGATCGTGCGCGAGTCAACGCAGCGCACGGAGATCCACCGTTACCTCCAGCGCCTGGCGCCGCTGGAGGCGTTCGACGACACGATCCGTCTCGTCGAGCAGAGCTGGCGTGCGCTCGAGGCTCGCACACCGCTGTACGACGGCGAGGCCGATCGGCTGCTCGCGCGCAACCTCGATCCGCTCAGCCTCGCCGTACTCGGTTACCGGCTCGCCCTCGAGAATCAGTGGAAGGATGTCGAGGACGTCGTCGAGCGGCTCGGGACCGTCCCGCTCGCCGACGCGCACGTGCTGGCCGCGCTCGTCGGAGAGCGCGACAAGAACATGGAGCTTGCGGTAAAGAGCCCGTCGGTGCCCGTCGTCGGCGAGGGATATCGCCGGATGGAGGCGTGGCTTATAGACCACTTCGCGAAGAAGAACATGCCGCCGCCGGTCGCGCCCGAGCCGTTCACCGGCGGACTGTGGACGACGTTCGACACGCGCGGCCAAGCCGTGATCTCGAAGGCGTTTCCGGTGCACAACGCACCGGCGTGGGCGGAGCCGCTGCTCGCTGCCGCGGCCGCGACGGCGAAGATCGAGCCGGGCCCCGGCAACGCGAACCCGTTCATCGGCACGGGCTTCCTGATCGGACCACGCGCGCTCGCGTTGACGGACTTCATCGTGGATGCCAAGCCGACGGTCGCCGACTTCGGCGACGAGCGCGTGGTCATCGAAGAGGTCGTCAGCGCGACCAATGACGACCGGCACGGTGCGCTCGCGCGGATTGCTCCCGTGTCCCGGGTGCCGCTGAAGATCCGGTGGGCGTTACCCGAGGTCGGGACGCGGATCGCGGTGATCGGTCATCCGCTGATCACGTTCACGCCGACCATCGTCACGCTGGCGGCGTTCACCACATATCCGACGGGCGAGAAGATGATCATGCCGGGCGTGATCGTAGCGGTCGAGCCGACGAGGCTCGTATATGAGTGCTGGACGATGACCGGCGTCGCGGGCGGGCCGATCATCGACCTGACGACGGGCGAGGTGATTGGCATCCACCACAGCGGTAAGTACGAGAGCGGAGCGAAGAAGCTCGGGTTCGGAGTGCCGGTGACGGCGATCGAGGCGCTGCTGAAGACGCCGATCTAGGAGAGACGGAGTGCTCCGGTTGGGCCGGCGCCGGCTGGACTGGGCAAAAGGCGAAAGGGGGTCAGATCCGAGTATCGTTACTCTGGGCAGTGATACAGGCGATTCCTGACGTAGTCAGAGCTTCCCATCGACAGAGCTTCGGCGATCCATTTGGCGGTAACGGTGGTCTCTTTCCGTAAGCGTCGCGCAATCGCGATCTTCTTCGGATCTCCTTTGCGACTTCGACGAAGATCCGTTGTGGTCCATCCTAACAACTCCATTTCATCGCGAACGATTCGAAGCGCCTTGCCTTGCTCAGCTTCGTCGCGAGGCGGTCTTGAATGTTTCCTCTCCGCCTCGAACTCCACCCGTTCTAGAATCCAGTCCAAGAAATCTTTTGCACCGAACACGATACAACTATCAGGGCGTTATTTCCTCAAACACCAAATTCCAGTGTTGCTGACATTGCTCTGGAGCGTGCAATCCCCTCACAGATGCTGGGTTGAGGGATCAACACGCATGGGACCATTTACTGTGCGCCATCTGACATCAGGAGTGGACAGGTTCTTCAATCCGCAACAAAATAGGGTTTTAAGTCATGCAGCAGTCTAGAGAAGCGACCTTCAACCGCTTTCAACAGGAGTTGATCGTCAAGCACGATGGCTGTAATTAATCTTCTTAAATGTCACAACAGAATTCCGTGTCGCTCAATTCCCAGGGTTTGAAGGAAATCGTTGAAGGCACCTCGGCCGAGACGGGCGAGGGGTTCTTTGATGCCCTGGTCCAACATCTGGCTCGC
>JAICOJ010000004.1 GCA_025930755.1 Gemmatimonadaceae bacterium
CTTCAGCGCGATCGAGGGCAAGGGCTTCAAGTCGCTCGCCGAGGGCGACGCCGTTGAGTTCGACATCGTCGAGGGGCAGAAGGGGCCCGCGGCGGAGAAGGTGAGGAAGATTGGCGCCTGACGCGTCGCACCGCGCCGCCAACGACGGGGCACCCTCCGGGTGCCCCGTCGTGCATCCGGACCCCGCTACCTAACGGTAACTCTTCCGGGGATTGCGGTAGTCCTCGTCATACCCAATACTAGGGCTACCATCTCGATACGTTGCAGCCGCAGTGGCAGCAGGAGGCTCCCCATGCATCGCTCGTCGCTCGTGCTCGTGGTTACCCTGGTGGCGCTCGCCGGATGCGCCACCATGGGACGGCAGGTCGAAACGGATTCCGGCGACCTGGCAACCGACCTCGAGCAAGCGCGACAAGACACGGTCCGTGCGCGGGCCGCCTTCGACACGCTCATCGAGCAGCGCCGAGCGGTCGACGCTCGTAGCGTTGCCTTCGAGGACAGTCTCCGGCGGGCGCGCGAGGCTGCGGCCGCCGCCGCCGCCGCCGCGCGAGACTCGGCGCAGCGCGTCGCCGCCGCGGCCGTCACCACGCCTGAGCCGGGCGGCGGCGAGCGGGCGCTCTCCGAGGCCGAGATCCGCGTCATGACGCAGCAGATCTACTTCGCGACGAACAGCGCACACCTCACGAATGCCGCACGGAATCTGCTGCGCGAAAAGGCGGCCATCCTGGCGCGCAACCCGGCGCTCACGCTCACCCTCACCGGCCACGCGGACGCCCGTGGCGCCGCGGACTACAACCAGCGGCTGAGCGAGCGACGAGCGGCGGCGGTTCAACGCTTCCTCCTCGGGCTGGGGATCGACGCCGAGCGGCTCACCAGTGAGGGACGTGGAGAGGAGGCCCCGGCGATGGAAGGCTCCGGCGAATCGGTTTGGCAGCGCAACCGGAGAGTGGAGTTCGAGATCTCCTGACGGCCCCACCTGCACGATGACGGGCGTGCTCGCATGCGAGCACGCCCGTTCTGCATCCGGGAATGAGATGATCCCCACCGCGCGAATCCGCTGACGTCTTTCTGACGGACTTCCGCATCGTGCCCTGGTCGCGCACAGAGTCTCGCGGCGAGATCCCGCGGGCCTTCAAAGCGGTGCTGGATGACCGCACGATGCGCGACTCACGATGGCGGGGCAATGGAGCCGCCGCGTGATCCCGGCGGCGCACGCGCCGTCACTCCATTGAACCATACATGGAGGTTGACATGCAACCGATCACATCGCTCGGCGTCGCCGAGCTGACGCAGGATGAGATGGGGGCTGTAGTGGGGGGAAGTGATGCGTGTTGGTGCAGCAGCCTCGCCAGCAAGCTGGGCTACGCGATTGGCTACGCCCTCGGCGAACTCGTCGACGCGCTGGTGAGTCCGGAGGACGACAACTCCTTCCTCGGCAAGTAGGCGAGAAAGCTCCATTCACCGTCACAACTTCACACCACGAGGAACACGACCATGCTCGATATGCATACGCTCGCCGTCAACGGCGATGAAATCGCGCTGCTCGATGAGCAGGCGCTGGCCTCCATCACCGGAGGCGACGGGGTGAGGGACTGGTTGTTCAAGAAGGTCGGAGAGCTGCTCTTCGATTGCCTAACCGGAAGCCTGGACACGATCATCTCCGCGGCCCAAGAGGGGTATGAGGACGCGCGCTGACGCTCGCGTGCACTGTGTCCGGCGCGCCAGGCGCGCGCCGGGCCAGGCGTGCCTCGCGCCCGCCGCCGCGCGCGAGCGCTGAATGGCCCGACGGCCCGGCAGGAACGGGAGGCTCCGGTCGGTTCTCGGCGCCACGTTGTCGGTTGGATGGGCGTTCGCGTGGCTGATTCCCGTCGTCGTCGCCCTCAGACTGCACGCGGCTGCGGCGACGGTGGCCCTCCTGATCACGATCGCGATCTTCGTCGGCCTATACGTCGTCCGCCCATTGCGGGCCAACCGGCGACTGGCGGCGATGCTCCGTCTACGCTCGTGCCGCCGCTATCTCTTGGCGCTGACCCTTGCAGCCGGCACGAAGCTGCTCCTCATGCTTTCGACCCTCGCGCTCCACGAGAAGCTCGCGGCGAGGCGCATGCTGCCGACGATGCCGACCGATGAAGACTTCATGGCGGCTCAGCTCCTCGCGCACCCGTTAGGCCCCGTCGCGTTGTTCCTCGCGATCGCGGTCATGGCCCCCCTGATCGAGGAGTTCGGCTTCCGAGGCCGGGTACAACGGACGCTCGAGCATGCATTCGGCGTGGTGCCGGCCATCGCCGCGAGCGCCGTTGTCTTCAGCATGCTTCACGGAAGAATCGACGCCGTCCACCATCTCCCATTTGGCGTCTTCGCCGGATGGGTGGTGTGGCGAACCGGCTCCATCTGGTCTGCCGTGTATATCCACGCGCTCAACAACGCCGCCGCCCAACTCCTGATGCACCTCACGAGCAATGCGGCGATCGACTGGAGCACGAGAGCGCCCACCCTCTGGCCATACGCGATGGTCGGCGGACTCGTCGGCCTTGGCGGGATGATCGCGGCGGGCGCCTGGATCCACCGCATCGCGCACGCCGAGCGGCTGACCTCCCACGGTGGGCGGCCGCGCTCGGCGGCGATTGCGATGGCGCCGGTGGGGTAACGCGGAATGCGCGACCCGCTCGTTGCCGCTTCACTCGTCGAGGACTGCATCGACATCCATCTCGCGCGACATGCACCGAGCGGTCATGCGCTATACCTGACGATCCTGGCGGTGACCATCGCGTGCGGCCTCGCCATGCCAATCGTCCAGGTGCCCGTCACCGTGCAGGCCCACGGTGTCATCAGACCGGTCATCGAGCGGCAGGATGCCCGGTCCGCCGAGAGCGGCATCGTGCGCGCCGTGCATGTCCGCGATGGGGAGCGGGTACGTGCCGGGGATACGGTGCTCACACTCGATGCGCGCACGATCGAGACCCGTCTGGCCGCGTCCGATTCCGTTGCCCGCACGCGCGAGCAGGACCTTGCCGATCTGATGAGGCTCCTCGACGCAGGGGATTCGCTCCTCCCGTGGCGGGACCTCGGGACCCTGCACCGCCAGCAACAGTCACGTGAGCATGCCGCGATAGTCACGGAGCTCGACGCTCGGGCGAGGGCAGAGGCGCTGGGAGTCGACCGGCTCCGCGCGCTGCTCGCGAAAGGGTTCATCACGCCGGAGCAGATCGAGCGACAGGAGGCCGCGCATCGCGCGGCGCGGGCCGCGGTTCGGGAGCAGGTGGAGCGCATGCGGTCGAGCTGGGCCGACGCGCGCACGCGCGTGACGGAGGAGCTTCGGCAGCTCACTACCGAGCAGGTCCAGCTGCGGGAAACGCTCGCGCGTCACGCCGTCATCGCACCGGTGGAGGGAACGGTGGAGATGGCTGCGTCGCTCTCCCCTGGTAGCGTGCTGCAGCAGGGGGAGCGCGTCGCCACCATCTCACCCAATACCGATCTGGTGGGCGAAGCACTGCTCCCCGCGCGCGATATCGCGCTCGTGCGACGTGGGACGGCAGCGCGCCTCATGATCGACGCGCTCAACTATCGCGACTGGGGCGTCGTGGACGCGGCCGTGATCGATATCGCCGATGATGCCTCGCTCTCCGGCGACCAGCCTGTCTTTCGCGTACGCTGTCATCTCTGGCGGAACGACTTGCGCCTTCGCGGTGGCCAGCGTGCGATGCTGGGAAAGGGAATGACCTTCCGCGCGCGATTCGTCATCGCCGAGCGCTCGTTGCTTCAGCTGCTCTTCGACGACATGGATGACTGGCTGAATCCCACCCGTACCCCGCGAGTCATGGCCACGGGCCGTTAGGTCATGGGACCGAGCCGCCCGGTGGCCGCGGTACGCCAGCGCGACGTCTCCGATTGTGGCGCCGCCTGCCTCGTCAGCATCGCGGCGTGGTATCGCCTGCGTCTGCCAATCGCGCGGGTACGACAACTCGCGCAGACCGACCGGCGCGGAACGACGGCGCTCGGTCTCGTGGAGGCCGCCAACCGCCTCGGGTTCCAGGCGAAGGGGGTACGCGCGACGTCCGGGGCGCTCGGCACGGTTCCATTGCCCGCGATCGCCCATGTGGTCCGCGGCCAACTGCAGCACTGGGTCGTTCTCGCCCGCGTGAACTCGAAACGAGTCGACGTCATGGACCCCGCCAGTGGGGCTCGGCAACGCATCAGCCGCGAGTCGTTCGAGCGTGAATGGTCGGGGGTGATGGTGCTGCTTACGCCCGCGAGCCGCTTCGTTGCCGGGGACCAGCGCACTCCGATCGTGCGGCGCTTTCTCGCACTCGTCGCGCCGCACCGCGCGATCCTCGTCATGGCACTCGTCGGCGCGGCCGTCCACACCGCGCTGGGTCTCACGACCACGGTGTACGTGCAGCAGCTGGTCGATCACGTCCTCGTCGACGGCAACCGGAATCTGCTCAACCTCATGAGCCTCGCGATGTTGATCGCGGTCGCGGCGCAAACGCTCGTGGGCGGCATGAAGGGCCTGCTCATTCTCCACACGGGCCAGCGTATCGACGCGACACTCATCCTCGGATACTACCGACACCTGCTGAGCCTGCCTCAGCGGTTCTTCGACACGATGCGCATTGGCGAGATCACCTCGCGCATCGGCGACGCGGTCAAGATTCGTGCGCTCATCAACGACATCGCCATCGAGCTCGTGATGAGCGCGCTGATCATTGCGCTCTCACTCGGCCTGGTGTTTCTGTACAGCGCGACGCTTGGCGTCGTGGTCGTGGCAAGCATTCCAGCCTATGCAGCCATCTGGGCAGTGACGAACGCGCGCAATCGGCGCGTATCGCGTGAGCTCATGGAACGGAGTGCAGACCTCCAGTCGCAGCTCGTCGAGTCGGTTTCCGTGGTCGGGACGATCAAGCGCTTCGGCCTCGAGGCACAGATGGAGCTGCGCACCGAGGTGCGCTTCGTCCGTCTCCTCCGCGCGGTCTTTCAGTCTGCGCGAACCGCCCTCCTGACGACCACCACGACCGGCGCGGTGTCGCGCCTTGCCGTAATCGCCGTGCTCTGGATCGGATCGCTGCTCGTCATCGATCGGCGGCTGACGCCCGGCCAACTCATGTCTTCCTACGCCCTCCTCGGCTATTTGACGGGACCGCTCCTGACGTTGATCGCTGCGAACCGGACGATTCAGGATGCGCTCATTGCGGCGGATCGGCTGTTCGAGATCATGGACCTCGAACGAGATCGCGTTACCGCGCACGCGACGATCGATGCGGCGAGCGGCGGCGACATCGATTTCGAGCAGGTCACGTTCCGGTATGGCGCGCGCGCGCCCGCGCTGCGAGACGTGACGCTCCGATTTCGCCGGGGCGCAATCACGGCCATCGTCGGCGAGAGTGGGTCGGGGAAGAGCACCATCGCCGCTCTCGTCCAGCGTGTGTACCTACCCGACGAGGGCCGCATTCGCCTGGGCGGCATCGATGCGCGCCATTTAAGTCAGGAGTCGATACGCGCGCTCACGTGCACGGTGCCGCAGCGCATCGATCTCATTGCGGGCTCCATCCTCGAGAACATAGTGCTCGGCGATGCCGACCCAGACGTCACGCGCGCTCTTCATGTGGCGCGCGAGGCGGGAATCATCGAAATGATCGATGAGCTGCCGGCGGGGCTCGACACCGAGCTCGGCGAGAATGGAGCCACCCTTTCGGGCGGCGAGCGTCAGCGGCTCGCGATCGCGCGTGCGCTCTACCGAGACCCGGAGATTCTCATCCTCGACGAGGCTACCTCCTCGCTCGATGGGCCGTCGGTCCTGCGTGTCCGTCGGCTGGTCGAGGAGCGTCGCGCTCGTGGGCGAACCGTGATCGTCATCGCGCACAACCTCGATCTGGCAATCGATGCGGATCACATCGTCGTCATGCGACAGGGCATGGTGATCGAAGAAGGCTCGCACGGCGACCTGGTCGGTCGCCGGGGTGCCTACCACGCACTGTGGGAAAGCCGAGCGCTCGGTCGGGTCGCGTAACTCCTGGCGTCAGGGCGTCACCAATCGCAGCTCATTCCCGCGAGTGCTGTCCCACTTTTCAGCCAGGGAGGCGCGAGCGGCGTCGATCTGCGATCGCACGGCCCCCGGGCCCGTCCCCCCATCCGCTTCGCGTCGCTCGACCGATCGCACCGCCGACAGCGCATCGAACACGTCGCGCTCGAAGTGGACGTGTGCCGACGCAAAGGATTCGAAAGGAAGCGTGTTGAGCTCGCACCGCTTCTCCTCGGCTTCACGCACGAGCTTGCCTACGGCGGCGTGCGCGTCGCGAAAGGACACGCCCTTTTCGACCAGGTAATCGGCGAGGTCGGTCGCCATCATCGAGCTCGCGAGCGCACCCTTCATCCGCTCTGGCCGAAAGGCCAGCTCGGCGAGCGTTCCGGTGACTGCCGGGAGTACCAGCAGCATGGTATCGACCGCATCGAAGAGCGCCCGCTTGTCGTCCTGCAAATCCTTGTTGTATCCGGTCGGCAGCCCCTTGATCGTCCCGAGCAGTGCGACGAGATCGCCGAGCAGGCGCGCACCGGAGCCTCGCGCGATCTCCAGTGCGTCCGGGTTGCGCTTTTGCGGCATCATGCTCGATCCGGTCGTGAACGAGTCGCCGAACTGCACGAAGCCGAACTCGCTGGAGCCGAACAGGATGAGGTCCTCGGCCAGCCGGGAAAGATGCGTCGCGAGCATCGTCGTCGCGAACAGGAGCTCGGCGACGAAGTCCCTGTCGCTCACGGCGTCGATGCTGTTGCGCGACAGCCCGGCGAAGCCGAGACTGCCTTGGAGCAGGACGCGGGAAATGGGGAAGGCACAGCCGGCCACGGCGCCCGAGCCTAACGGCAGGACTCCCGCGGCCCGAGACGCGCCCTCGATCCGGGCCCGGTCGCGATCGAGGGGCCAGAAGTGCGAGAGCATCCAGTGGGACGCCAGCACCGGTTGTGCGCGCTGCAGGTGCGTATAGGATGGCATGAGCGTCGCGCCGAGCTCGACGGCGCGATCGAGCATCGTGCGCTGCAGGGCGCGCACCGCCGTGTCCAGCGTCGTGCACGCCTCCATCGCCCACAACCGCGTGGCGGTCGCCACCTGATCATTCCGCGACCGACCGGTGTGGAGCTTGGAGGCGACGTCGCCAATCTCCTCGTGCAGAAGCCGATCGATGAGGGTGTGCACATCCTCGTCGGACGCGACCGGCGTCTCGCCTCCGCCCAGGCGTTCGGCGACCGTGTCGAGGCCGTGCTCGATGGCGGTGCTCTCCTCCAGGGTGAGCACACCGGCATGCCAGAGTGCGACCGCCCAGGCCTTGGAGAGCCTCACGTCGAACGGCCAGAGCCGGAGATCGATTCCGATCGAGCGGTTCAGAGCGTCGAGCTCGGGCGCGGGACCGGTTGCGAAGCGGCCACCCCACAACCGGTGCGTCGCACGGGCCGGGCGCGGTGGCGGCGCGTCAGCGGCGGCGGAGTCGGGCTCGACTACGAGGTTGGGAATCATCTCAGCCTCACGCGATCGCAAGAGAAGGTTCAGGCTCCGGTTCGCTCTTTTCCGTCGAGTCCTCGGCGGGAACCCGACCCTCGGCGTCCTTGAGCGCCCGAACGCGCGCGGGCAGCGCGAACAGGCGAATGAAGCCGCCCGCATCTGCCTGCTCGTACACGTCGTCCTCGCCGAACGTCACGAAGCGCTCGTCGTAGAGCGCGTGCTCGCTCGCGCGGCCGGCAACGATCACGTTCCCCTTGTAGAGGCGGAGCGTCACGGATCCTGTGACGCGGTCCTGCGTGACCGACACAAACGCATCGTAGGCCTCGCGCTCCGTGGTCCACCACCGGCCCTCGTAGACGAGGTCGGCGTAGCGCGGTGCAATGAGGTCCTTTGCCGCGAGCGTCCGGCGATCGAGCACGAGCTGCTCCAGCTCCGAGTGCGCGGCATAGAGGAGCGTCCCGCCGGGCGTCTCATAGATACCGCGGGACTTCATGCCGACCAGCCGATCCTCGACGAGGTCGATGCGGCCAACGCCGTGACGCCCTCCGATGGCGTTGAGGGTCGACACGAGCTTCACCGGATCGAGGCGAGCGCCGTTCACCGCCACCGGGGTTCCGCGCTCGAACTCGATGACCACGTCCTCGTGCTCGTCAGGCGCATCGGCCGGAGCGGCGCTGAGCATGAAGAGATCGTCGGGCGGAACGGCTGAGGGATTCTCGAGCATCCCGCCCTCATGCGAGATGTGCCACAGGTTGCGATCCCGCGAGTAGATCTTTTGCGCGGTGGCCGCGACCGGGATGTTACGCTTGGCCGCATACGCGAGTGCGTCCTCACGGCTTCGAATATCCCACACGCGCCACGGGGCGATCACCGGAAGCTCCGGCGCGAACGTCGCGTACGTGAGCTCGAAGCGCACCTGATCGTTGCCCTTGCCGGTGCATCCGTGGGCGAGCGCATCGGCCCCAATCGCCTTGGCAACCTCGCACTGGCGGCGAGCGATCAACGGTCGCGCGATGGAGGTGCCGAGGAGGTATTTGCGGCCGTAGATCGCGCCGGCGCGAAGCATGGGCCAGAGGAAGTCTTCGACGAACTCCTGTCGAAGATCCTCGACGTAGCATTCATCGGCGCCGGAGGCGAGTGCCTTGGCGCGTACGCCTTCGAGCTCGTCACCCTGGCCGATGTCGGCGGCGACGCACACGACCCGGGCGTCGTAATGCTCCTTGAGCCAGGGGACGATGATCGACGTGTCGAGCCCGCCGGAGTACGCGAGGACGATAGTGCGCATTGGCAACCCCAATCTGAGAGAATATGCAGTGCGGATGCATAATCTCTCGTTTGACGCGGAATGTCAAGTGAAAGGGCCGGACGCGTCGCGGCCCCCGAGCTCCTACCGCCCGGCCAGCGTTCGGATGCGCCGCACCAACCGCTCGCGCGCGGCCGTCGAGCGGCAAATCAGGAGGATCGTGTCGTCGCCGGCGAGTGTGCCGAGGATGTCGGGCCAGGACTCGGCGTCGATGGCGCGGGCGATCGGCTGCGCGCCTCCGGGGACGGTGCGGATGACGACCATTTCACCAACGCCGTCGACGGTGCTGAAGAGCGGGGGGAGGACCGCCTCGAGCACCGGGTTTCCGTCGCTGGCGGACGCGCCACCGGACGCGAGCGTGTACCGCGCGCCCTCCGGCGTCGACACCCGCGCGACCCCGAGCTCGCGGAGGTCTCGAGACAGGGTGGCTTGCGTCACGTCCCATCCGCGCTGCCGGAGCATCTTGCGGAGCTCTTCCTGGCTTCCGACCTCGCGTGCTTCGATGAGCTCGCGGATGGTCGCCTGGCGCACGCGCTTGTTTGCCATGGCGGGTAAAGTGGTGACTCGGAGGCGATGGGTCGAGGGCACTGATCACGCCGCCTGGATTCGGATACTGGCCGCAGGCCTTGACCCGGCCCTGATGCATGTATATTCATTCCCTGTGCATAAACTTCCCGTCGGGGTGCTCGGGGCGTCCGGCTATGCCGGCCGCGAGCTGTGCGCCCTCATCGCGCACCATCCCGCTCTCGCCCTCCATTTCGCCACGGCCAACGAGCGAAAGGGCGAGCGCGCGCGCCTCGGTGGACAGGAGGTGCGGTTCGTCGCGCACGACGATGCGCATCTCGACGGGTGCGCCCTCGTCTTCAGCGCGCTGCCGCACGGCGCCTCCGCGCCCTGGGTGCGCCGCGCCCGCGACGCGGGCGCGAAGGTCGTCGATCTCTCCGCCGATCTGAGACCGGGGTCGATCGCGACGGAGGTCGAGACCCCGTTCGCCAACGCAGCGGCGGTGTCATCGCATCGGCCGGCTTCCGAGGCCCACCCGGCGTCGGCCGGGATTGCCACCGCTCCGCCCCCGCAGCGGGCCGCGACTCACACCGTTCCCTACGGGTTGACCGAGCTCAACCGCGGCGCGATCGCGACGGCCGACGTGGTGGCTAATCCGGGATGCTATCCGACAGCGATCCTGATCGCGCTGGCTCCCCTCGCCGAGCAGAGGCTCATCGCCCCCGGCGCGACCATCATGGCGAGTGCCGCAAGCGGCGTCACTGGCGCGGGATTCACTCCGCGGGCCGATCTTCTCTTTGGTGAGGTGACGGAAGACTTCCGGCCGTACGCGCCGGGGAATGCGCATCGTCACCTGCCCGAGATGACGACGACTCTCGCGCGCTGGGGGGCGAATTGCGACTTGATCTTCGCTCCGCACTTGCTGCCGGTGGCGCGAGGCATTCTCGCCACCTTATCGATTCCACTCACCACGCCGATGGCGAATCCCAATGCGCTCTGGCGTGGGCGATTTGCCGGAGAGCCGTTCATCGAAATCGCGGACGAGCTCCCTGCCCTGAGAGACGTCGTGCGACGCAACGTGGTTCGCATCTGCGCCACCACGACCGCTAACGTCCGGACGCCGACGCTGGTGGTCTATGCGGCGATCGACAATCTCGTAAAGGGCGCGGCCGGTCAGGCACTGCAGAACGCCAACCTCATGCTCGGCCTTCCCGAGCAGCAAGGGTTGCCCTCGTGATCCGCGTCGTGAAGATCGGCGGCCGCGCGCAGCAGGCGGCGTCCCTCATTCCGGCGCTCGCGGCCGCCTGGCGTGCCGCTCCCGGTGCGCTCGTGGTCGTGCACGGCGGCGGAGACGAGGTCACGGCGGTGCAGCGTACGCTCGGACGCGATCCGCAGTTCGTCGACGGACGCCGCGTGACGACCGACGATGACATTGCGATCCTTCGCATGACCCTGTCGGGGCTCGTCAACAAGCGCCTGGTCGCAGCCCTCGTCGCCGGGGGCGTGCCTGCCGTCGGCATATCGGGGGAAGATGCCGCGGTCCTGTCGGCGGAGCCGATCGACGCGGCGACGATGGGGCGCGCCGGAGAGCCCGCGCAGTCCAACGTGAAGCTCGTGAGGCATTTGCTTCAGGGCGGATTCCTGCCGGTCATCTCCCCTCTTGCCCGCGATGCGCGCTCCGCCGCCGGGGATGCGCTCAACGTCAATGGCGATGACGCGGCGGCGGCAATCGCCGCCGCACTCGGAGCAGCCGAGCTCCTCCTGATCGCCGATGTGCCCGGCGTGCTCGAGAGCGGCAACGTCATCGTGACGCTCGACGCCGATCGCATGCGGCGACTGATCGGGGCGGGCACGGTTACGTCGGGCATGATCGCCAAGCTCGAGGCATCGCATCGCGCGCTCATGGCCGGAGTGCCGTCCGTGCGTGTCGGCGATCTCGAGGCGGTTGCGGACGCCGGTCGGGGAACGCGAATCGTTGCTGCGGCCGCGCCGCAGACCTTCACCTCGGTACTCGCATGACTGCTACCGCACAACTCGCGGCCCCGCCGCACGAGGAAGCCTTGCTCCCCGTCTATCGTCGGGCTCCGCTCGAGATCGCGCGTGGTGAAGGGGTATATGTCTACGACCCCGATGGGCGCGCGTATCTCGACTTCGTCAGTGGCATCGCGGTCAACGCGCTCGGCTATGGGGACGACGGAATTCGCGCCGTGATCGACGGTGCACTCTCCTCGGGCGTGCTGCACGCCTCCAACCTGTATCACACGGCACCGGCGCGCGCGCTGGCCACGGCTCTCGTAGAACGCTCCTTCGCGTCGAAGGTCTTTTTCTGCAACTCGGGCGCAGAGGCCAATGAGGGCGCCTTCAAGTTCGCCCGCCGGTGGGCGCTCACCCAGGGAGGCGCGGGAAAGCACGAGATCCTCGCGCTCCGAGGCAGCTTTCACGGACGGCTCTTCGCATCGCTGGCCGCGACCGATCGCCCCTCGTACCGCGCACCGTTCCGCCCTCTCGCCGGGGGCGTAGGCATCGTCGAGCGGGACGTCAGTGCGCTCGACATCGCGCTGAACCCGGAAACGGTGGCCGCTCTCATCGTCGAGCCCGTACAGGGGGAAGGTGGCGTGCGCGTGCTCGACAGCGATTTCCTTCGCGCGCTCCGCGAGATGACACGATCCCGCGGGGTCGCGCTGATCTTCGACGAGGTTCAATGCGGGCTCGGCCGAACGGGATACCTGTTCGCCTACGAGCGATACGGCGTAGCGCCGGACCTGCTGACGCTCGCGAAACCGCTCGCCGGTGGACTGCCGATGGGGGCGGTGCTGCTCAACGAGCACATCGCGTCCGCCATTCGACCGGGCGATCACGCGACGACCTTCGGCGGTGGGCCGCTGGTTGCCAGCGTCGCGCTGCATGTGCTCGAGCGAGTGAGCGATGCCGCCTTTCTGGCGGGTGTGCGTGAGCGCGGGCAGTGGCTGGGTCAGCAGCTCCGCGCGGTTGCCACCCGGACGGGGAGGGTGCGCGCGGTCCGCGGGGTGGGATACATGTGGGGCATCGACGTAACCATGCCTGCCTCGGAGGTCGTGTCAGCGGCGCTCGAGGAAGGCCTGCTCGTATGCACCGCTGGCGAGCATACCGTGCGGCTGCTGCCGCCGCTGGTCACGACGCGAGAGGAGCTGGCACAGGGACTCGGGATTCTGGAGCGCATCCTCTCCTAGCCGGTCTTCGCGGTAGCACGGTGACACGGCATACCGCGTTGAATTCGCGACCCGGTGTATCTATGTTGTCGCGCAGCCGGTGTGTGTTCGGGTCGATGGGGACCATGGCGTCACCGGCGTGCAGGAAATTCCAACCGACTAAGGAGAGTGTCCATGAAGCGCGTCGTTTCGTTGTTTGCGGCCGTGACCATGACCGTCGTCATGGGTGCCAGCGCCGCCGAAGCGCAAAGTCCGATTCGGTTTGGCCTCGCGGGCGGGTTGTCGATGCCGCAGTCAGACCTTGGGGACGCGTTCGAGAGCGGATTCCACGGTCAAGTGATGCTCGGCTTCGGCATGATGGCGTTGCCGGTCAAACTGCGCGCGGATCTCACGTACCACAGCCTGGGTGTCGAAGGCGACGGCGGAATCATCTTCGATGACGATGATGATCTTCGCGTGATCAGCGGTGCGCTCAACGCGATCATCGGCATGGGTGGCATTGGCGTGAAGCCGTACCTCACGGGTGGCGTCGGCCTCTACAACTCGAAGTTCGGTGACTTTGATGCCGAGAATGATTTCGGCCTCAATGGTGGTGTAGGTCTCGAGTTCAGCCTCACCGGCATGAGCACGTTCCTCGAAGTCCGGTACATCAAGATCTTCGTGGGCGATGATGACGGTGATGACTTCAGCGCCGCGCTCGTGCCGATCACGTTCGGGATCATGTTCTAAAGCGGCTGCGAGCTGCGAACTACGGCCCCCGGGGAGCTACGAGCCCCGGGGGCTTTTAGTTCGCAGTTCGCAGTTCGCAGCTCGCAGCTCGCAGCTCGCAGTTCGCAGTTCGCAGTTCGCAGCTCGCAGCCGCTTTGTCTCTCGCCTTGGACGAACCCGCGTCCATTCCGGATGGCACCCGTATCGCCACAGGGGGCCGACGCGTCTTTAAGTGACGATGACACAACAGACTAGCCAGGGCCAGCGGGCGGCATCTGCCGTGCGTCGGAGCGTCATCGACCTCATCCGCGGAAGCGACACCATGCGGCCGATACTCTCGTCATGCGCACTCCTCCTTTTCGCTGTGTGTTCGGTCTTTCCCGTCGCCCTGTCGGCGCAATCGCGTCACGCGATCGCCTTCCATCTGGGACGCAACGACGCCCTCCCGAGCGACGCCACGCTGGGCGGGCTCTCGTACACGTCGTGGGCAGGGATGCTCGGGGTTCGAGGAAGCGGAGCGATGTCGCTCGGTCGCGTCGACCGGACGCCAACCAACGAAGACGGCACCACGAAGATCACCGCGTGGACTGCTGACGCTGATGTCATTCTCTCCCCATTCCGGATTCTCCCGCCCATCGTCACCCTTGGCTTCCGCCCCTTTGCGCTGGCCGGTATCGGTGGTCATGGAGCCCGCTATCCAACGGGAGACCGGGCGTCCGTAGCGACGTTGAGTTACGGCTGGGGACTGGCGTGGAATCTCTCTCGCGCGCTTTCGATCGAGTCGACGGCGCGCCGCAGGACGCTGCTCCTGAAGGACGACATCGACCTCCCGGCCGGGTTTGCGAACGATTGGGAGTACCGCGTCGGCGTCGGGATCGAGTTCGGCGGTCGTCGTCAGGTCGATCGCCCACCGCGTCGTCGGCGCGACCCGGTTCGCGACGATCGACACGAGCATGAGCGTGACGAAGCGCGAGGCGCCGCCCGCCGCCCGCCTGTCCTCGCCAAGCCGGGTCGCATGCCCGCGGCCTCCGTGAGCGCGGCCAGCGTCATCCGGACGGCCAACCGGTACGAAGGCATCCGGTACGCGTATGGCGGCGCGAGCCCGACCAAGGGGTTCGACTGCTCGGGGTACGTGCAATACGTCTTCGCGCGCCACGGCATCGATTTGCCGCGGACGGCCCGGCAAATCGCCGAGGTCGGAGAGCCGATATCGATGGATCGACGCGACCTCCGTGAGGGTGACCTGCTCTTCTTCGCGGGCAATGGAACACGCATCGACCACGTCGCCATTTATCTGGGAGACGACCAGATCATTCACTCGACGGCGAGCGGCGGTGGGGTTCGTGTCGAGAGCTTGACGTCGCCACGAGGCGAATGGTTCGAGCGGCGCATGGTCGCCGCACGTCGCGTTGTCGGGGGCGGTCGGGCGCTGGTGCGGCCGGGCGATGAGGCCGATCGGGAGCCGGAGTCGCTGGATCCGCCTGACAACGCGCCCCCGCCGGCGCGTTAGGGGCTCGTCGAAACGCGTGATGCCACTGCCACGTACGGAGCGAGGCCGACTTTTCAGGATACCATAATGCGACAGACATTCACTGGTCGATTGGTGGCCGCGGTGCTGGTGGGCGCGCTGCTGGCCCCCTCGACCGTTCGCGCACAATACCGGGGCTTCGATGAGCCACGAGGTCCGAGCCGCGCCTTCGCCGGCATCCACCTGATGGTGGCCCAGCCGTTAGGCGAGTTCGACGAGTACATCGACTGGGGCGGGGGCATCGGCGGCGAGTTCCTGTACGCCTTCGACAATCAAGGTGCCTTCGGGCTTCGCGCCCACCTCGGGATCATGATCTACGGTCACGAGACCAAGCGCGTACCGCTGAGCGAAACGCTCGGTCGCATTCGCGTCGATGTCAGCACGAGCAACAACATCTTCGTCTTTGGGGTGGGTCCACAGGTGATGCTGCCGAGTGGCGCCGTTCGGCCCTACCTGAACGGGACGGTCGGGCTGTCGTACTTCTTCACGCGCTCGTCGGTCGAAGGGAGCGCCGACCTGGAGCCATTCGCGAGCTCGACAAACTTCGATGACGCGACCTTCGCATGGGCGGCGGGTGGCGGTCTGTACATCCCGGTTCGCAAGGGCCGCAAGAACCCGGTGTCGCTGGACATTGGCGCGCAGTACCACGCCAATGGGGAAGCCCGCTATCTCCGTGAAGGGAGCATTCAGGAAGACGGCACGGGCGACATCTTCTTCGATCCAATTCGCAGCCAGACCAATCTGATCACCTATCGATTGGGGATCACGGTGGGGCTCTAAAAAGGCTGCGAACTGCGAACTGCGAACTGCGAACTGCGAACGGCGAGCTCCGCCTTTCGGGATCTCGCGGTGGCGGTAGAATAGAGCCATGACTCTCCGCCATGTTCGCGCCGCGCTCGCGGCTCCGTTGCTGATCGCCTGCGCGCGCACCGCCGCTGCTCCCGCGACCTCCACGACCGCCTCGAGCGACACCGCCGAGGCGCGTCGTGTTTTCGAGGGGAACATCAGCGCGATTCACCAGCGCAATCGCGCGCGCTACCTCTCGTACTACCTCCAGTCCGATCACCTCGCGCGTACCGGACCGGGCGGCCTCGAGCTCGGCTTCGACAGCTGGTCCGCTCGCCGCGATTCCACCTGGCCGGACACGCTCGTCGCCCGCGACCTCAGGCTCGTTCCCATCGCGCCGGGCGTCGTGTACGGCACTTACCATTACCGCGTGACGCAGCGCGGCGTGACGAGTGAAGGCGTCTCGGAGCGCGTGTTCGTCCGGACCCCGCAGGGATGGAAGATCGCCGTCAGCACCGCATTCGGGTTGCCTCCGAACGCGGCGCCTCCACCAGTCGCCATCGTCGGCGGGACGCTCGTCAATCCCGGCGCGTCGCCGGTCGCGAACGCGACGGTAGTCGTCGCCGGTGGACGCATCGTGTGCGCGGGTCCTGCGTCGTCGTGCGCTCCGCCGGCAACCGCCGAGGTCGTGCGCGTCGATGGCGCGTTCATCGCGCCCGGGTTGATCGATGCGCACGTCCACTACTCACAGACGGGATGGGTGGACGGCCGGCCCGACGCCCTCGATCTCCGCGCCGAGTTTCCGTATGACTCCGTCAACTCGGCCATGCGGATGGAGAAGGGCCGATTCGATCGTGCGTACCTCTGTTCAGGAATCACCTCCGTCTTCGATGTGGGCGGTTATCCGTGGACGATTCCGCTCATGCACGCCAACGAGCGCGCGCTCGACGCGCCGCGCGTGGTGGCCGCGGGTCCATTGCTCGCCACGATCGACCATTGGGTGAACACACCCACCATGCGGCAGTTCGTTCACATGAACAGTGATTCCGCGACGCGACGCGCGGTGCGCGAGAACGCGTACTTCGGCTCACGGGCGATCAAGGTGTGGTATCTACAGCGGCCCGACTCGTTACGGCCGGTGATGCGGGCGCGCCTGGAGCTGGCGGGGGAAGAGGCGCGGCGGGCGAAGCTGCCGTTCCTCGTGCACGCGACGCAGCTCGAGCGCGCGAAGGAGGCGATCCGTGCCGGGGCGAACGTGCTCGTGCACTCCGTCGCACCGGAGGCAATCGACGCAGAGTTCCTTACGTTGGCACAGCAGCGCGGTACGATCGTGATTCCGACGCTGACGGTCTACGAAGGCTATGCGGATGTGTTTGCCGGTCGGTCGCCGGCGGCGCGGTATCCCCTGGACTGCGTCGATGCGAGCACTCGCGGCAAGCTCGAGCGGGTGCTGCCCGAGGCGCTGCGCGCGCCGGGGCTGCAGGGGTTCGTGCGGAGCGGCCAGGCCGATACGCTGTTCGCATCCACCGCGCGCAACGTGCGGCGGATGCGCGACGCCGGCATTCCGATCGCCGTCGGGACAGACGCGGGGAATCCAGGGACGGCCCACGGTCCCAGTCTCTATCGCGAGATGGAAGCCCTGCAGTCGGCTGGGATGTCGGCCGCGGACGTCTTCACGTCCGCGACGATCGTCGCAGCACGGGCCATGGGACGCGCGGACGCGGTGGGGACGCTCGAAGCGGGCAAGCTTGCCGATCTCATTGTCCTGGATGCGAACCCGCTCGCTGACATCGCGAACGCGCGGCGCATCCGGCTCGTCATGAAGGGCGGCGCGCTCTACGGGCGCGCCGAGCTGCTGCCGCGTCGCTGATTGGCGGCGCGGCAGCCTCCTGGCCCCGCCTAACGCGATGACCGCTTGCGCGACGAGCGCTTGCGGCCGCCCGAGGCGCGCTTGCGGCCACCGCTGCTGCGACGTGGGACCTTGGCGCCCTTCTTTCGAGCCTCGGACAGGCCGATGGCGATCGCCTGCTTGCGGCTCTTGACGCGACCGCCCTTGCCGCCGCGTCCGCTGCGCAACGTGCCCTTCTTCCGCCGGCGCATGGCGCTTTCGACGCGCTTGCTTGCCGCGCGACCATATTTGCGGCGTCCCCCAGACTTCTTTCTCGCGGCCATGGGATCTCCAGTGAGTTACGACGCCCGGGGATGGTGCAATCGCCGCGCCGTACGTGAGTGCGGGCAAGAGGCAGCTCACATCAACGTGACGCGCGAGATGTCGCGCGCTAACTTCGGGGCATGAATCGCATCACTCGACTACTCATCGCCGCCCTCGCGCTCGGGTGCGTGGGGCCGCTCTCCGCACAACGTCGTTCCGCGCAGGGCACGCCACGCCCGTTGCCCGATCCGGCGCGCGCTCCGACGCTGGTCGTGTTTCTCACCGTCGATCAACTGCGTCCGGACTATTTCGAGCGCTGGCGCGCGCAGCTCACCGGCGGACTCGGGCGACTCGCGCGCGGGGGAGCATTCTACACCAACGCGTTTCAGGACCACGCGCTGACGGAAACCGCTCCGGGGCACGCGACGACGATGTCGGGACGGTTTCCTCGCCGCACCGGCATCGTTCGCAACTCGGCGGCGGTGCAGGATCCGCAGCAGCCCCTGATCGGTGCGCGAGGACCCGGGGCATCGCCCTTTCGCTTTCGCGGTACGACACTGACGGATTGGCTGCGCACGAAGAATCCGCGCTCGCGCGCGCTGTCGGTGTCGGGGAAGGACCGCGGCGCGATTCTCCCGATTGGCCGGGACGCGCAGCAGGTCTTCTGGTACGCGTCGCCGGGGCTGTTCACGACGAGCACCTACTACGCGGACACACTGCCTGACTGGATCCGCCGATTCAACGAGCGGCGGCTGCCGGACTCGATGATGGTGAGACCGTGGGTGCTGCTCCTGCCCGACAGCGCCTACGCCGAGCCCGACAGCGTTGCCGATGAAGCCAACGCGCGCGACTTCAGGTTTCCGCACCTGGCGGCGAATGATCCCGAATGGGGACTTGCGGCGACGCCATTCTATGACGAGCTCACCCTTGGTGTGGCCCTCGAGGGGTTGCGCGCGCTCGATCTCGGGGCGGGGCCGCAGACCGACATTCTCGCCATCTCGCTGTCGGCCACCGATTACGTGGGCCACAAGTACGGTCCCGACTCGCGCGAGATCCACGACCAGATTCTTCGTCTCGATCGGGCGCTCGGCGCGTTCATGGACTCGTTGTTCGCGCTTCGCGACTCGGCGAAGGTGATCATCGCGCTGACCGCGGATCACGGCGTGGCGTCGTTCCCCGAAGTCCACACGCGTCGCACGGGGGAGGACGCCTTCCATGTCGACCTCGCGCCGGTCGTGTCTCGCGTGCGATCTCAGATGGCCGCGCGCGGCGGTGACAGCAGCGCGCTGTACATCGAGGGCGGCATGGTTTTCCTCGAGCGTCGTGCGATGACGCGAGCGCGCATCAATTCGGATTCGCTGCTACGGGCCCTCGCACGCACGCTCGCGGCGATTCCCGGCGTTGCCCGAGTGAACCGTCCGAGCGATCTCGGCATGCGCGACACGACGACGGACGCCTCGGCGCGCCGCTGGCTGCACACGATTACGGCTGATATGCCCGTCGAGCTCGTCATCACGCTCCGCCCGCACAGTGTCTGGAAGACCACGCCGCGATACGCGGAGCATGGCTCGCCCAACGACTATGACGCCCACGTCCCCGTGATCCTGTACGGGGCGCCCTTCTCCCCCGGCCGCCGGACGCGACCAGCGCGCGTGGTCGACATCGCGCCAACGCTCGCCTGGGCCACATCGACGGTACCGCTCGAGCCGCTCGATGGCCGCGTACTCTGGGACGCGCTGCGGTAGCGAGCGCCAGATGGCCGACCGCCGCAAGCGCGACGCGAGTCGCAACGGAATCGTGGCGCTGCACCGTGCACTCGACGAAGCCCGCTTTGGGCGCGAGCGCACGCTGAATCTGCGTGCGACCCTGCCTCGACCGAAGGAAGCGGAGGCCCGGTGCGAGGCATGGTTGCGTGAGCGACAGGTTGCCAAGTCGGGGGAACTGCTCGTGATCACCGGTCGCGGGGTGAACAGCTGGGACGGCGAATCGGTCGTGCGTGAAGCGATCGTGCGACTGCTCGCCTCCCTGCGTCGGCGAGGGGTCGTCGACGCATGGCATGAGCACACGCCCGGGTCGTTCGTCGTGACGGTGGCGCCACTGCGTGCGCTTCGTGAGTCGCCACGCCGCTCCAGCGAGCGTCGGAGGATCACGAGCGACCCCGTGGCGCTGCGCGGAATCGCGCCGTCGACGCGCGCGCGCTTGCGGGAGCTCGCGCAGCTCGCCCTCGAGCAGCTTGGCATCCGGGAGACCGATGCCTTCCTCGAGGACGAGATGGTCGCCCAGTTCTCGATGCTCACGCGCGGCGTGCCGGACGGCCCCGATCGCGAGCGACGCCTCCTCGCTGCGATCGAGCGGACCATCGACGACTACATAGCGCGCTGACGGGCCGCGGCATAAGCTTCCACGGCTCGAGTGTCCGCGACGTCGCGGACCTGGCACCCGGCATTGCGTCTCTGAGGTCTGTTCAAGAATGCCTGTCGACAATCAGCGCGACGATGGCGACGGTCGCGATCGTGACACGCCCCAGGCACACTCGCCGGGGTCGGGCGCTGGATCGCCCTACGATGTCCTGCTCGGCGCGGTCGATGAGGTGATCGGGGACTGGCGGAGGCTGGTGTCGCGGGAGCCGTGGGCGAAGCTTCCCGCGTCACGCCTCGTCGATTCGTTCCCGGATATTCTGCCCAAGATGCTCCGCCTCGCCCGGTCGGGCGGCACGCACATCGACGATGGTTTGCGCGAGGTCATCGCAGATGCCCATGGACACTTTCGCCGGACCGATGGCATGCCGCTCACATCGGTGACCGAGGAGTGGGCGTACCTCAAGCGCGCGTGCCGCGCTGTTCTGGAGGCGCATGGGATCGACAACGGCGAGGCAGACCGCGCCATGGAGCGGCTCGACATTCTCGTCGATGACGCGGTCGGATACACGCTTCGAGGCTACTATCGGCCCGAGCTCGACTCGCTTCGCGGGCGTGGGCTCGAGCGACGCGAGGTCTCCGACCGACGAGAGACCTCTGATCGACGGAGCGGAGCTTTGGATCGGCGCGGCCGTGGGGAGGATTAAGCCCGCCGTCTGGACGGGACGCGTTGTCGCAGTCGCCGCCTCTCTCCTTCTCGCCTCACCCCTCGCGTCGCAGGCCATCGTCGGCTACGGCGCTCGCAGCGGCGTGACGCAGCGCGCGCTCGAGCGAAGTGTCGCACGACGGCCGGACGCGGCGCGAGCTACCGCCCACTCACGAGCGCTCTCGGCACGCAGCCACATCGCTGGCACGCCGGCGCAGGCGATCACTCGGGACTACGTCCTCGATCGCATGCGGGAATGGGGTCTCGAGACCGAGATGCGAGAGTATCAGGTCTGGATGCCCCACACGACCGAAGCGCGCGTGTGGCGCGTGGCGCCCGACACGCTCGAGCTCGTGCTCGCCGAGGGGCCGGTTCCGGGAGACTCCGTCACCATGGAGTCGGGGCAGATCGTCATGGCCAACGGCTACTCTGGCGCGGGCGATGTCTCGGGGGAGCTCGTCTACGTCAACTACGGGCTGATCGAGGACTACGCGCGACTCGAGTCGTTAGGTGTCTCGGTGCGGGGAAAGGTCGCTGTTGCGCGTTACGGACGGTCCTTCCGCGGCATCAAGGCGCGCGAAGCGGAGCGCAACGGCGCCGCCGCGCTCATTCTCTACAGCGATCCGGCCGACGACGGGTTCACGAGAGGCGACGTCTACCCCGATGGGCCGATGCGTCCGGCGACGGGAGTACAGCGTGGCAGCGTCATGAATGGCACCGGGGATCCCACGACCCCCGGCTGGGCGAGCGTGCGCGGCGCGCGGCGGCTGCCGCTCGATTCCGCACGCGTTCCTCGGATCCCGGTCATTCCGATCTCCTGGAGCAATGCGGCCGAGCTGCTGCGCGACATTCGGGGAACAGCGATTCCGCAGGAGTGGCAGGGCGGACTTCCATTTCGCTACCACATCGGACCGGGGCCGGTGCGCGCCCGGGTGGTCGTGAGGCTCGACACGGCGGCCAACGCCATCAAATCCATCTGGAATACGTACGGCACGATCAGGGGCACCACGTATCCCGATCAGCTGGTCGTGCTCGGTGCGCATCGGGACTCCTGGGGGCCGGGAGCGGTGGACGATGTCAGCGGGACTGTCAGTATCCTCGAGGCGGCGCGGGCAGTCGCCGAGGAGGTGCGTGCGGGACGGCGCCCCCGGCGCACGATCGTCTTCGCGACGTGGGATGCCGAAGAGTGGGGCCTCATCGGCTCGACCGAATACGTCGAGCAGGACTCCGCGCGCCTCACGAGCGGAGCCGTCGCCTACCTCAATCAGGATGTCGCGGTCGGGGGGCCGAGCTTTGGAAGCGGCGGCTCGCCCTCACTGCGCGCGGTGCTCCGCGACGTCGTGAAAGGCATCGACGATCCGTCCGGTCGCGGAACCGTTTACGCCGCGTGGCGCGCGGGGGCCGCGGTCGCCGATACCGCGGAGCCCGCCATGGGCGATCCTGGCGGCGGATCGGATTTCGCGGGGTTCTACAACCATCTCGGGATTCCGCATCTCGACTGGGGATTCGGCGGTCCGGGTGGCGTGTATCACTCGGCGTACGACACGTTCGAGTGGATGTCGCGGTTCGGGGATCCCGATTTCCGCCGCCACGCCGCAGCCGCGCGCATTGGCGCGACCCTCGCGCTTCGGCTCGCGAATGCGGACGTACTACCATACGATTATGCCGAGTTCGCGCGAACGATGAAAGCGCAGGTGCCGCCGGTGGAGCGGGCGGTGAGGGCGCGCGGCTGGGATCTCTCCGTGGATACCCTGGCGCGCGCGATCGACGACATGGAGCGCGCGGCCATGGACCTGGCACGGGTGCGCGATGCGGCGCTGGCCCAGCCGTCGGTACCACGGCGTGCCGCGGAGCGTGCCAACGCCGCCTTGCTGCGCGTGGAGCGCGCGCTGACGCGTCCCGAGGGGCTGCGGACGCGGCCGTGGTATCGAGGGCTCATCTACGCCGCCGATGAGAACAACGGCTACTCGACGATGGCCCTTCCCTCGGTGAACGAGGCGATTCGTGCCAGCGATCGAGCCCTTGCCGCGCGCGAGGTCGCCGATCTTGCAGGACGATTCGCGGCCGCAACTCGCGCGCTCGAGGAGGCCGCGGCGGCACTCCGGGGACGGTGAGCGCAACCCGTGTGGTGGTCCCGGGTATGATCACACGACGCGTTCCCGAGGTCCACATGCGGACGACGATCGTGTTGCTGGCCCTCGCCGTGCTCGCGGTCGCGGTCCTGGGTGCGTGCCGTGCCGGCGATGATGGCTCCTCCGATAGTGCCGCGCTCGACACGACACCGGCGAGCGACACGGTGCGGCGGGCCGACACCATCGCCGCCGATAGCGCTTCGGGAGCGGCCTCGACACCGCGCCAGAGCCCCGCACGTTCCAACCCAACGGTCCGCCGCGCTGGAGACACCGTGACTGATTCCACCCTACCGCCTGACGACTCGGTGCGCGCCCTGCGTCCCGAGATGCCGCAGGTGACGCCGCCGAAGCGGCCGCGCACCTGGCGCGGCTTCAAGCTTCCGGAGGAGATGCCCGTGCGCGCCCCGGTGGAGACGATCAAGCGTGTGGAGCAGGCGCCTGATTCGCTGATGAAGGGCGATTCGACGAAACCGCTCGCGCCCTGACCGTTAGGCCGTGTCGCTCGTGCCCATCCGGGCGAGGGCGACGGCGCCTAACACGATTCCGGTCGCCGTGGCCTCACGCAGGCCGAAGCGCTCGTTGAGGATCACCGCTCCGACGATCACCGCCACGATCGGATTCACATAGCCGTAGAGCGACACCTTCGCCACGGGCAGGTGTTGGAGCGCGTACACGAACGCGACGTATCCCAGCAGCGATCCGAACACGAGCAGGTAGAGGAACGCTTCCCACCCCCGCCGGTCGGGGCTCAGGTGCGCCCACTCGCCGAAGAGCGTTCCGATGAGCAGCATCACGATGCCGCCGGCGAGCATTTGCAGTCCTGCGCCCAACAGTGGTGGGACGCGCGCGCGTCGGCTCACGACGTACACGGATCCGGCCGCCCACGAGATCGACCCGAGCTGCAGCATCACGACGCCCCACAGAAACTCGCGGTTCACCGGCAGCGGGCTCGCCAGCTCCGGCCAGACGAGCACGACGACGCCAGCGAGCCCCGCCAGCAACCCTATCCACGTGCGTGGCGCGAGTCGGTGACCGCGCGGAGTGAGCGCACTGATCACCACGGTCCAGATGGGCATCGTACTGACCATCACCGCCGTGATACCGCTTGGGACATGACGCTCGGCGAGAATCACCGCCGCGTTGCCTCCGACGAGCAAGAGCGTACCGGCGATGGCCGTCTCGCGTAGCAGCTGCCTGTCATGAGGAACGCGGACGCCGCGGACGCGCATCGCCAGAATCACGATGGTTCCGGCGGCGGCGAAGCGAAGCCCGCCGAAGAGAAAGGGCTCCCAGGTGGTGACCGCCACGCGGATGGCGAGGTAGGTCGTGCCCCACAGGATGCATACCGCGCCCCAGGCGGCCCACGCGAGCCGCTGTTCGCGAGACGTCAGCGGCCCGGGGGGCTGGGAGCTGGCTCGAGAGAGCGCTCGATCGTATCGAGACGCGCGCGCCGATGCTCGAGCTCGCGACGAATGGCCTCACGCTCGATGGAATCGGCGGCTCGTCGCGATGCATCGTGTGCCAACGCGATGGAATCGATGCGCGGTCGCCGCGTGATGGTCGCGCGGCGGCGCGTTCGCGCGGCCGGGGCGCGCTCGTCTCTCGACGGCACTACCGCAACGCGGGCCGACTCCGTCTGCGGAGCGTTGTCAGGCCGTGGCGGTGTTTCGACCGCCGCCGCGCTGTCCCCCGGAGTCCTCGGTGGCTGAGAGCCGGTGTCGGGCAACGGAAACGTCAGGGGAGGAAGACTGTCGAGCACCGCCGGTGGAGCGGGAGCGGCAATGCCTGACGATTCGCTGGTGACGTGACCGTCGTCGCCACGCAGCGTGAGGAACGCCGCCAATGCCACCGCTACCGTCGCCGCCGCGGTTACGATCGCGGCGCGCGCATGATCGGCCGCCGGGGGCGGCGGAACGGGATGCAGCTCCTCGGCCGGAATCGGCACGATCACGGAGCGAGGGGTTTGGCGCTGTGGCGGAGTCGGCTGCTCCGGCGTCTCCAGCGGTTCCGGTCCATTCTGGTCGACGGTCGCCTCGGGCGCCGAATCCGGCACGCTTGTCACAAGGGCGGGCTCCACTGGGGGCTCCTCGGACGGCGGCTGGTCGAGGACGGGTTCTGGCGCGCGCGCTCCCGGCGGGGACACCGTCGCTCCACCCTCCGGGGGTGTTCGACGTCGCGCGGCGTAGGCGCGAGGCAGCACCTGGCCACCTTCGGTGCGCGCGAGCGGAACCGTCTGCGCAGCACGCGCGACGACGGGAGCCGCCGCCTTTCGACGCCGTGCCTCCTCCTCGGCGGCCGCGACAGTGTCCGTCGTCCCAGGCAGCACCGGAGGCGGGGTGGGTAGGGCCGGGGGTGGTGGAGGCTCGGGCGGTCGCTCGTCAGGCGGCGGCGCAGGGGTCACGACGATCTCGGCGCTCGCGACCGGCGCAACCTCGCGAACGTCGCGCGGCCTGGGGGAAATCACTGGCAGGGTGCGATCGACGTCCACCGCGACGTTGGGATCGATGACATCACTCGCGGCGCGCGGCGGCTCCAGCGCGACCACGGACGGGCGCGCCGCCTCGGGCGCGACTCCGGGACGGGCGCCCGCGCAGTGACAGCCAAGCGACGGGGCTACGTCGAAGAGCGCGCGATCCCTGAACAGCAGCCGCTGCGCGAGCTCGGTCTTCCAGTCATCGGTGATGATCTCCTCGAGCGTGTGGGCGCTTCCTTCGCTCGCAAGCATCTGCGTCGTGGGCGCACCGCCCGGAACGGACCGATGCCGACGACGGTCCGGGGGGAGTACGGACTCGAAGACCTCGGGCTGCCCATGCAGGTCGATGTCCAGCTGCGTGAGGACGCCGAAGAACTGCATGGGCGTCACGCGCGCGTCGATCGCGGGGTCATGAGCCCCCGGGCACGCACCGATGTACGTAATGCGGACGCGGTTGTATCCGTAGAGTGCGCGGAGATACCGGGCGCAGGCGACGGGCGGCGCAACGAGCGGAACGAGAAAGCGAGCGAGATCGGACCCTACTTCGAGTAGCGCATCGCTCACATGCGGACATGCGCAGAAAATGGCCGGATCATCGCCGCGCGCGGCCACACGTCGCGTGCATGCCGTGGCCAGCAGCTCATCACCCCATGTCACGGGATAGACGGCCGCGTAGCCAGCAGCCTGGCATGCGTGCGCGAGTTGCACGGGCGTTGCCGGCCGCGCCGCAAGTAACGCATCGACACCGAGGATGGCGACCGATGGCAGTGGCGCGCCCGACGTATTCGAAGCGGGCGACATCGTGGGTTTGTGTCCCGGGGGGAGACACCCCAATAGAAGCGAATATCGGGCTCCTGTCCAGCGCGGCCCATTCATTGCGGAAGCGCAACACGTGGGTGCGCGGTGCTCTGCCCGCTAACACGATTCACCTCAAGCGCAGTCGTCTGCAGGTCGTGCCGTGACAGCCGTAGCCGTAACGAGGATCGCGCGACTCTCGCGCGACGACCGAGATGCACTCGCGGCCTTCGGGGCGCGAGCGACCTGGCCGAGTGGATTCGCGGTGTACGAGCGTGGAACCCCGGCCGATGGAATCTTCATTGTCCTCCGCGGACAAATCGTTCTGCGGAATCGGCTCGGTGCCGGGCGCAGCTTCGTGCCGTGGATCGCCACGGCCGGGGAGACGTTCGGCGGCGAGGGGCTCGTGCACAGTGGTCGCTACGTCAGCGACGCACGCGCGGAGGAAGAAAGCGAGACGCTGCACCTCACCACGTCGCGCGTGAGCGCGCTGATGCGGGAGCAGCCGGCCGCGGCGCTCGCCCTCATGCGGCAGATCATGGCGGAGCGGTCGGAGCTCCTCGAGCGGTTCGGCGAACACGCGACGCTCACCGTCGAGCAGCGGCTCATCGCGGCCCTGCTGCGACTGGCCCAGAGCCGCACACTCGGCGATGGCGCCGCCACATCCGCGGTGCTGCCACGTCGGCTGCTCGGCGAGCTCGTTGGCGCCACGCGTGAATCCATCTCGCTCGTGCTCGGTCGGCTCACGGCCGACGGGCTGGTACAGCGCGAAGGGAACGGCCTGATCATCACTGATCTCGAGGGACTCGCCCGACGGTTCGAGCAGTCCGGGCGTGGCGCCGTCAGCGCCATCGAGGTCCACGACGACCGCCCCTCCCTGCGCACGTCGGTCGGCTAACCGCGCCGTCGAAGCTCGGGCTCGCACACGCGCCGCTGCGGATCACCACAGCGGCGCGTTACTATTCCGGCGATGACACCTCCGATACCGCGCCTCCCCGCGGCGTGACGACCTTGATCGTCGCGCTCGTCCTCGTCATCGCGGCGTTCGCGGCGGCGCGCAGCGCACGCGCATGGTGGGTCGCACGCGACGTGGCGCTCCGACTTCCCGTTGGGCCGAGTGGGATCATCGAAGGCGCCGAGCCGATCGTCCGCGAGCGGGTGGGAGCGCGTGAGGCCGTGCTTCTCCTGCACGGGTTCGGCGACACGCCCCAGACCCTGGCCTATCTCGCCGACGAGCTCCACGCGCGCGGATGGGATGTGCACGCGCCACTGCTGCCGGGCCACGGGCGTACGCTGCGCTCGTTCGCGTCATCGCGTTCCCAACAGTGGGTTGGAGCCGCGCGCGAGGCCCTCGACTACCTGCTCGCGCGGTATCAGCGCGTCGCGCTGGTCGGGCAGTCGATGGGCGGGGCCCTGGCCGCGATTCTCGCGGCCGAGCGTGACCGCGTGGTGGCGTTGGCGCTGCTGGCGCCGTACGTCGAGCTCCCGCCGCGATTGCGACGGCTCGTGAGGCATCACCAGCTCATTCACGTGCTCACGCCGGTGCTTCGCGGGAACAGCGATCGCTCCATCCTCGACCCGGCGGAGCGCACGCGAAGTCTCGGCTACCGCGCGATGACGCCGGGGCTCGCGCGCGAGCTGTCCATGGTGGCCGAGCGCGCGCGCATGGCGCTCCCCCGCATCCGCGTGCCCACCCTGCTCGCGCAGTCGCGTCAGGACAACCGGCTCGCGTCCGCGGTGGCGGACCGAGCCTTTGCCGCCCTGGGTGCGAAGGACAAGGAACTCCTCTGGCTCGAGGGCGCAGGCCACGTCATCACCGTGGACTACGGGCGCGAGAAGCTCATCGAGACCGTGGCCGAGTGGATCAGGCGATGGGCGGACGCCGGCGGTGCCAGTCCGTACGAGTCTGAAACTCCGACGCCGCCGCGATGAGCAGGTTCTCCTCGAAGACTCGACCCGTGAACGTGAGGGACGTCGGCAACTGCTCGAGACCGAACCCATTCGGCACCGCGAGGCCGGGAAGCCCGGCGATGTTTGCCGCAGCCCCCAGCGGCTGCGTGCGAATTCCCGGCGGCACGGGGACGGTTGGCCACGCTTCGCTGAACGGCTTCCCGATCGGAAAAGCCACGGTACCTCGCGTCGGGGATACCACCGCATCGTACCGCGCAAAGACCTCGTCGAGCGCGCGCCCCATCGTTCCGCGAAGCCGCAGCGCCTTGAGGTAGTCCTTTGCGAGCACGACGGTCCCGGAGTATCCCCCATGTCGATCCTCCGGCGCGCTGAGCAGCTTCGCACGTCCCGTCTCGAGCAGATCCTCGAAAGCGCTCGCGCCCTCGGCATCGATGATGAGCGACGCCGCCGTGCCGTACGGATGATCGGGCAGCTCGACGTCGGGTACGACTTCGGCAAAGTCGGCGATGATGCGGAGCGACGCATCGAAGGCGTCGGCGACCTCTTTCTGCACGCCGGCGGTAGGGTTCTTGAGCACTCCGATGCGGAAGCGGCGGCGCCGAGCCGACTCGGGCGCGTGCGCGAACTCTCTGGTACTCGCGGATGGGTCACGCGGGTCGGCTCCCGCGATGGCGGCGAGCACGAGCCCGCAGTCGTCGGCCGTGCGGCACATTGGCCCCAGCTTGTCCATCGACCAGGACAGCGCCATGGCCCCATACCGGCTGACGCGGCCGTACGTGGGACGGAGACCGGTGATCCCGCTGAACGCGGCCGGTGTGGTGATCGACCCCCACGTTTCACTTCCGATCGCGAAGGGCACGAGTGCAGCGCTGACCGCAGCGCCCGGCCCGGACGAGGAGCCTCCCGCCCAGTAGCGCAGATTCCACGGCGTTCGCGCCGGTCCGGTGAACGAGGCATCTGCCTGACGATACCCAAAGCCTCCCGCGAGCTCGATCATGGCGAGCTTGGCGACGAGCACCGCGCCGGCACGCGTGAGCCGCTGCACGACGGTGGCATCGAAGTCGAACCGCTGCTCGCGGTACGGTGCCGCGCCCCACGAGGTCACATCGCCAGCGGTGGCCAGCAGATCCTTCACGCCGTACGGAATTCCGTGCAGCGGCCCTCGCCACTGCCCGGCCGCGATCTCACGCTCGGCCGCGCGCGCCTCACGTAGCGCGCGGTCGCGGGTGATGGTAACGACCGCGCCGAGTCTGGGTCCATATTGCTCGAGACGTTGCAGGAAAGCTTCGGCGAGCTCGACGGGCGATATCGTGCGCGCGCGGATGGCCTCGCTCAGTTCGCGAACGCTGCCATAGAGGACATCGTCGGGGATCATTGGTCGACTCCGCGGGACACCGCGAACACGACGTCTGGCTCGGTGCCGTTCGGGAGCAGGATGGCGCGCAGGCGGTCGGACGCTCGGAGCCCACTGACGATGTCGCCGCGCACCAGCGTGATCTGGTCGTCGGTGAGGTGCGTTCCATAACGACGCCTGACGAGTTGGGTCATCGCATCGGCGAGCGCGGCGTTGGCGTCCGCATCGACGTCCGAGGGCGACGCGGTGGGGGCGGGCAGAACCGGGGCGGGCGGAACGGGCGGCGTTCCGACGCAGGCGCCCAGGGTGGCGGCGCCAAGCGTGAGCGCGAAATCACGGCGAGTGGGCATGCGGTCCTCGATGAACGCGGGATGCAAGACGGGGCGGCACCTGCCGCCCCGTCATCGTGCATCACGTTCGCCGCGCGATCAAGTCACCCGATCGACGAGATTGCCGATGACTTCCGGCACGCGCTGCGCCGCATCCCCTGCCTGCTTCATCACCGACGATGCCACACGCTTCGCGCGCGCAACGGGGGACTGCTTCCGTGCGCGCTTACGGCCACCGGTGCGCTTGCGGCCACCGGAACGTTTCCGCCCCGATGACTTCCGGGCCGATCCCCGCGCGGATGATTTGCGACGGGACGACTTGCGCGCTGCCGATTTCCGTCCGCCGGATTTCCTGCGCGCGCTCTTTCTCCCTGCCGACTTCCGGCCGCTCGACTTCCGGCCGCCGGACTTCCGTCGCCCACCCGACCGCGCTGTACCGCGAGACGACCGCTTCTTCGTCGCCATGGCAATGCTCTCCAAGTTGAGAGTTGGGTGCTCGCACGTCTTGGCAAGAATCGCGCGCGCGCAGCACCGTTGCGCGGCGCATTATGGAGCATCCGAGCGTGGCCGGCGCTGCATCGCGGTCCACCGTGCAAGACGGCGAGCCAGCTCCGCGTCATCCGTCGCAAGCGCCTGCAACTCGGTGAGCACCGCTTCGCGCGATGTGCCGCGGGCCTCGGCGATCAAAGGCGGTTCGCCAACACCCTGACGCTCGGGATCGGCGCGTCGCTCCACCTGCAGTCGCGCGACCACGTCGTTGGGGTTTCGCTCATCGACCGTGATGATCACGATGCGGCCGCCAGGCGAGTCGTGCCGGTACACCGTGAGACCGTGCTCCATGCCATCAACATGCGAGGAAGCTGGCCGTCGCGGAAGCAGGAACGAAGACGCGGTGCCTCTCTGCTCCATCCTTATCCCTCGTGTTTCCCCATGGGCGAGTACCCAGAGATTCTCGTCCGGCAGCATCGCGCGCGTCCACGCCGCCCGTGCGCGCTGCGGCGGCGCCAGGATCGGCTCGTCGGTGAGTCGAAACGTGCCCCAGTGCACGCCCACCATCACCGCGCGTGCCAGCGACCCATGGTGCGCATGCAGCGCACGAAAGGCGGTGATCGCGTCATCCGGATCGACGTGCACCGGCTGCATGAACCACCGTGGCTCGTAGGCGCCAATCGGGATCGCACTGACAACGAAGGGACCGAATCGCTCACCAATGCGCGCGAACTCCGGGTGCAACCCGGTGTCACCTGCATAGAAAAGGCGTCCGGCTGCGCTCGCGACGGCGAAGCCGCACCACAGCGTTCGATCGCGGTCCAACGGCGTGCGCGCGCTGAAGTGTCGCGCCGGTGTGCAGGCGACGGTCGCGTCTCCCACCGTTCGTTCGTCCCACCAGTCGAGTTCTGTGATGTAGCGCACTCCGAGCGAACGCACGAAACCGCCGAGTCGCAGAGGGACTACCCACTGCGCGGTCGGCTGCGCTCTGGCGAGTGCTCGCACCGACCACGCGTCGAGGTGATCGTAGTGATTATGCGAGAGCAGGACGATATCGATGGGAGGCAGCCCGTTCAGCGGCAATGCCGCAGGGATCAGGCGTCGAGGGCCCACCAGCCGCCACGGTGACGCCCTGTCGCTCCAGATGGGATCGGTAAGGATGTTGACCGAACCCAGCTGCACGAGCAGCGTCGAATGACCAACCCAGGTGACCGCAATCTCGTTCGCCGCCGCGCGCGGTACTCGCACGGCCGGGGGCACGCATCGCAGGGAGCGCGCGCCGTCGTCACGGGGGAGCGGGTGTCGCACGCGGTTCCATCGCCACCTCAGCAAGCCCGCGAACCGCGATTCCGCGAGGCCCCACGGATTGCGAAACTTCCCGTTCGGCGCGTGGTGCGGCGGAGCGTTCGGCGGCGAATCCCCGGTGTGCTCGCTCTCGCTCACTCGCCGAACGCAGCGAGATTCTCGTCGAGATGAGCGATGCTGCGCATGCCGACGAGCGCCGTCGACACCGGCAGCCCCGTGACGAAAGAAAGCGCTCGCTGGGCGTCCGTGGAAAAGCCCGGAAGCGCCTCACGGACCTGTGGGGGCAGACCGGTGGCCAGCCGCGCCTGGAGCAGCGACGCGCTCGCCACCACCGAAATTCCCAGCTCTGCCGCAGCGTGCAGGAATGGCATCTCCCGCCCCCGTACCCGCTGCGTGGACAGGCGCACCGCTTCAGGCATGGCCAGGTTGATGGGAAGCTGAACGACCCGACACCGATGGTCAGAGCCGCCGGCGTCGTGCGCCGCCGCCACCACCTCCGCGAGCTCCAAATGCCCGCGGGTGCCGCGGGCCGCGCGGAAGCCGTTCCACGTCGCGCATCCGTAACGAGCAATGTCCCCGGCATCGCACCGTGATTCGAGCATGGCGAACGTCTCCCGGAGCCGATCGAGCATCTGCGACGGCTTGATCGCGTCGAGCTGTTGCTCCGGGTTGTGCACGTAGTACACGTCGATCGTCTCGACGCCCATGTTCTCGCGACTGCGCCGGAGCTGATCGGCCAGAAATCCCGGCGCGATGCTGTGCGCGTCGGCGATCACATCCTCCGGAGCGACGATCCCGTTCGCGAAGTACTCCCGCTCCAGAAACGCGCGGTATTCCTCGCGCGACGTCGGCGCGTTGGTGTCGAGGGGGATGTAGCCGCCCTTCGTGCACACGACGACCTCCTCGCGCGCGACGAGCCCACCCGCGATGACCGCGCGGACGGCACGCCCGACGACTCGCTCCGACCGTTGACACCGATAGTTGATGGCGCTGTCGAGAACGTTGATGCCACGCTCGATCGCTGCGCGCGCGGCCGCGTCGTACCGGCTGTCATCCGCGTCGTCGCATTCGCCCAGGTAGGTGCCGAGGCCGAGCGTCGAAACGCGGAGCGTTCGATCGAGCGGACGATGGAACCCCTCACCTCGCCGCTTCGCGAACCGCTCGGCGTGGCGCATGGTGCCTTTGGCGGTCGCTCGACCGACGAGGAGCGGCGTGGTGGCCGTGGCGGTTGCGGGCGTCTTCACCATGCTGACGCTACGCGATGCGTCACCCTGCGCAAGGGCACGCGCCTTGTCACCATCGACGTACAGTGGTCGTCTTTGGCTCAGAGGTAGCTTCGGGCACGATGCCTGCTTAGGTTACAAGTAGCCGGCCCGGGCCTCGCGTAACGAGACCGGGCCGTTCCGTCACCATCGCGGCAGTCGCTTTACGGAGGAGCACCACGAATGTTGGACTTTGCCAGCTGGGCGTCGCACTGGTGGATACCGGTGCTGTTCATCGTCATCGCGGGACACCTCACGAATGTGTGCGTGACGCTGTTTCTGCACCGCATGCAGACACACCGTGGCGTGCAGTTCCACGCGCTTGTCGCCGTGCCGATGCGCCTCTGGCTGTGGCTCTCGACCGGGATCATCACGAAGGAGTGGGTCGCCTGCCACCGGAAGCACCATGCCTTCGCCGACCGCGAGGGCGATCCGCATTCGCCCCTGCTCGAGGGGCTTCGCAACATCATCCTCAAGGGCGCGCTCTACTACCGCCAGGCCATTCGTCAGCCCGGGATGGTCGACAAGTACGGCAAGGGCACGCCGAACGACTGGCTCGAGCGTACGCTGCTGACGCCACTCAACTGGCTCGGGATCGTCGTGATGCTCGCCGTCGATCTCTACCTCTTCGGCTTTTTCGTCGGCGCGCTGGTCTGGGGGGTTCAGATGCTGTGGATTCCCTTCTGGGCCGCCGGGATCGTCAACGGTATCGGCCACGCCCTCGGCTATCGCAACTTCGACGTGAAGGATGAGAGCCGCAACATCTCTCCGATCGCGATCTGGCTCGGCGGCGAAGAGCTGCACAACAATCACCACGCCGATCCACACTCCGCGAAGTTCGGAGCGAAGTGGTACGAGCTGGACATCGGGTGGGTCTACATCCGGCTCCTCCAGGTCTTCGGGCTGGCGAAGGTCAAGTACGCCCGCTAACACGGCGTAAGGGCAGGCCAAGACGCGGGTCAAGGGTTATCGTTCACAACGAGCCCTTGACCCTTTTCGTTGGCCTCTGGCCCGCGTCACCACGAGAGGACCCATGACCGATATAGCCTGCTCTCGCTGCGCGAATACGCGCGCGGGATTCGAGCGAGCACCATTCCCTGGTCCCATCGGAGAGCGCGTTCAGCGCGAGATCTGCACCGTGTGCTGGGCCGAGTGGAATCGCCAGCAAATGATGCTCATCAACCACTACGGCTTGAACCTCATGGATCCGCAGGCGCGCCAGTTTCTCACGAAGAACATGGAATCGTTCCTCTTCGGCGCCGGGCCGAGCGAGCAGGTCGACACCACCAAGCAGGGAACGATCAACTGGTGACCGGCGGCCGCCATCGCGTCCGCCGCCTGCATCCGGGTTTCCTCGCCGCGTCCTTCGCGCTGGCCGCATGCACGGACACGTCCTCGATTGGGATCGAAGAGGAGCGCGAGATGGGTCTCGCGGTCGCCGAGCAGGCCGCACGCGAAATGCCGCTGCTGCAGGATGAGCCCGTCGTTCGCTTCGTCCGCGAGCTCGGAGCCCACATCGTCGAGCGCGCCGACACCACCGGTCGCGCCTACGAGTTCCGAGTCATCGACTCGGAGATGGCGAACGCGTTCGCCATCCCGGGCGGGTTCATCTTCGTCAACCGTGGCATTCTCGAGCGCGCCGAGAGCGCATCGGAGCTCGCGGGCGTGCTAGCGCACGAAATCGGACACGTGGTGGAGCGGCATGGTCTCGAGCAGATGGCGAAGGCGCAGAATACGAACACGATCGTCAGCCTCGTCTACGTACTCCTCGGACGCGCTCCCGGCGGGGCAGAGCAGGTGGCGCTCCAAGTCGCGGGGAGCGCATGGATGGCCAAGCACAGCCGGGAGGCGGAGCGTGAAGCGGATCGGGTGGCGGTCGTCTATCTCGCGCGTGCGGGACTCGACCCACGTGGCATGCCGCAGTTTTTTCAACGACTCCTCAATGAGGATCGTGCGAGCCCGAACGAGCTTCTCGCGTGGTTCTCGACGCATCCCGTGACGGAAGACCGCATTACCGACACGGAAGCGATGATCGCGCAGCTTCCCTCGGACGCCGTGGAACGCGCGGCTGCCGACCTGCCTCAGTTCACCCAAATGCGGCGTCGTCTCGCGAGCCTTCCCGCACCACCAGCCGATCCGCGCACGCTTCCATGATCACGGCGCCATCCCAAACGGCCGCAGGCCATTCCATGCATTTGCCGAGAAGATCCACCACCTGCGCACGAGCGCTCGCGCTTCTTGCCGTCGCTGCGTGCGCCCGATCGACACCCTCGCCCGCCGCCGCCCCGTCCCTGTCGACTGACTCGGGCACCGTCGCGGTCGCGCGTCAACGCGCTCCGGCCGACTGGGTGGATTCCGTCCTCGCCTCGTTGTCCCTCCGTGAGAAAGCGGCGCAGATGGTGTGGCCAACGGTGTTCGGCGACTACTCCTCGAGCGATTCCCAACAGTGGGAGACGCTGAGGCGCCTGATTCAGGAAGAGCGAGTCGGCGGGTACACGGTGTCGGTGGGATCGCCGATCGAGATCGCGGTAAAGCTCGACGCCATGCAGCGGATGAGCCGCGTTCCACTCATGTTCGGCGCTGACTTCGAGTTTGGTGCCGGTTACCGCGCGCGTGGCGGGTGGTTTCTCCCTAACGGCATCGATCTTGGCGGTGCGGTCGTCTTTCCGCCGCAAATGGCGCTGGGCGCCACCGGCGACACCTCGCTCGCCTACGAGCAGGGTCGTGTAACGGCGCTGGAGGGACGCGCGCTGGGCGTGCACGTCGCCTACGCACCGATTCTCGACGTCAACAACAACCCCGCGAATCCGGTGATCAACACGCGGTCCTACGGGGAGGACCCCGTGCTCGCCGGTCGCCTCGGCGCCGCCTTCGTGCGTGGGCTTCAGGAGCACGGCATGATCGCCACCGGGAAGCATTTTCCGGGACATGGCGACACCGAGGTGAACTCTCATCTCGCGCTTCCGGTCGTTGGCGTGACGCGAGCCAGACTCGACACTGTCGAGCTGGTGCCGTTTCGCGCTTCCGTCGCGGCCGGTGTTGGCGCCATCATGACCTTCCACGGCGCGATGCCGGCACTCGACTCGACGGGAGCGCCCGGGACACTGTCGCGGAAGGTCCTCGGCGATTTGCTTCGCGGCGATCTCGATTTCGAAGGTGTCGTCATCTCCGACGCGATGGACATGCGTGGGGTCCTCGACAAGTACGGGGCCGTCGAGGCGGCCATCCGGGCGGTGGAGGCGGGCGCCGATGTGCTGATCCAGCCGCTCGACGTTCGTCAAACGATCGATGCGGTGGTGCAGGGCGTGTCGAGCGGGAGATACGACGAGGCGCGCATCGACGGGTCGGTTCGCCGGCTGCTCGAGGCCAAGCGGCGAGTCGGTTTGGATCGCCGCCCCTCGGTCCCGATCGATAGCGTGCGATTCGTCGTTGGGGATTCCGATCACGTCGCGATCGCGCGAACCATTGCCGAGCGATCGATCACCCTGGTTCGCGACTCGCTCGGGCAGCTGCCGCTCTCCAGGTTGCCGCGCTCGCGGCGTGTGCTGTCGATTACTCTGGCGCGCCGGGCGGACCTTGCCGCGGGTAGCGCGTTCGACGCCGAGCTCCGGCGCCACTTCTCGACGGTTCGTTCGGAGCTCGTGAATGCGGATGCGCCCGCCAACGCCGAATGGGACCGGCTGCTTCGTGTCGCGCGGCCGTTCGATGTCGTTGTCGTCAGCTCGTATGTCTCTCACGCCTGGAATGCGACGAGCGCGGACGCGCCGAAGGAGTTCGCGAACTTCGTGAACTCGCTCGTCAGGGCTCGCAAGCGGCCGATCGTGGTATCGCTCGGCAATCCCTATCTGCTGCAGCAGCTGCGCGGCGTGCCCGCGTATTTGATCGCGTGGAGCGGGATCAGTGCGTCGCAGCGGGCGGCGGCTCGTGCCTTGCTCGGCACGAACGCGATCACGGGGCGGTTGCCGATTCGCATTCCACCAAGTACATCAATTGGTGCGGGATTGATGCGTGGTGTGGATTCAGCGAGCGCTCGTGGATCTGGGGCACGTCGCTAACCGGCGAGCGTTGTGATTGACGGGTGGAAAAGAACAGGCTATATAGTCGCGCTTCGCGACGAGCGGCATCGATAGGCGCGGAACGCGACCAATTTCGGGGAGACTTGACATTAGTGACCGAGTGTGACTAATTCGCGCCCGATGCGCGATCGTCCCCAGACAACCGCCCCGGCCGGCCGCCCAGCCGTTGCAGCCCGTCCCGTCATTCGACGGGCGCTCCTCTCCGTCGACGTCGTTCTCTTCACGCCTCATGGGCGCCGCTTGACCGTTCTGTTGGTCCGCGCGGCAGATCCGCGTGCGCGTGAACGGTGGGAGCTGCCGTGGGATGCCGCCCGGACGGATGAGGCGCTCGATGTCGCCGCCGCCCGCATCGCCCGATCGGCGTTAGGCGCGGGCGCGGCGTGGACGCGACAAGTGGTCGCGTCGGGTGGCGACCAGCGCCACCCCGGCGAAACCGAATTCTCGATCGCGTACCTTGGGCTCGTGCCCGCGGGCACGCCACCGCCGGTCGGTGGCGAGGCGAGCTGGTTCCCGCTCGATGAGATTCCGCCGGTGGCGCCTCGGCACCGCGCCATGGTGGATTCCGCTCTCGGCATGCTTCGTCTGGAACTCGATCAGTCCCCTGTCGCATTCCGGTTACTTCCCCCGACCTTCACGCTGAGCCAACTCCAGGAGGTGTACGAGGTCTTGCTCGGCCGCAAGCTGCACAAGGCGAGCTTCCGTCGCGCACTTCACGCAGCATGGCTCGTGGAGCCTATAGATGAATGGCGGAGCGAAGGCCGAGGCCGGCCCGCACAATTGTTCCGCTACGCGCCGAAGAAGAGACGGACGAGTCGGCGGGGTGTGAGGTTCGATCTGTTAGGATAGGGGTCAGGGGTCAGGAGTCAGGAGTCAGGGGTCAGGAGTCAGGGGTCAGGGATGGAAAGGGGCCGCGGCGCTTCGCGCCTGCGGCCCACATCAGATGAGCGCGGCAGCTTCGCTGCCGCGCTTTGCCATCCCGACCCCTGACCCCTGACTCCTGACCCCTATCGTCACCGGTTAGCTGACTGGAACCAAATCAGGGATCCCGAGGTACACCCCTTGCGTTACCTTATTAGTACCAATACGTATATTACTACGAAACACACGGAGGGAGCCGGTTGCTCGCCTACCTGGACGCGCTGTGTGCCGCTTTGCTCGCGCGTGACACCGAGGAGATCGATCGCCTTGGCCGTCATCCACTTGCATGCGCCCTGCCGCGGACGGTACGTGAGGAAGTCCTCGCGATTCGTCGCGTTGGACCCGGCTCCCTTCGCGCGCCCATAGAGACCCTTCGTCATTACCACCGCACGGCCCATCTGGCAGGAATCGCGCGCGACCCGGCTTCGGCTGGCGCGCAGACGGAGCTGCCACTTGCCGCGGGAGGAGCGGGCTAATGGGTGTGCTTCGCCGCAAGCAGCGGACGACGGTTCGGCAGTCAGGCGCCGCCTCGGCGCTGAACGAGGTCACGCTTCGCCGCCTTTCCGACCAGGGCCTCAGCGAGACACCGGTCCCCGCTCGCGTCCTCGAGACGCCAAGCGGGCAGCGGTGGCTCGTCGTACTCATCGCCCGATTGGCTTCGGTGGATCCTGTCGGCGAAACGCGGGGAGCGCGGTTGATCGTCCGGGCAGAACCTTTGTTCGGTGGACAGGATCGCGCCCGCATCGTAACCGTCAAGGCCGCCACGCTGGATGAGATGGATGGCTCGGTTCTGCGCGATGCGCTGTTGCGCCGGCGAGGGAACCCGGCCAAACAGCAGCGGAGGGGATGAAAAAAATCGGCGGCCACGTGGCCGCCGATTCCTTTTTATCGATCAGTCGCGTCGCTGGAGCAACGCCCGCGAGATCGCGGTGTTGTCTCTCGCGATCGCATACAGCTCTCTGAAGACCGTGGCTCGAGACGCTCCGCGCGCTTCCGCGATCACGGGGGGCTCGTGGCCTGCGCGACGCGAAGGGTCTGATCGGCGCTCCACAGCGAGAAACGCGTGGTGGAGGCCGCCTTCGGCGGTGTCGGCTTCGATCATGACGAAGCCTCCGGACGGTAGCTCGCGACTATACAGCAGCACGGGTCATCCTTCATTGGATGGACGGGGCGCCCCACATCGGGTGCCGCTTACGCGCGCTAATATACGACGGGCGGCTCCAGGTAAAGCAAGGTGTTTTGCATCTCGGGCGGGGCGCCGCGGTCGGTCGCGCTGGCACTCACCGGCAGCTCCACGACCCCCTCCGCCGGCAAGACCCGCCGTACCGCAATCAAGCGGCGCCCGAACCAGGTTGGACGGGCCCGCGTGCCTCCAAAGCGGTCGAGCTTCACACGTTTTCCGGTGCTCGACGCGTGAATGATCGTATCGCCGCCGACGTAGACGGCGATGTGCTGCGCGCCCCGTCCACCAAAGAAGAACAGGAGGTCGCCGGGCTGGAGATCACCCGGTGGTGGCGCGTCGCCAACCGCTGCCTGCTCCTTTGCGGTGCGCGGCATCCGCACGCCATGCTGTGCGAAGATCCAACGCACAAAACCCGAGCAATCGAATGCACGCGGAGTCGTTCCGCCGAGCACGTACCGCACGCCGAGGTATCGCTTGGCGGTGCGTACGACTTCCGCGCCGTGAACGGGCGCGCGCCCCTCGATGGTGCGCATACCTGTCACCGCTGGCGTCTGCCGAGCTTGCGCCGATAGAGCCGGCCCCGTCAGCAGGGCCGCGCAGAGGAGGGCGAGTCGCGCGTTGATGGTTGTCATCTTGGCGATGACGACCTAACGCCCGCGCGGAAACTCCCGAACGCCGCGCGAAGCACACTTCTCTCCCGAAGAGCTACCGAGGCGTCTTCCCTTTGCGGGGTTGGGCTTCCACGAGTGCTCGAATGGAGTTGCCCTTCTTCATCCCGCGAGCCCAGATGTCGCCGCGACGTCGAAGTCGGTCGGGAACGGTCTCGATCGTGAAATCGCGGGGGTCGAGCGCGTCGTCGACCTCATTCCAGTCGAGCGGGGTGGAGACGGTGGCGCCTGGTCGTGCGCGCACGGCGTAGGCCGCAGCCACCGTCTTGGCGCGAATGTTCTGGAGATAATCCACGTACACCGTTCCAGCCGGTCGCGCACTCACGGATCGCTCGACGGTCGCGATCCTGGGCGCACGCGACGCGACTCGGGTTGCGATCAGCTGCGCAGCGAGCACGGCGGTCTCGTCGGAAACACCCGGGCGAAGGGGGATGACGATGTGCATCCCGGACGAGCCCGATGTCTTCGCCACGGCCGTCAGCTTCAGGGCGTCGAGCTCCTCGTGCACCAGCTTCGCGACTTCGACGACGCGGGAAAACGGCGCCTTTGGTCCAGGGTCGAGATCCAGAATGGTGAAGTCTGCCAGCTCCAGCTTCGGGACGCGCGAATGCCAAGGGTCGACGGAGATGGCGCCGAGCTGAATCGTGTAGAGGAGCGTCGCCAGATCTCCTCCGATGAGCCGGCGTTGTTGCTCTCCCTTCTCGTTGCGAATCGTCTCCGCGCGCACGGCCGGCGGTGCCTTGTCCGGAGCCTTCTGCTGGTAGAACGACTGGCCATCGATGCCATCCGGATATCGCTTGAGCACGAGCGGCCGGTCGCGCATCACGGAAAGGATGGCGTCTTCAACCCGAGCGTAAAACCGCATCACGTCGCCCTTCGTGATCCCGTCGCGCGGGAAAAACACCTTGCCCAGGCTCGATACGGCCAGCGATACGCCGCGGCCCAGCTCCAGTGTGCCGTCGCCTCGGTCGTGCTCGATCGCCTCCAGCTGCGCGACGACGGGTGCGGGCGAGGTCGATGCCGTTGCGCGCGTGCTTCGTGCAGGGGCAGCAGAAGGAGTCCGCTTCGTTCTCGCGCTCTTCATCGCTTCGCGTGCTGCACGCTCTCCGGCTCTCTCCCCACATCGCGCGCGGGCTTGTCGTCACGGACACCAAGGAAGATCGGTTGGCGGAGCTTTCCGTCCGCCGTCCATTCATTGAACTTCACTTCGACGACGACCTCGGGCCGCGTCCAGTGAGCACGCTCGTTGGTCCGGGGTGGAGTCTCGAACGGGGGCGTCTTGCGCTCGAGGCGGGCGAGTCGCCGGTACATGTCCTTGAGTCCCGCGCGGGTGAATCCGCCGCCCGTGTGACCGACATAGATGAAACGGTCGCCCTCGAAGTAGCCAAGCAGAATGGCGCCGATGTGCTCGCGTGTATTCCGCGGCTCGGTCCACCCGCCGATCACGAACTCCTGACGGTGCTCGACCTTCAGCTTCAGCCAGGCCTTCGATCGGACGCCCGGATCGTATCGAGAGCTCGTGCGCTTCGCGATCACCCCTTCCCATCCGTCGCGCCGAACGCGCTCCAGCATCTCCTGTCCGTCGCCGGGAATCGACTCGCTGAGCCGAAGGCGGTGGGTGGTACGCCGGCGAAGCACTCGCTCGAGGTGCTTGCGCCGCGTTGTCCAGGGTTCCTTTACCAGGACGTCCGGACCGTCGACGAGGATGTCGAAGAGAACGATCGCGGCCGGCTGGTTGTCGGCAAAGTGCTCGATGGCCAGCGGGTCCTTCACGTGCATGCGATCCTGTAGCGCCTGGAAGCGCGCGACCTCACCATCGACAACCGCGATGATCTCTCCGTCGACGACGAGCTCCCGCTCGGCCTTTCGGCCGAGCGTTCGAAGGGCTTCGGCGATTTCGGGAAACTGCTTCGTCTTGTCGTTGCCGTTGCGCGTGACGAGGCGAACGGTGTCCTTCGTCACGAAGGCGAGCACGCGGATTCCATCGTATTTGGGCTCGAACGTCCACCCCTCCCCGTCGGGCACGGACGTCCCGATGCTGGCATACATCGGCTCGAAACGCTCAGCGGCCCGCGAGGTCACCACACGCGCTGACGCCTTACGAGTGCTCGGCGGTGCCCGCCGGGCGGCGGTCGTCGACTTCCTGGCTTTTGCCGGACGTTTTTTCCCGGCCGCGATCTCTTCCATAGTCCGACCGGTCGTCACCGATGTAGTGGTTTCGGCCACGATGTCGATGTCGTCCCGCGCCTCGTCGTCGCGGTGCTTGATCAGTAGCCACTGTGGCTTGGAGGATCCCGCCTCGCGTCCACGCATGCGAACGAGCACCCACGATCCGCGCAGCCGCTCGCCCTGAAGAGTGAACTTGAGATCGCCGGAGCGATAGCCGCGCCGGATGGCCTTCTCATCATCACCATCGTCGGCCGCGTCTGCCCGATAGGTGCCGCGATCCCAGAGCATGACCGTACCGCCGCCGTATTCACCCTTGGGGATGGTGCCCTCGAAGGTGTTGTAGTCGATGGGATGATCCTCGACTTCCATGGCGAGTCGCTTGATGCCCGGATCGAGGCTGGGGCCTTTGGGGACGGCCCAGCTCTTCATCACGCCATCGAGCTCGAGGCGCAGGTCGAAGTGGAGGTGGCTGGCGGCGTGCTTCTGGATGACGAAGCGCAGGGTTCCCTGGCGAGACGGCGCGCCGGCACCATGTCCCGCCGGCTCCGCGGTGCGGGAGAAGTCGCGCTTGCGACGGTACTCTGCCAGCGGTGCCGAGCGAGCGCGCGGCACGGCCCGTTAGGCGGAGCGGCGTGACTTGGGGGGCGTGCGCTCCTTCGAGGCGGCCGACTTGCGGGGCGCGCGCACGGCTCCCGAGCGCGTCCCCTTGGCACCGGAGCGCGGCTTCTTTCCCTGCTCCAGGCTCTCGCGCAGGCGCGACATCAAGTCGAATACCTGCTCGTCGGCCGGCTCGGATTCCTGCATCGGCTCGAGGTCGGCCTTCTTGCCCTTGAGCTTCGCCTTGATGATGCGCATGAGGTTCGCGCGATAGTCATCGGTGTATTTGTCGGGCGAGAACGGCTCGGCCAGGTTGCCGATGAGCTGCTCCGCCATCGTGAGCTCCTGCGGCTTCACGACGTCGGCGGCCGGGAAGGAGAACTCCTTGGTGTCGACGAGCTCGTTGGCGAAGCGCATGAGCTCGAGCACGAGCGCATCGCCGACGACCTTCACGGCGGCCAGATTCTGCTTCTGGCGGATGATGATCTTGCCGATGCCGACGGCGCCGGTGCGTCGCATGGCCTCACGAAGGAGTGCGTACGGACGTTCGCCGCCTTTCGAGGGCACGAGGTAATAGGGCGTCTCGAAGTAGCGTGGATCGATCTCGTCCTGCTTGACGAAGTCGAGGATGTCGATGGCGCGGGAGCCTTCGAGGGCGGCGCGCTCGAAGTCCTCATCGGTGAGCACGACGTACTTTCCCTTCGTATACTCGTATCCCTTGACGATCTCGCTCCACGGGACCGGCTGGCCATCTTCGGCGCACACCCGCTCGTACTTGACCGGTGAGAGGTCTTCGGCGTGGAGCATTCGGAACGAGATGCGATCTCCTCGAACGGCGGTGCGCAGCTCGACGGGAATGCTGACGAGTCCGAAGCTGATCGCTCCTTTCCAGATCGCCGCCATGACCTGCTCTCCGCGTTGAGGTTCGACAGGATCGCGATGTGAAAGAAGGCAAGAGCGGGGCCACCTGTGGAAAAGAACATTTGTGATCTGATTCAAGTGCCGGGAACGGAAAAGGCCCGGGCAAATTCCCGGGCCTTTCCGCAGAAGGCGTTGTCCGAAGGCGAGATCAGGCCTTCGTGACGTCCGATGCCTGCGGTCCCTTCTGTCCCTGAACGATCTCGAATTCGACGCGATCGCCCTCGGCCAGTGACTTGAAGCCTTCGGACTGGATCGCGCTGAAGTGGACGAACACGTCCGGACCTCCCTCGCGGGAGATGAATCCGTAACCCTTCGCGTCGTTGAACCACTTCACGGTGCCGGTGATGCGTGCCATGGTGCGCTTCCTCTTCCCCCACGGGGCTGACGGTGGTGCGTGGTCATTTTGGCTCCTGGTTGCGAGCGGCCGCGTGACCGAAAACAGGTGACGTCAAAGGTAAACACCTGAGACGCAAGCAAAAGGGGGCGGTGCGCAAAATCCGCTCCGCCCCCCTCATCGACCGTGAGACACCCTGTCAGGGTTGTCGGTCATGCAGCCCCTGCGATGTACTTTGCGACGCGCCCGCACTTCGAGCAGCGCAGCGTGACGTGTGAGCGCGGCGGAGGCGGGATCTGTTGCGGGTCGCGCATGATCTGCCCTGAACACGATGGGCACGACAATGGCGATCCGGTGCGGTCGTGTGAGATGAGCTGCAGGGCCTGCGCGGGGTTGTACGTCGCCGGACGGGGCTTTCGCATGGGACCTCCGTGGGTATACGACCAATCATTCCGGCGGAAGCGCGGGTTCCGGCCGAAACGATGCTGCGAGTAGCGTGACGCGACGGCGACTGATGGTACGAGCGGGACGGCTATTGGCGGTCCCGCTCTGCGTCCTATGGGCTGGGTGTGGACCCCGCCTTCACCTACCGCCCACACCCGCTAGCCCCCCGGGCGCGCTCCCACCGGGAGACACTGGCGCCACGCTGGCACGTCAACTGGCGCCTGTCTTATACCTGCAGGCCGATGAATGGTTCCCGCTGGTGCGGGCGGTGGCGGTCCTCCACCCCACCCGGCCGATCATCGCCTATCACCTGCTCTGGCGGGACGACGCCCATGGGGCCTGGGTGCCCTTCACGAAGCCCTCGGATCAGGAGATCATCTGGGTCGGCTACGATTCCACCGGCGCCCCGGTGGATCTCTGGACCTATTGGCATGGGGACGTTCTCCACGTACCCTGGCCGAAGCGCCAGGTGCTGGTCGACGTCCAGTGGGGGAAGCACGGCTCGCTCCCGCGGTCGACCCGCCCCGAGTCACTCCCGTTGGGCAGGTCCCTGGAGGCCTTCTATCTCCTGACCTGGGCGGGGATCCCCGATCTCTGGCTAGGCCGGCTGTCGCGGCGCGGGCCACTCTGTTTCTGCGGCAGCTACGCGCGCTACGCCGCATTCACGAAGCCGGTGGGGCTGGCCGAGCGCATCGACGTCGTTGCGCGCGCCGCCGATCCGGACGACGTGCTGCGGTCAGTGTTCGGGCCGCGCTACTCGCAAAAACGTCCCTGGCCCTAGCGCCTGCCTAACGAGCGCCTCGGCGCGGTGCCGTCGGGATTCCTTCGTCCATGGTCGGACGAAATGACCTCCGGCCGACCGGTCGTCTTGCCTGACTCGTGTGTGGCGTCCATGCCTCACGAGTGAGTTGACGCCGTCCGTCTCGCGTCAACCAGCGTGCCGTACCCGGAATATGAATTGCCTAATCCGAGGGCGCTTGCCACGCATGGCGAGCGGCCCGCAACCTGACCGTCCCGGCGGAGCGGCGCACGACCACGGATACCAGTATCTCGCTCAACGGAGTCCTTCATGTTCGCCAAGCGACGTTTCGCCTCGCTTCTCGCGCTCGCTCTCGCCGCCGTCATGCTGACGTCGTGCGCCGATGAGGCGCCTACAGCGCCGCCGGCACCGCCGGCATTGGCGCCTGATCCCTCGCTGCTCGGTGATCTGTTGGGGGGAGTCACCGGAACCGTCGGCAATCTCGCCAACAGTCTCGGCCTCGTCTCGTGTGACGTGCGGACGACGCACACCGGCTCCGCCGAGATCGGTCCACTCGGTGGCGTGGTGTGGGTGGGTCCGCATCGCCTCTTCGTTCCGCCGTACGCGCTGGCTGAGAAGGTCCGCATCACGGCCGTCGCGCCCAAGGGCTCGTACGTCCAGATCAAATTCGAGCCGGAAGGGCTGCAGTTCCGCCGGCCGACGCTGCTGACGATGAGCTATTCGGAGTGCAGCCTGCTGAGCCCGTTCCGCCTGAAGATCGTGTACGTCAACGACAGGCTCGAGATCCTGGAAGTCCTGCCGACGCTGACGAGCGTGCTGACGCGCACGGCGAACGCGCCCGTCGATCATTTCTCGCGCTACATGTTGGCCGACTGACCTGCGCATGACGACGAGTATTCGTCCCTTTGCGGCGTTTACGGCGCCGGGGCCCGTTGGGTCCCGGCGCCCCGTCGTCTTTCTGGGTGAAGCGCGCGAGCATGAGCGCGCAGGTCGCGTGGTCGAAGCGATCAAGTGCTACGAGTCGGCGATCGAGAACGCCGAGCCCACGATCGACGGGCCTGTGCTCGCCGAAGCGCTGCGCCGCCTCGGCGTCGTCAGGCGCCGTCGCCACGAGTACGACCAGGCGATCGCGCTCTGTCAGCGCAGCTACGAGGTCGCGATGGCGCGCAACGATGGGCTGCTCGCCGCCGAAGCGCTCAACGGCATTGCGCTCGTGCACGTCGAGCGTGGCGAATGGTCACAGGCCCGCGAGCGCCTGCGTCGCGCCCTCGAGCTCGGTGCGGAGAGCAAGGAGCTCGTGGGTCGCATCGAGCAGAACCTCGGCATCATGGCAAACATCCACGGCGATCTCGCTGCGGCGATGAATCACTACCGCCGGTCCCTCGACGCGTTCCGTCAAGGTCGCGACGAGCGCGGCTGCGCCATTGCGTATCACAACCTCGGCATGCTGAGCGCGGACCAGCGTCTCTGGGATGACGCCGAGCAGTACTATCGCGCGAGCCTCGACGTCGCCGAGGCAACGGGCGACGTCCACCTCCGCGGACACGTGCTGCTGAATCGGACCGAGGTTCACCTGGCCCGATCGCGGTTCGAGCCCGCGCGTCAGGACGCCGAGGAGGCACTGCGCATCTTCGACTCGCTCGGAATGGCGGGCGGGAAGTCGAGCGCCTATCGGTTTCTCGGGATGGTGTATCGGGAGACTGGACGCACGACGCTCGCCGAGGCGCGTCTTCGGTCCGCGGTTCAGCTGTCGGCGGGGGTAGGTGCCGCGCTCGATGAGGCGGAAGCGTCCCGCGAACTGGCGCTGCTGTACCAGGGCCTGGGACGGAGTCAGGAAGCGTTGCGACTGCTGAACATGTCGCACCGTCTCTTTCGCCGCCTCGATGCGCGCGTCGATCTCGTCGACGTCAAGGCGAAGGTGGGACATCTCGAGAGCGTGTACCTCGAGATCGTGCGGGAATGGGGACGCTCGATCGAATCGAGCGACACGTACACACACGGGCACTCCGAGCGTGTCGCGACCTACGCCGCCTCGCTGGCGGCGGCGATGGGCCTCGACGAGACGGAGCTGCAGACCATCCGCGTTGGCGCGTATCTCCACGACCTCGGCAAGGTGAAAATTCCGCACGAGATCCTGAACAAGCCGGGCCGCCTGACGAACGAAGAGTTCGACGAGATGAAGCGTCACCCGGAATACGGGATCGAGCTGCTGGCGTCCGTCGAGTTTCCGTGGGACATTCGCCCACTGATCCGCTCACACCACGAGAAGCTCGATGGCTCCGGCTATCCCGATCGCCTCCGTGGCGATGAGATCCCGCTGACGGCGCAGCTGATCTGCATCGTGGATGTCTACGATGCGCTGACGACGACCCGCTCCTACCGTGGTGCGATGTCGCACCAGACGGCGGTCGACGAAATGATTCGAAGCGAGCGGTGGTGGAGGACCGACGTGATGGCGGGATTCAGGGCCAGCGTTGGAAACGCATAAGAACTGCGAACTGCGAACTGCGAACTGAAACCCTCGGGAAGCTACCGCCGCCACTGGTAACCTCCCGAGGGTTTTAGTTCGCAGTTCGCAGTTCGCAGTTCGCAGCCTTACCCGACGTAGACGACGTCCCCCTCGGGGTCTATCCCCATCTCCTGAATGTGGCCGCAGACGCCGCACGTCATCGTGGCGTGCCAGGCTTCGTTGAACTCCTTCTGGTGCTCCTTCGCGGCCTCCTTCACCGTAACCTTCTTGTAGCTGTACTCACGGCAATGCTCGCAAGCGTGACCGCGCGCAATGCGCTCGGCGCGTTCTCGCGAGATCTTCTTGATCTTCCGCAAGTCAGCGCTCCTCGTCGGGATTCCGCAGCGTCGCTCGCGCGGTCGGCCGGGGCTGCTGATACCCTCCCGGTGGGGGCGTGGCAGGCTCGCGCGTGGTGCCCGGATTGCCTTGCGCCGCGTTCCCCGCCTTCGCGAGCAGCTCCTTCATCCCGCCGAGCGCGCCGAGTACGCCCGTGGCTTCAGCGGGAAGGAAGATCGTCGACCCCTTGCCTTGCGCGACGTGGGGGAGCGCCTCGAGATATTTCAGGCCAAGCAGGTACATCGCGGCCTGACCCTCGGGCAGGGAGTTCGCGATGCGCTGAATCGCTTCGGCCTCGGCGTTCGCCATGGCGAGGCGCGCTTCGGCGAGGCCCTGGGCACGCAGCACTGCCGCCTCCTTCTCCCCTTCCGCCTTTCGAACCTGCGCCTCGCGCAAACCCTCCGACTCGAGAATCGCAGCGCGCTTGCTCGCCTCGGCGTTCGTCACCGCGGCGCGACGCTCGCGCTCGGCGCGCATCACGAGCTCCATCGACTGCTGAATGTCGCGCGGTGGCTCGATGGCCTGGAGCTCCACGCGGGTCACGTCGACGCCCCAGCCGATCGACGCTTCCTCGATGACCTCCCGCATCTTCTTGTTGATCAGATCGCGGCTGGCGAGCGTCTGGTCGAGCTCCATGTCGCCGACGATGTTGCGGAGCGTCGTGCGCGTGAGCGTCTCGAGGGCGTACGGGAGATTCTGAATCGAGTACGTCGCCTTCTGCGGATCGGCGATGCGGTAATACAGAACAGCGTCGATGTCGATGGTGACGTTGTCCTTGGTGATCACCGGCTGACTCGGGAAGTTGAGCACCTGCTCACGCAAATCGATGCGCGATGTGGAGCCGGAGGTGATCTTCTTCACGCCGTTCACGTCGGCCTCGAAATAGCGCACGTCGATCGGACGCGGTCGCTCGATGAACGGGATGAGCACGTTGAAGCCGGAGCGAGCGAGCCGATTGAACTTGCCCAGCCGCTCGATGACCAGCACCTCGGCCTGGCCGACGATCTTGAACGACTTCGTCGCTATCAGCAGCGCCAGAAGCGCGATAATTCCAAGGCCGATGAGCATGCCTACACCTCGAAGAGGGGGGATCTCATTCTACGCGCCTGACGATCACTCACGCCAGTCGGCGACGAAGATGTTGGTTTCGCCCTGCTGCGCCGCGTGCCGGTTCGAGGCCCACACGAGCCGTTTACCATCCGGGCTGAACATCGGAAACGAGTCGAAGTCGGCATGCGTCGTGACGCGCTCGAGGCCGGAGCCATCGAGGTTCACCAGATACAGATCGAAGTCGCGTCCGCGCGGATTGGTGTGATTCGAGGCGAAGATGATTCGCCGCCCATCGGGAGTGAAAAACGGCGCGAAGTTGGCGCCGCCCAGGCTGGTGACCTGGCGCTGGTTGGAGCCGTCGGCGTTCATCACCCAGATCTCCATGCGCGAAGGCCGAACCAGCCCCTGCCCGAGGAGCGCTCTGTACTCGGAGAGAGCGGTCGAATCCGCGGGATGGTGCGCGCGATACACGATGTGCGATCCATCGGGGGAGAAGAAGGCGCCGCCGTCGTAGCCGGGCGTCGTCGTCAGCCTGCGCACATCGCTCCCGTCGGTGCGCATCGTGTAGATCTCGAGGTCGCCGTCCTTCGTCGATGTGAAGACGATGCGTGAGCCGTCTGGAGAGAGCGTGCCCTCCGCGGTGTAGGCGTTCCAGTTGGTCAGGCGGCGCAGCGCGCCGCCGTCGGCGCTCGCGGTGTAGATCTCGAACGGATCCAGCCGCCAGACGTACCCGCGAGAAAAATCCGGACGCGGCGGACAGGCGCTGTCGGCGTGGTGGGTGGACGAGAAGAAAATGCGGCGGTCGCGGTCGAAGAAATAGCCGCACGTCGTCTTGCCGGCGCCATTCGACACGCGACGCAGATTGCCGCCGTCGGCGTCCATGACGAACTGCTGGTCGCAGGACCGGCCGTCGCGCGTGGACTGGAAGGTCAGCCGGGTCCCGTCGGCGCTCCAATAGGCTTCAGCGTTCTCCCCGCCGAAGGTGAGCTGTCGGATGTTCGCCAAGTGGCGCTCACCGGGCTCGGCAGCGCGTATGACTGCAGGCTGGCCGGCCGGCGCGCGGGGGGCGCGGGAGGCGGGGCTGGTACATGCAGCGACGGCCACCATGAGGGTGGCCGTCGCGATCAACAGAGAGTTGCGTCGGCGCATGCCGACAATTTAAGCCACCGTCAGCGGGACGCGCGAGCCACGGCGAAGAGATCCTTTTGCGTGTTGCCCTTCTTCATGAGCTCGATTGCCCGCAGAAGCTGCGGATCATCCGGGATCTCGCGGCGAGCCGCGGCGGAATCGCCAAAGGCAAACCGCGTCACGAAGTGCGAGAGCCACTTGTCGATCGTCGGACGGGCGGCGTCGAACAGCTGCTTGTCGACCTCGACCTTCGCCGCGGTGAGCCGACGGTAAAACTCCTCGCGCCATTCGGGCTGCACCTGGAACGTCGGGCTTGAGACGCGCGCCTTGAGCTCCTGCGCATAGTTCCACAGCGCGATGCGAACCTGCGGCGACTTCGGGCCGATCGCCTTGAGGAACTCCTGCTCACGCGTCGTCACCGTGTCATCGGGAATGATGACATCCGGCGTGATGCCGCCACCGCCATACACGATGCGGCCGGCGTCGGAGCGGTAGACGGGACGGTTCTTCTTCACGGCGTCGGTCTCGAGAGAATCCGGCGGGGTTTCCTCACGCTGCCGAGGGTCGAGCCGCGCCGCGGCCGTGGTGTCGCCGGGCCGGGCGCCGGAGGCCAGAAGCTGCGCGTCGTCCTTCCGCTCCTTCTGGATGGACCGCCCGACGGGCGTGAACCACTTGGCCGTCGTGAGCTTCAGCGCGTAGCCCCCTTCGAGAGGGAAGACCGTCTGCACGAGCCCCTTCCCGAACGAAGTCGTTCCGACGACGAGGGCCCGGTCGTGATCCTGAAGTGCGCCGGCGACGATCTCCGACGCCGACGCGGTGTAGCCATCGACGAGGACCACGAGCGGCATGTTCGGCATCTTCGGCTTGCCTTTCGCGACGAACTGCTGCGACATCATGCCGCGTCCGCGAACGCTCGCGATCTGATCGCCACCCTCGAGGAAGATGTCGGCGACCGCGAGGCCCTGGTCGAGGATGCCGCCGGGATTCCCGCGAAGATCGATGATGACTCCGTTCGCGCCTGCCTTGAGCATCTGATCGACGCTCGATTCCAGCTCCTCACCCGCGCTCTCGTTGAACGATTGCAGGGGGATGTACCCGATCTTGTTCTCGAGCAGGAGCGCGTAGGGCACGGCCGGAATGTGAATCGTCGCTCGCGTGAGGCGATGCGAGATCACTTCCGTCACGCCGGGCCGGACGAAGCGCACGTTGACCTGAGTGCCCGGCGTGCCGATCAACGCGTTGGAGACCTGCTCGGTGGACCACCCGCGGGTGGAGGCGGTGTCCACCTGCACGATGCGATCGCCTTCCTGAATTCCGGCTGCTTCCGCCGGAGTGTTGGGGAAGACCTGGACGACGGTGATCACGCCATCCTGATCCTCGATCCGCATCCCGATCCCGCCGTAGCGTCCCGTGGAATTCGTGGAGAAGCGCTGGAGCTGCTTCGGCGTCAGGAGCTCCGAGTACGGATCTTCGAGCTCCTCGACGAGACCGCGCGCCGCTTTTTCATAGAGCGCCGCGTTATCGACGGTGTCGACGAACCGGTCGGCAACGAGCGAAAGAACCTGATCGAACAGCCGTGCGCCGTCACGCGTCGCGTGATCCTGAATGACGAACCCGCCGACGAGGGCGGGTGCGACGACAACTGCGATCAGGGAGAGCTTCCGGAAGCGATTCATGGGACTGCCGTCAGAGGTGAGGAGGCTACGTCTCCTTAAATACGATCGAGACAGGGGGAGGTTCCGCTTACCCGCTCATTCCGCCGGAGCCTTCTTCCGTCCCGCCCTGCCAGAGCGATCGCCAGGCCATCTCGCGCCCTTTGCGGAACCCCTTCTGCGTGAGCTTCACCCCTTCGGGGGAGATCGTCACGGTGTAGGGCTGTCCATCGATGTCAATTTCGCGCTTGAGCGTCTTGTCGAGTTTCGTGGTCATTGCGAGCGGAGCTCCGGTTTCGGAAAAAGGTGGTCATCGAATGAGGAACGAGGGACGAGGAACGAGGAAGTTGATTGAATGGCTTCCTCAGGGGAAGCCTATCCGGGGGCAACCCTTTTCCCCCGTTGCACTTCCTCGGTCCTCGCCGCTCGTTCCCTCGTTGTCCCCCGCAATCCGCATTCCGCTTTCCGCCTTAGAGGCCCTCAGGCCGCCCTCGAGGCCAGGACATAGTCGACGTACCACTGCCTCTTTTGCTGCCGGACGGCCACGTCCCGGAGGAGTCCGGCCTCGATGAGCATCTCGTGGGCGGGCTGCAGCACGCGCTGGAGGTGCGAGGGGTACCGCTGTGTGAGTGGGAGCTGAAGCGCGAGCTGCTCCAGGCCGACGCGCCACGTTACCGTACCTTCGACGCGGGCGACCTCGAGCAGGCGGTAGAGTCGGCGAGCAACGGGGGAGGAGAGCTCGAGGTAGTGATTGGCGGACAGGGAAACGGTGTGCCCCGCGTTCACGTTGGCGCGTATCAGCGGGGACAGCGCGACCCGAGCGACGCCCGGCTCCGAGACCGTCAGGGTCGGGAAGAGCGTGAGCTGGTCGCGGTCGGCCCCCCGGCGCCGATCGATCGAGACGGCGGTGAGCAGGGGGAAAGCGGCGTCGATCGCTTCACCAGCAGTGGCGCTCCAGTAAGCGGCCTGCGACTCGAGAGTGGTCCGCTCGAGCCGCATGAGCGCCGAGCGCAACTGCTCGTAGGTGCGTCCATCGACGCGGCGTCCCATCGAGCGCAGGAACGCATGGAGTGTGAATGTGATGACCCCGTCGTCGGGGCAGCTGGCTTCGTTCCACCGGTGCCAGAGCTCGACGTAGACGTCCTGGTCGAAGGTTCCGGGGAGGCGGTCGCCAGGACTCGGCAGCACACGCCACCGTCCCCCCGCCGGCGGCTCGTACGCGATGACGGAATCCTCAGCGGAATCACTCAGCCGGAAGAGCGGAAGCGCTTCGAGCGAGCGATCGAGGACGATCGTTCGCGCGCCGGTTCGGCGTCGTGCCGCGAGGGACATGGAGACAAACTGGACTCCGCAGGGTGGAGAGTCCAGTGATCGGATTGCGGATGGCGGACGGCGGATTGAGGACGACGTGCTACTAATCGGTCACAATCAGCAATGCGCACTCCGCAATTCGTCTACCCTAACGCGATCACCTGTCCTGTCATCGGCTTCGACGCGTCCGAGCACAACCACGCGACCATGCGCGCCACATCTTCACGCTCCACGTACCGCGCGTCGCTTCCCATGGTCTTCTCGTTCGCCGCGGTACGGATCGAGATGGGGGCAAGGGCGTTCGCACGGACGCCATTCGCACGCTCTTCCTCCGCAATCGCGCGCATGAGCGTGAGCACGCCGCTCTTCGCGGTGACATAGGCGGCCATGTTCGCGACGGACGCGCCGGGAAGCGCGGAGGCCGATCCGAAGAACACGAACGCTCCGTGCGCAGCGCGAACCAAGGGGAGAAATGCGCGCGCCGTGAGCGCGGCCGTCGTCAGGTTGAGCGCCAGCTGCTTCTGCCACACGGCGGGTGCGCTGTCGGCGACGCTCGACATCCCAAAGCCACCCGCGAGGTGCACGAGGGCATCGAGCCGGTTGTCGTAGCTCGACGCGATGGTCTCGGCGAGGGTTTGAACGGCGCCCTCATTGGTGAGGTCGCACGCAAATGCGTCCGCCCGCGCCCCGCGCGCGCGGAGCGCGGCGGCGCGGGCCTCGGAGGCATCGCTCAACAAGTCGACGGCAGCGATGACCGCCCCCGCGTCGGCCAGAGCGGCGGCGACGGCCTCGCCGACCTGCCCTTCTCGTCCAATCCCGGTGACGAGCACCGACCGACCGGACAACGGTCTGTGATCCATGGCGGGAAACGATGGGATTCCGGACGTAAAGCGCAAGCACGGATATTGAGTGGCAGTACGGTGACGGCTATGCTCTCGTGCGTCGCGACGGCCGCCATTCCTTTCGACTCGATACCGTGAGCGCTCTCAAGACCACCGGGGTCATTACCGCGGGCATTCTTCTTCTCGGGTTCTCGTGCGTCGGCGTGCTCTATCTGACCCGCGGCACGCCGGTGTCGTCGGTCAAAACGTTCGGTCAGGTGCCCCCTCCCGGGGTCCTCGATCCGCTTTTTCGTCGCACCATCGAGCTGCTCGCGGGAATGACGATGCAGGACGGGAACGACGTGGAAGTGCTCGTCAACGGGGATCAGACCTATCCGCGGCTGTGGGCCGATCTCCGGTCGGCCCGTCAGACGATCACGCTGCAGATGTACTACGGCAATCCGGGAAAGGTCGCGGATACCGTCAAGAGCATTCTGATCGAGCGCGCACGGGCGGGGGTTCGCGTGCTCTTTCTGCATGACGCGATCGGCTCGCAGAATCTGAAAGAACAGTGGCAGGACAGTCTGCGCGCCGCGGGGGTGCAGGTGGCGGTATTCCGGCCGCCACGATGGTATCAGCTCGACAAGGCGGGCCATCGCTCACATATCCGCGTGGTCGTTATCGATGGCCACATCGGCTACACCGGTGGCTTCGGCATCGACGACAAATGGCTGGGCGACGGCCGAACCAACGGGAGCTGGCGCGATACCAACGTTCGCTTCCTGGGTCCCGCCGTGATGCAGCTTCAAGCCGCGTTCGCGGCCGGCTGGGCGGAAGCGACCGGAGAGCTGATCACCGGTCAGCTCTTCTTTCCGATCGAGGAATTCCGGAGTGACGGCGACGACTTCGGTGCCTTGCTGCACATGGCGCCGACCATCGGCAGCACGCCCGCCGAACGCTTCCTCGCACTCTCGATCGAGGCAGCGCGCCGCACGCTGTACATCGCGAACTCGTATTTCGTGCCGGACGATGACTTTCGCCGCATGCTGGTGGCGGCTGCACGGCGCGGCGTGGATGTCCGCATCCTGACCGCCAGCGACAAGACCGACATCAAGACGACGTGGTATGCCGGCCGGAAGCGCTACGAGGAGCTGCTGGAAGGAGGCGTCCGCGTCTACGAGTACGCGCCGACGATGATGCACGCGAAGACGTTCGTCATCGATGGCGTCTGGAGCACGGTCGGCACGATGAACTTCGACAACCGGTCGCTCGCCTACAACGACGAGTCCAACCTCGTCACCTTCGATCGACGGGTCGGGGCCACGATGGACTCGATCTTCCTCGAGGACCTCGAGCACTCGACGGAGATCAAGCTGGAGACGTTCCGCCGTCGTCCCTGGCATCAGAAGGTCTTCGAGAGCGGCGCGAACATCCTGTCGCGCCTCCTGTGACACGGTCCCGCCCCCGCCGGACCACGCGCGTGTGAGCGCCCGCGGCGCGTCCGCGCTGCGCACCTTTCATCCGCTGGTGCGCGCGTGGTTCACCGAGACGTTAGGCTCGCCGAGCGAGCCGCAGCGGCAGGGGTGGCCGGCGATCGCGAGTGGTGACCACACGCTGGTTCTCGCGCCCACCGGAACGGGCAAGACGCTGGCCGCCTTTCTGTGGGAGCTCAACGCGCTCATCGTCGACGGACTCGCCGACCCGCTGCCCAACGCGATTCGCATCCTCTACGTCTCGCCGCTCAAGGCGCTGAACAACGACATCCAGCGAAATCTCGAGCGGCCGCTGGCGGATCTCCGGCAGCGGTTCGAGCACGCCGGGAAGGTGTTTCCCGACATTCGTGTCGCGGTTCGAACCGGGGATACCTCCGCCTCGGCACGTGCGCGGATGCTGCGAAAGACTCCGCACATCCTGATCACGACGCCGGAATCGCTCAACATCCTGCTGACGAGCACCCGGGGTCGCGGGATGTTCTCCGACGTGCGCGTGGTGATCGTGGACGAGATTCACGCGGTCGCGGGGACCAAACGAGGCGTGCACCTCGCGTTACAGCTCGAGAGACTGGAGGCGCTGACCGGACGGGCGCCGCAGCGCATCGGCCTTTCCGCAACGGTGAGACCGGTGGGCGAGATTGCCTGGTTCCTGGCGGGCACGAGCGCTGCTCAGAGGGTCCCCGAGGATCGAGGAAGGGGAAACGACGCTCGACGTGACGACCGTCCGGCGGGCGTACGAGTCGTCGATTGCGGACTCGTCAAGCAGCTCGACATCGCGGTGCGCGCGCCCGTGCCCGACCTGGCGAACGTCGGCGGCAGCGTCTGGCCGAAGGTCATCCCGCTCGTGCTCGAGCGCGTCCGGGAATCCCGAACCACGCTCGTCTTCGTCAACAATCGCGCGCAGGCCGAAAAGATCGCCGCGCGGCTGAATGCGCTCGCGGAGGAGGAGATCGCGCAGCCGTACCACGGCTCGCTCGCCCGTGAGCGTCGCCTGAAACTCGAGCTCGCCCTCAAGGCGGGAGAATTGCGGGCGCTGGTCGCGACGAGCTCGCTCGAGCTCGGCATCGACATTGGATCGGTCGATCTGGTCATTCAGCTTCAGTCGCCGAAGCGTGTCACCTCCGGGCTGCAGCGCATTGGCCGCGCCGGCCACACCCTTGGCGAAACGAGCCGAGGCGTGCTCGTTCCGACCTTCCGTGACGACCTGGTGGAGATCGTCGCGATCGCCGAAGCCATGCGCGAAGGCGACGTCGAGCCGACGATCGTGCCTCAGAACGCGCTCGACGTGCTCGCACAAACCATCACGGCGATGGTGTCAGTGGACGACTGGCGCGCGGACGACCTGTTCGCGCTCGTCCAGCGCGCGTACCCGTACCATCGACTGACGCGCGCGGTATTCGACGAAGTCGTGTCCATGCTCGCCGGAAAGTACCCGTCTGACATCGCCGGCGAGCTCGAGGCGCGAATCACCTGGGACCGGGTGAACGGCGTGATCACGGGATCGCGAGCGAGCCGCATGCTGGCGGTGATCTCCGGCGGAATGATTCCCGATCGGGGACTGTACGCCGTCACGCTCCCCGATCGCACTCGTCTCGGCGAGCTGGATGAGGAATTCGTACACGAATCGCGCGTCGGCGACGTCTTCCAGCTCGGCTCGTCGACCTGGCGGATCGCGACCATCGAGCGCGATCGCGTGATTGTGCACCCCGCGCCGGGCGCGCCCGCGCGAATGCCCTTCTGGCACGGTGAGTACGGCGCGCGCGCCGTGGGAATGGCGCGTCGCGTGGGCGCGGTGCGAAGACTCGAGACGCCGTCAGCGACGTCACCGGGCGCCTCGAACGTCTCGGTGGATGAAGCCTCGAGGACATCGCTCGAGCACTACGTCGCGGAGCAGCGCGCGGCGACCGGGGCCGTGCCTGACGAGCGCACCATCGTCGTCGAGTACTTTCGCGATGACCTCGGGGCATGGCGGATCGTACTGCACTCGATCTTTGGCGGTCGGGTGAACGCGCCGTGGGGGATGGCGCTCGCGCAACGGCTCCGGGAGGCGCTCACCGCGAGCATGTCGGGCCCGTCGGAGCCGGGAGTGACGCGGATCGACATTCAGGTGCAGACCACCGACGATGGTGTCATGCTCCGGCTGCCCGATCTCGGCGGGGCGCCGCCGGTGGACCGCGTGCTCGGGCTCACGGCGGATGAGGCCCGGCGACGCGTCATCGAGGAGGTGGGCACCACCTCGCTCTTCGGGGCGCGCTTCCGCATGAACGCGGCGCGTGCGCTCCTCCTGCCTCGCGGAACCGCTCGGCGGCGCATGCCACTCTGGTTGCAGCGCCTCAAGGCCGCGGACCTGCTGGAGACGGTTCGTTCGTGGCCGGAGTTCCCGATCCTGGTCGAGACTTATCGCGAAGTGCTTCGCGACGCGTTCGATCTCGAGGCGTTGCTCGATGTCCTGAAGGAGATCGCCGCCGGCCGCATCGCGGTGCGCGTCGTGGAGACGGCGCAACCATCGCCGTTCGCGGCCAGCCTCCAGTTCGGGTTCGTCATGGACTGGCTCTACGGCGATGATACCCCGAGAGCCGAGCGCCGTGCAGCGCTCCTCGCCGTCGATCGGGCCCTGCTCGACGATGTCATGCTGGTGGAAGGCGCTGACGACGACCTTCGCGAGGCGATCGAGGCGCTGCTGGCCATCCGACGGGGGACGGCGCCGCATCGTCGCGCCCGCAGCGCGGATGAGCTGGCGCAGCTCATCGATCGCGCCGGCGATCTCACCGCCGTGGAGGTTCGCGAGCGCATCGCCGAGCCGGGGGACTGGAAGCGGGGCGATCCGCTCGATGAGCTTCTGGAAACCGGGCGCGTCATCGCCGTTCCGGTCGTGACCCAACGCGCTCGCGAGTGGCGGTTCATCCTGACCGAGGATTATCCCCGGTTTGCGGCGGCCCTTGGCACGGAGTCGTTAGGTACCGTCCGAGGCGGTGTCGAGCTGCGCGAGATGGCCGCGGCCGATGCCGTCCCCGATGCCCTGCGGACGCCGGCGCTCGATCCGCTCGCCGGCCGGCGGGAGGTGGTGGCGAGGTTCCTGGCCCTTTCGGGGCCCGTGACCGCCGCCGAGCTCATGGCACGATATCCATGGGACGGCGACTGGGTGCGCGCGCGCCTGACCGACTGGGAGCGCACTGGGCGGCTCCTGCGCGGCCGCTATCGCCGCGACGTGCGGGAACCGGAGTGGTGCTCGCGCCGTGTCGTGGAGCGCGCACGGCTGCGCGCGCTGGCGGAGCTCCGGCGGCAGATCGCGGCGGTCGAGATGCCTGCGTTCGCCGCGTTTCTCCAGCGGTGGCAGCACGTCGATCCGCGTCATCGCATGACCGGAAGCGAGGGGGTCGAGCGCGCACTCGTGCAACTGCTGGGCATCGCGCGCCCGCCCGAGGGTTGGGAACGGGACTACCTTCCGGCGCGGCTGGAGCGCTATGAGCCGGCCTGGCTGGCTCAGCTCGGTGCATCCGGGCGTTTCGTGTGGTCCGGGACCCCTCGCCTCGATGCGAGCAGGCGGACAATCGCGCTCCACGCGCTCCGGTTCGTCGAGCGCGGCTCGGGGTCGCTCTGGATGGCGCCGTCGTCGGACGCGCTTCCGCTGAGCGACCAGGCAAGCGCGACGCGGGCGGCGCTCGCACGGCACGGCGCGTCGTTTCTCGCCGAGCTGCAGGCGGTGAGCGGCATCTCCATGCTCGGGCTGCGTGATGCCCTGCGGGAGCTCGTCGCCGCCGGTGAGGTGACGAATGACGCCATCGAGGCGATGCGCGAGGTAACACGCCTGCGGCCCCTGCCTAACCGCACGCGGCCGGGTCCGGACGATCCGACGCGGTGGCTTCCTCTCGACTATGCCCCGAGTGCGGGGCGACGGGTGGTGCAGCGTCGGATGTCGGTACGACGGCTACCGCGGTGGCGGCGCCCCGATCGCACGGGATCGGTCTCGGGTTGGGTCGGACGCTGGTCGCTGGTTCGAGCGCCGGGAACCATGGGTGAACCCCCGTCGCCTGAGGACCACGCGGCCGCCATCGCGCGGCAGTGGCTGGAGCGTTACGGCATTGTCGCGCGCACCTGGTGGCGGCGTGAACGTCCACCGGTGCCGTGGCGCAGCATCTATCTCGAGCTGAAGCGCATGGAGTTTCGCGGTGAGGTGCGCCGCGGCTACTTCGTGCGCGGGCTGGCGGGTGCGCAGTTCGCGCTCCCGGAGGCGGTGGAGCAGCTGCGTGAGACGGAGCCTGACGCGGCCGCGCCCTTCGTCGTCGTCGCCGCGAGCGATCCGGCGAATCCCTATACGATCGAGCTGGAAGGTGTCGACATCGATCCGCTGTCGCGGCCGCGTGGTCGCGGCGCGCTGCTCGTCACGCGTGAGGGACGCGTCGCAATGTCCGTCGAGGGGCGCGGACGACGAATCACAGTCGCGCCATGGATGGTCGACGCCGATGTCACGGCCGCTGCGACCGCGCTTCTCGCCCATCTTCGTGCGGCGCGCGCGTTGAGCGCGCGCCCGCGCGACGTCGAGATCGAGACGATCGATGGAGTGAACGCCGCGGCGATGCGGTGGACCGAGGCGTTCCTGAAGGCGGGATTCAGGCGGGAGACGAGCCGATTGCGCGGGTTCTGATTCCTTGGGAACGGCAAGGATTCAGAGTTCAGACTTCCGATTGCCGGCTGTCTGCATCCACCCACGGAGCAATCTGGTCCTTCCCGCGGGATCCGCGTCTCTCCTGTACCTGGATGCCGGCCTCGCACAATCGCGACGGGGCTCAAAGCAGCTACGGGGAGCCGCACTGGCTCCCCGTTTGGTTGCTGAATTTTGAAATCGATGTCTTTCCTTATCGCTCTACCGTATATCCTCGCGCCCGAGGGCCGCTCGAACCGCCTCGCGAATCGCGACGACCGCCGTTGATGATGACGCTGGCGAATCGTCGCGCACGTGCAGCTCGATGCCGTCCGCGACGTGCACGCGGCGCCACACACCATCGAGCTCTCCGTCGCGGACGACCGCGATGTCCGACCCCGCGCCAAGTGCGGGAGCGAGCGCAGTGGCGACGCGTCGCTCGAGGGCATCGCCTGTCAGCTCGACGAGCTCCGGCTTGATGCGCTCCAGCGTCTGTCCCTCCCGCTGCCGGATCTTGATGTGAAGCAGCTGGAGCAGATGGCGATACCCATAGGTCGCCGCCGTGCCGGTGCCCTCGGGACGGTCGAGCAGCCCGTTGGCGACGTAGAACCGAATGGCGCGTGCACTGAGCGACGCGCGGGCGGCGGCGTTGGTCGGACGCATCGCGGCGGCATCGACGAGCGCGGTGGCGTGCGCGGCGAGTCCGCGCGCGTTCCACGGCGCGTGGCGCGCGTGGGCGCGGAGCAGGGCAACGGGCGATGAATCCGCCATGGTCGGAAGGTACGGCGAACGACTTCGGCGTGCCAGCTAGCGTCAGTCGTTACGCGCCCTCAGCGAGGAATCGTATGACGACCCCGTTGAACTCCGCCGACTGTTCGTCGTGCGGAACCATGCCGGCCGGATCGAGAATCGTGAGCTGAAAGGCTGGGTTGAGAGCCATGAACCCGCGGGCGTCCTCCACCGGCGTCTCGACCGCCTGCTCTCCCCACACGAGGAGTACTGGTTGGCGAAGACGTCGAACGGCGCCACGTACATCCAGGTTGAGGTGGCCCGAAAGATAGGCGGCCGGCGCATGACGTGCGCCGGGCTGATGCGCGGCGCGGTGATAGATGCTCACCAGCTCCGGGGTCACGAAGTCCAGATCGACATACGCGCGCTCGAGCCAGTACCGGATGCTGCGTCGAGACGCGAGCGCGTTGAACACGGCCGCACCCATGAGGGGCGCATCGACGACCAGGCGCGCGACGTCCCCGCCGGTCGTTGCGGCACTGTTGCGCCTCACGAGCCCGGTGGGCTCAATGAGCACCAGTGAGGGATACTGTCCCGGATCGCGCGCACCGAGGACGGCGACGTAGGCGGCGGTGAGGGACGACGCGATGAGCGTTGTCGGCTCTCCAATGACCTGTCGCGCGAAATCATCGATGAGACGTGTGTAGAGACGCGCGCTGTACCTCACTTGCGGGCGATCCGACATGCCGAAGCCGAGGAGATCGAGCGCGTACACGTCGTGTCCCTCGGCGAGGGCATCGACGTTCGACCGCCACTCGTAGGACCAGGCGGCGGTGTGAATGCTGTGGAGCAAGAGCAGTGGCCGGCCTTTGCGCGTGCGCGCCTTGCGGTGCGCATAGAAGAGCCGGCGTCCGCGCCAGTCGAACCACTTGTCCTCGCCGCCGAGGAGATTCTCGAGGGGCGCGACGCCGCGCGTGGCGAGCGCATTCAGTGTCGCGGCCGCGCCGATCGCCGCGCCGCTGGCGAGCAGGGCGCGGCGCCACGACGGAAGCCTCACGCGCCGCCCGGCTCCGAGGCGGCGCCCTTGCCTGACGACGCCGGCTTCACCGCCACGGCTCGCTCGATGGGGCGTGATGTCGCCTTGCGCGCCCGCGGCGGCGTGCGCTCCGGTGCCGACCCGGGGAGCGTGATACGAACGGTCGTGCCTCGTTCGGCATCGCTGTCGATCCCGATCGATCCGCCGTGCTCCTCGATGATGCGCCGCGCCAGCGCGAGAGCGATGCCGCTTCCCCCCCGGCGCACGGGGGAGAAGATGTCGAACGCGCGGGTCAGCTCCGCAGGCGGTATGGGCGGTCCGGCATGGGTGATGGCGCAGCGCCACCGTCCGCGAGTCTGCGTTTCCGAGATGAGCTTCAAGTCCGATCCCTGCGGGGCGCCATCGGCGGCGTGCGCGAGCAGGGTAACGAACGCCTGCGAAAGCTGCGCGGAATCGAGATCGCACGTGGCGTGTTGCTTCGGCCGCTCGCGCGTCACCTGCAGCGAGCGGCTCTCGAGCACCCCGCGATGCGTCTGAAGCACGTCATCCCACACCCGATCGGGATCACCCGGTTCGAGACGGGGCGCGTGTACGCTTCCGTACTCGAGCAGATCCGTCACCATGCCGTTCAGCCGCTCTACCTCTCGCAGAATGCGGCCGATGTTCCGCTCGAGCACCGGATCTTCACGGGCCCGAAAGCGCAGGAGCTGCGCAGCGGATGAGAGACCAAACAGGGGATTGCGAAGCTCATTGGCAATGCCGGTGACGATCGTCGCTGCCGCCTCGAGCTCCTCGCGGTGCTGCACGCGGCCGAGGTGGCGCGCGTGCTCGATGGCGACCGCGGCCTCGTCTGCAATCGCCGCCAGCTCACGTTCCGCGCGCGCGAGAATCGCACTCGAATCGACGTCTTCCGCGAGCACCACCATCGCGCCGACGAGGCCGGATGGCGCAAGCATCGGCGCGGTGAGCTCCTGTCCGCGAGGTGTGCGATGCATGAGGACGCGTCCAGCCGCCAGCGCCTCCAGGCCATGCTCGCGCACGCGCTCCTCGAGCGCTTCGCGCTCGGCATCGTATCCGACGGCGTGCGCGATGCGGAGCCGCGTGGATCCCTCGTCGGAGATGGCGAACGCGATCGCCTCCGCGCGCATCGTCTGGCGGATGCGGCGCGCGAGCTCCTGCGTCAACCGCTCGAGCTCGAGATCGAAGACGCTCATTCAGAGCAGGTCATAACGTTTTGCACTGCGAAGTGATCGAGGGCCGGGGCAGGGGTGTCAGGACCCTGCCCCGGCCCTCGATCGAGATCACGCTGCGATCAGCGGCGCGAGCGCTTGCGCGCGCCGCCGCGGCCGGGGTTCTTCTTGCCGCGCGTCCGGGCGCCGCCGGCCTTCTTCGCGCTGCCCGTGCGACGCTTTGCGCCGCCACTCTTCCGAGCGCCGCCGCCCTTGCGACCGCGGCTGCCGCCGCCGGCCTTGGAGCGCGCGCCGCCAGCTTTCTTCTTGCCACCGCCGCTCTTCCGGGCACCCGTCTTCGCGGCCGACTTCTTTCTGGCCGAGCCGCCGCTCTTCGCCGCGGACTTGCGAGCGCCGCCGCCGGCTGTGGCTCCGCCGCCGCCGCTGCGCGAGCTCGTCGCGCCCCCGCCCATCCCTCCCGGCGAGGCCGGACGAGCACCTCCTGCCATACCCGAGGCAGTCATCGATCCGCCGGTGGTCGTGCCACCACGTGTGGCTCCAGCGCCGCTGCCGCCCCCACCGCCGCTTCCAGGCCTGGAGGCACCGCCCCCTCCGCCCGCTCCTCCCGCCCCACCCGAACGCGCTGCACCGCCGCCGCCCATCCCCCCGCCCCCGCCCGGACGCGATCCGCCACCTGCACCACCGCCGGCCGCTCCGCCGCCACCTCGCGGCGCGCCACCCGCGCCGCCACGGCCGGCGCCGCCGCCACGGGGCGTCGCAAACTCCTCTTCCTCCTCTAATTCATCGACTGACCCGGCGTCATCGTCCTCGTCCAGGTCGTCGTCGTCATCCTCGGCGCTATCCCAGAGGTCGTCGCCGTCGTGTTTCGTCATCCCCCAGCCGCTCCCCTCCTCGTCATCATCGTCGTCGTACGAGCTCCCGCCACCACCGCCGTAGCCTGGCTCGTCCGAGTCATCATCGCGGTCGGAGAAGAAAAGCTCCTCGTTCGACTCATCACCGCGCCGCATGTCTGCCTCCTGAGGGTATGTGGTGCGCGACCTCGAAAGTCACGCGGACTGCGCTCGTTCAGTGTGCGGCTGCGCGCTGCACGACATGTGCCTCGTGCGCCGTGCACACTGCATCCGCGACGCTGCTATACAACACCCGGGGAGTTCCGTCAAGGCGGGATTGTTTCTCGGTACGGCAAAGACGTCGGATTTCAGAATAGAGAATACAGAATTCAGAAACGGACACGGGGAGCCAAGGTCGGCTCCCCGCGGGTTCTAGCTGAATGTATTCCGAATTCCGTCATCGTTTGCCGTACACGTCCAATTGAAACGGCGCGAGCCAGGCTCAGCCCTCGATCTCGTCGAGAAAGACGATCGACGCCCCCCGTCCCACGACCGACTTCAGCGCGGCGAAAATTCGCGGGTCGAGGAGGCGGTTGACGTGCTGCTCCAGCAGCCTCAGCGTGTCTTCCTGCGTCAGCGGCTCGCGGTACGCCCGCTTCGAGGTCAGCGCGTCGAAGGCGTCCGCGGCGGCCAGGATCTTCCCGCCGATGGAGATCTGCTCGTCCTTGAGGCTGCGCGGGTAGCCCGTCCCGTCGTGGTGCTCGTGATGGTCGTGCACGAAGCGGAGGGCTTCCCCGATGTGCTTGAGTGGCGCCAGGATCTCCATGCCGATGCGCACGTGGTCCTTGATGTGCGCGAACTCTTCGGGCGTGAGCTTGCCCGGCTTGTTCAGAATCTCCTCGCGAATGCCGATCTTCCCGACATCGTGGATACGCCCCGCGAGTCGCACATTTTCCACCGTATCGGGGTCGAGACCGAGCTGATCGGCGATCGAGGCGCCCAACGCAGCGACACGCTGCGAATGGCCCCGCAGGTAGATGTCCTTCGCTTCCATCGCGTTGATCAGCGTCTCGACGATGTTCACCGTCAACCCGCGCAGCGCCCCCTTTTCGCGCTCCAGCTCGGCGGTGCGCAACGCCACCTCCTCGCGGATGAGACGCTCCACCTTCCGCTGCTCGATGGCCAACTCGCGCTTGTGCAGGGCGCGCTCGACGGCTTGCTGCAGATCGACGAGCTCGATCGGCTTCATCAGGTAGTCGTATGCCCCGCGCGAGAGGGCTTCCGTCGCGGTGGGGGCGTCGTTGACGGCCGTCAGCATCATGATCGCCAGGTCCGGATCGATCTCGAGGGCTTTGGGCACCACCTCGACTCCGCTCATGCCTGGCATGCGCACGTCGCAGAGCATGAGCACGAAGCGGTTGCGCTCGAGGTGCTCCAACGCCGCCGGTCCGCTCTCGGCGGTGTGCACGTCGTAGCCGCGCGACTTCAGGAATTTGCCGAGTGCGAGACGAATGGTTTCCTCGTCGTCGACAACCAGCATGCGTTTGACCCACTCATCACCCGACATGCCGGATGGACGCTGGACTCGCGGATTGGGTAGGGTCGAGGTCTCGGTCATGAATGCCTGCCAATGTTCGCCGCCGCGGTCGCGCCATCAGCGGCGATCGAAGCGGGAAGGGAAATGCGGAACGTGGAGCCGGTGCCCACGACGCTCTGCGCCGAGAGGGTGCCGGCGTGTGACTGCATGATGCCGTAGCTGACGCTGAGGCCGAGCCCCGTGCCGGTGCCTTCCGGCTTGGTGGTAAAAAAAGGCTCGAAGATGCGCTTCTGCACTTCCGGGGTCATCCCGGTACCGGTATCCCTGACCTCGACGACGACCCGGCTGCCTTCGTTACGGGTGGTGACCGCAAGCTGCCGGACGGGCGTGCTCGCCATCGCATGTTCCGCGTTCACGATGAGATTGAGGAGCACCTGCTGGAGCTGGCGGTCATCACCGCGCACCGGGGCCAGCGCCGGATCGAGACTGGTCTCGAGGATCACGCCAGTGGATCGCATCCCGTACGCGCGCAGGCGAAGCGTCTGCTCGACGAGATCGTTCATGTCGACCATCACGCTTCTCGGACCCGTCTTGCGCGCGAAGGCGAGGAGGTCCCGGATGACGGAGACCGCGCGATCGGCCTCGCGTTTCATGAGCGACACCGATTCTCGCTGTTCACCCGAGAGATCGTCCTCGAGCAGAAGCTGGGCGAACGCGCTGATGCCGGTAAGCGGATTGTTGACCTCGTGCGCAACGCCCGCGACGAGCTCACCGAGCGCAGCGAGCTTCTCGGACTGCCTGAGCTGCTCGGCCATCCTCCGCTCCTCGGTGAGGTCACGCACGACGATGACATGCCCGACACGACGGCGAGTGCCGTCGCGAATCGGGCTCACAATGAGCCAGGCGGGGAAGTCGTTTCCATCCTTGCGGCGCAGCGGGCGCTCGCCCGCCCAGTGGCCGATCTCATCCATGGCGCGCGCGGCGGCGTTGCGATCCTGCAGGCTCCACAGGTGCACCTGGAAGGTCCCCACGTGCAGACCGACGAGCTCCTCGGGCGCATACCCGAACTGCGCAGCGGCCGCTCCGTTGGCGTACCGGACGATGAGATCGCGTGAGACGATGAACACGGGCTGCTCCATCGCCTCGAGCGCTGTCGCGAGCACGCGCCGTCGCTCCTGCTGATGCCGTTCCTCCTCGCGGAGCTGGAGGGTCTCGAGGGCAAGCGCCAGCGGATCGGCGAGACGGCAGAGCGTCTCGCGAACGTGCATGGGAAGGCCGGTATCGCGCACGAGCAGCTCGCCCCGCGTGCGCTCGCCGGACGAGAGTGGCACGCGAATCGTGCTCGCGTCATCGGCAGCGGGTGGCGTCCCGCGCGTCGCCACCGTTCGTCGCGCACCGCCGCCAGCGATGAGGTCGATCGTCATGCCGCTCGCGGGACACGCTCCCGCGACGACGCTCAATACCGCGTCAGCGCCCGCCGCGAGATCGCCCGCCGCCAGGGCGGCGCGCGCCACGGCCGCGGCAAACTGCGCGCGCTCGAGCTCGCGTCGCTCGGTCTCGAACGCACGGGCGTTGATGATCGCCGTGCCGGCCTGACGCGCGATGAGCATAACGAGGTCGACATCGTCCCAGTCGTACGCCTCCGGGTCGTAGGACTGCGCTTGAAGCACGCCCAGCGCCCGGTCTCCGTGGAGAATCGGGGCGCTGAGGACGACCGCGACCTCGCCGCGGCCCTCGGTCACGTGGACCTGACCAGACCAGCCGGCACGCGAACGCGCGGCCACGTTCGGCTGGCGTGTCAGGAATGCCTGCGTCGTGTTCCCGCTCCCGGGCGGGAAGCGCGGCAGCGTGCCGGTCTCGATCGGATCGCCGTCGTTGATGCAGTACTCGGGCACGAACACGCCGGCGTCCTCATCGAACGAGAGGAGAACGAAGCAGGGCGAGTCGACGACGGATGCCACCGCGGAATAGATCTTGGCATACACCTCGTCGAGCGACACCGCCTCGGAAATGGCTCGCTGAACCTGGGCGACCGCTTCAAAGCGTGCCGCGCGGCGCTCGAGATCCTCGAACAGTTGAGCGTTGCGCACGGCAAGAGCCACGTGGGTGCCGAAGTCGGTCAGGAGTTGACGCTGCTGGGGCTCGAAGGTCTGCCCGCGGCAGTATCGGAGTGTCAGCACTCCGCGGGCGCGCCCCTCGATCATCAAGGGCAGAATGGCGCCAGCGTGGATCCCTTTCTCCAGCAGGACGTCAACCGCTGGCACAGCCCGGAGCGCCTCCATGTCAGCGATGAACACAGGGCGTCCCGAGCGCATCGCTTCTCCGAGGGGGGTCTCCCAGAACGACTGCTGCACTGCGCCGGCGGCGTCCTGGCCGGCCCCGTCCTGAAGGGCGATCTCAATGCGGTCCGACCCGGACTCCGTGAGATAGATCCCTACCCCGTCCGCGTGCAGCGCCTCCCGGGCAATCCGGACGATGTCGGCGAACATGGCGTTGGCGGTGACGTGCCGCGCGAGCGCCTGTGCGTTGGACGCGAGAATGCTCGCGTGATGCATCGTGCGCGCGGCAGCACGAAACAGACGCGCGTTCTCGATGGCGATCGCGGCGTGGCCCGCCAGCACGAGCAGTAGCTCCTCGTCGCGGTCGTCGAAGCAGCGGGCGCGATTTCCGACGATGACGATCACCCCGATGGCGCGATCGGCGACGAGGAGCGGAATGGCGATGGCGTTGAAGCGGCCGGGCTCCACACGCTGCGCGGTCCACGGCCAGGGGGAATCGGACGCGCCGAGGTCCGACACGCGGAGCGGTGTGCGCGCGCTCAGGCACGCGCCGGCGAAAGAGCCGTTCACCGGTACCTCGAGGCAAAGCGCGGGATCTTCGATCCCATAGGTCCCGCTCGCGCGAAGCGCATCGTCTTCAATCACGAGGACCCGCGCGCCCACGCCGCCCACCAGCTCGGTCGCGGACTGCGCCACGAGCGCGACCACGCGCTCGAGCTCCAGCGACTGGTTGATCCGCTGAATGACCTCCGTGAGCGCGTGCGCATCGCGCGCGCTGCGCTCGGCCGCTGCCCGGTGCTGGCGAGCGCGAACGGCCAGCGCAGCGTGGTCGGACAAGCGCTGCAGCAGGACGGCATCCGACGGAAGAAACTCGCCGTGCGTCGGATGCTCCGCCACCAGGCGACCGAGCGCGACCCCTTCCACGATCATGGGCGCCACGAGCGTGCATCGCACGCCGACGACGACGCGCTGCTGCAGCAGCGCAAGCTCACCTAACGTCGACCGGATCTGGGATTGCTCGCCGAGCGTCGTCGCGAGGCTGCCGACGGCGGCGACCGTACGGAAGGTGGCATCCTCCACGAGCGCCACGGAGCACCCTCCACAGCGGAGCAACGAGCAGGCCCGTTCGGCGAGGGCGCCGAGGGTCGTCTCGATGGGGATCGAGGAATCGGCGATCGACTGCGCGACGGTCGCGAGCAGGTCGGACTCCTTGCCCTGCGCGGCGAGCATGGCATCGAGGGTGGCGGTCTCGTCGGACGTGCGGGTGTCGCGGTCGAGCTCGAGGAGAATGGCGTCGTCGCCTAACGGCGCGACCGATCGGAGCACCGGACCGGCGGCGCGATCGGAGAGCGAAAGTGCCGGCCCATGGTAGGGAATTCGGTCGCGCATGGCTGCCCGGAGCGCGGACTCGGGTGCCGGCGCGCGCAGTGCCGGCAGCCGGTCCCAGAGCAATGTGCCGAGCGCCTCATGGGTGGGGATGCCGGTGAGCTCGGCGAGCGCCCGCGTCCAGCGAACGATGTCCCATCGCGCATCGACGACAACGAGCCCGAGACTCAGCGCATCGAGCTCGTCGGAGCCGATGACGGTTGAGGCGCCTGGGCGCGCGGAAGGGACCATGAAGGGACGGCGGGCTCGGAGGGGCGGTCGTGATGCGGCCGGTCGGGCGCTCCGACCACCGGAATCAGACGAGTCAGCGGAAATCGGTGTAACGATTCAGGGCCGGCTAAGATTCGTCTAATCAAGAGCTTGAGTGGTCGAGGTCCTCGAGGTCGTCGAGGTGATCGAGGAGAGCTTCCGCACCTCGACTCCCTCGAGGACTCGGTCGACAGATCGACCCTCGAACCCTCGCCACCACCCACGGATTCCCGGACCTCGACGACCCCCGCGTCAGCCCCCGACGAACTCGACCGTGACTGCGTGCGGGATGACGCCGGCCTTGTGTCCCTCCTCGAGAAGCAGGCGGACGGCGGCCCGGCCGCGCTCGCCGTAGTCGAGGGTCCACTCGTTGACGTACATGCCGACGAATGTGTCCGCGCGGCGGGGATCGAGGCCCCGAGCGTACTGCATGGCGTGGTCGAGAGCATTGGCACGATGCTCAAGGCCATACGCTATACTGGCGTGTAAGTGGCTCGATATAGTCGCGATAAGCTCAGCGCCCAAGTCCTTTCTTATAACATTGCCGCCGAGTGGCAGAGGAAGCCCGGTTTCCTGAAACCACCACTCGCCCATGTCGGCCAGCAGATGAAGCCCGCGATCCTGGAAGGTCAGCTGTCCTTCGTGAATGAGCAGGCCGGCGTCGACGTCGCCGCGCTCGACGACATCCTCGATCTCGTCGAAGGGGGTGGGGACTGAGACGAAGTCCGGCTGCCAGAGCTTGAGGGCCAGATAGGCGGTCGTCAGGGTCCCCGGGATGGCGATTCGACTGCCGGCCACTGACTCGCGGGACCGTGGTTCGCGCGCGACGAGCCGTGGGCCGTACCCGTCGCCCATCGAGGAGCCGTGTGGGAGGAGCGCGTAGCGATCGGCGAGATACGCGTACGCGTGGATGGAGACCGCCGTGACCTCGAGCTCTCCGCGCAGGGCGCGGCGATTGAGCGTCTCGATGTCCTGCAGCTCGTGCTCGTAGGTGATTCCATTGGTGTCGATCTTCCCCGTGGCGAGCGCGTAGAACATGAACGCGTCGTCGGAGTCTGGAGAATGAGCGACGCGAATGAGCCGGCGCGCGGCGCTCATCGGGGGACCTCGACCCGTGCGACGTCGAGGGCGGCATCGATGTCGGCGCGGTGCCGTGTGTACTCCTCGCGATTCCGCTGTCGCTCCGCGCCCTCCGCCGCGATGAGGCGACGTTCGAATGCGGTCGCAGCGGACTCATTTCCCGCCAGGCGCGCGGCGCGAATGGCCAGGACGAGCCCGAGCAGATGGTTGGGCTCGGCGCGGAGGATCGTGTCAGCCTGTGCGCGCGCAAATTCGGCGAGGCCGGCGACCTCGGCGATGCGGCCCATGTCGTAGCGCGCGTCGAGATCGAGTGGCTGCACCATCTGGTATGCGGGGATGGCCATCTGGGCAAAGAACTGGACGCTGTCGGTGCGGCCACGCTCGTGCAGCGCCATAATGCGGTCGAACAGACGGTCGGCGCGTTCCCGCGGAGTGAGCTGAGAGATGTCGGGGGCGCGCGCCATCGGTTGGTCGGCGGGCACCGCCCCAAGCGGCGTCTGTGGGAGCGCGTTGGACGAACTGAAGCGCTGTGCGGCGACGAGCGCGATGAGCGCCACGAGGGCGATCGAGGCAACGATCCAGGGAACGGCGTTCGTCGAGCGATCGGGTCCGCCCTGGGTGTTCGCGATACCGACTGGACGGCCGCAGTGATGGCAGAAGCGGGCGCCGGGACTGAGCGCTGCCGCGCAGGTTCTACAGGTCGCCCCCTCGAGCGGCGCGCCGCAACTGGCGCAGAAACGCCCCTCGGCGGCGGCGCCACAGGAGGGGCACGTCGTGGTGGTGGGAACGGTCATGGGGGGAATGTAGTGAAACGGGAGCGCTGGGAAAGCGCTGGAGAAGCGCGGTGCTTGGACGAACGACGCCGCACGCGTTAGGATTCCGCAGCGCTATTCGAGCGCGTTTCCAGCGCTACTCCCAGCGCCCTCACTCGATGACCGATCCCCAGCTCCGTCTTTTTCCGGGTGTTGGCTCCAAACGGATGGGCGAGTTACGACGTGGGGCCACGTCGTGGGATGTATTTCTGGAGTGCGAAGGCGACCGCGCGAATGGAGCAACCCGCGGTCGCATTCATTTTGTGTCGGGCGGCCGCACCCGCACGAGCGCCTGGATCTTCCTGGAGTGGACCACGCGGGACGTGGAGGAGCGCTTCCACGACTTTGCCGCTGGTGAGCTCTGGGGATTAGTCGAAGGTATCGACGACTGAGGAAGAACGAGGAACGAAGAACGAGGAAGGGGCTCGTCAGCTCCGCGACACCGGAGCCCCGCGCAGCCGCTTCCTCGTTCCTCGTTCCTCGTTCCTGTTCAGCTCGTATGCCGTCCGCCCGGATCGCTGATCTTCTCGATCGTGCGCTCCGCCTTCCTGTCGTCGCGCGCTTCACGCACGATGTCAGCCTGGGCGACGATTCCAATGAGACCACCGCGCTCGTCGACGACCGGAATGCGCCGGACCTGCTCCTTGCCCATCAGGTCCATCACCGAGTCGACGTCATCATCCTCGCGGGCGGTGCGGACGCTCGATGTCATCGCCTCGCTCACGGGACAGCTCGAGGAATCGTGCCCCTCGGCCACATGCCGAATCGCGATGTCGCGGTCGGTGACGATGCCGATGAGGCGGTCCGATCCGTCGCGATCGACGACTGGGAGGACGCCGACATCCTCTTCCTTCATCAGCCGGGCCGCCTCGCGCACCGAGGTTTCCGGCGTGACGGACTTCGGCTTCCTGGTCATGATATCTTTGGCCTTCATGGTACTCGACTCCTAGCTCGGGACAGGCTTCGCAGTCGCAATCCGCTTGCCAGAGCCCGAGGGAAGACAAGGACTCTTCCCGCTTGACTCACCGGCTACTTCCCTCCTCCGGCAGCCACCGTGTACGATACGCCCCGTGCCACGACAGACGCGCTCCACGCTGCCTGACGTTCGCGGCGCGACCGCCAACGACATTCTGGCGCTCGCGCAGCAGCATCGCGTTCGGTTTCTGCGGCTGCAGTTCACCGACATCCTCGGCATCAACAAGAACGTCGAGGTGCCGGCGTCGCAGTTCGAGAAGGCGCTGGCCGGCGACATCATGTTCGACGGGTCGTCGATCGAGGGGTTCGTGCGCATCGAGGAGTCGGACATGCTCCTCGCCCCCGACCTCTCGACGTTCCGCGTATTCCCGTGGGGGGACGCCGAGAGCCGCGTGGCTCGCGTCATCTGCGACATCAACTTGCCGGACGGGACGGCCTTTCCAGGCGATCCCCGCGGGGCGCTGAAGCGGCAGATCGCACGCGCCGCGCAGATGGGCTTCGTCATGAATGCCGGGATGGAGGCGGAATTTTTTCTCTTCAAGCCCGGCACGGCGGGGGAAGCGGCGACGACCACGCATGACGTCGGCAGCTACTTCGATCTCGCTCCCGCCGACCTCGGTGAGGATGCGAGACGCGCGATCGTCGACGTGCTCGAGCAGATGGGGTTCGAGGTCGAGGCGGCGCACCACGAGGTCGCGCACGGGCAGCACGAGATCGACTTCCGCTACGCGGACGCGATGACGACCGCCGACAACATCGCGACGTTCCGTTTCGTCGTGAAGCATGTCGCGCAGCGGTTCGGGCTGTTCGCCTCGTTCATGCCGAAGCCCATCTTCGGGCAGAACGGCAGCGGCATGCACACGCACCAGTCGCTCTTCCGTGGCGAGGAGAACGCGTTCTGGGACGCGAAAGCCGAGTGGGAGCTGTCGCGCACCGCCCTGCACTACATCGGCGGATTGTTGAAACACGCGCGCGGGTTCTGCGCGATCACGAATCCCCTGGTGAACTCGTACAAGCGCCTGGTGCCCGGGTACGAGGCGCCGGTCAACGTTGCGTGGTCGATGCGCAATCGGTCGCCGCTGATCCGGATTCCGGAGCGCCGAGGGCAGGGCACGCGCGTCGAGCTGCGTATGCCCGACCCCGCCGCGAATCCGTATCTCGCGCTGGCGGTCATGCTTGCCGCCGGCCTCGAGGGCATCGAGAGCCAGGCGGACTGGCGCGAGCCGGTGAACGTCAACATCTGGGAGATGTCGCATCGCGAGAAGCGCCGGCTTCGGATCGACGACCTTCCCCACGACCTCAACGAGGCGTGCGACGAGCTCGAGAAGGACAAGGCCATCCGCGATGCGTTAGGCGATCACATCACCGACCACTTTCTCGCCGCGAAGCGGGAGGAGTGGCGCGACTACATCACCCAGGTGTCTCAGTGGGAGCTGGAGAGTTACCTGGCGAAGTACTGAGGTGGTCGAGATGTCGAGGATGTCCAGGGGGTCGAGGGAGAGGGCCGCGCCGTGAGTGTCACGTCGAAAGTGCTGACCGCGCTGCTCATCGCGCTGGTGGTGGGGATACTGATCGCGCGCCGAACGCTCGATCGCGATGGCGGCTCGCGCGCGCCAGCGGAGGCGGGTCACGCGGGTCACGCGGGTCACTTCGGCCAACAGGGCGCTGCTCCGGTCGGCGTCGACTGGACGCGCGTGACCGATCGCGACCTCGATATCGCGGAGCTGTTCGTCATCGCCAGACGACAAGGCGTGGGGCAGGCGCTTCTCCGGCTGGAGACGCTCGCCGCTGGCGACACGGCGTTTGACAACATGGGGCACGTCATCGCGCACGCCCTGGGGCGGTTTGCCGTCGCGCAGCGCGACGGGGATCCCGCCGTGTATGCCGGGTGTCGCGAGGTTTTTCAGGCGGGATGCAACCATGGCGTCATGGAAGGGTATTTCGCGTCGCCGCGGGCGGCCGCCGAGGACGCCGTCGCCGCGCGCGCCCTCGACTCGTTGTGCGCGAGCATCACGCGGCCAGGTGCGGCGAGGCTCGTGTCCCTCGAGTGTGCCCACGGGATGGGACACGGGCTCGTCACACGTCATCAGGGAAACGCTCGTCAGGCGCTGGAGGCGTGCGACCATCTGACGCAGCGCGATGCGCGTGAAGAGTGCCATGACGGGGTCTTCATGGAGAACGCCGTTCGGGGCACGACATCGGCCGACATGCGGGTCGGCGACGCGGCGGTGCAGGCTGGCGCGGCGAGCCGCGAGGCGAAGCCGCTCGTGAAACGCGACGATCCCACCTACCCATGCGGCGATGTCGCACCGCCGTACCGCGCCTCGTGCTGGAAGTATCAGCCGATCATCATCGTCGAGGCCGTTCGGGGTGACGAGGGGCGCACCCTCGACACGTGTGCACGCGCGCCGGACGGGTTCCAGGATGAGTGCTACTTCGGCATCGGAAAGCAGGGGTCGGGCTGGTGGGCGGATCAGCGTCGTGTCGCGGGGCTGTGCGCGCGCGTTCCCTCGACGCACATGGCGTCGTGCATCGCAGGCGCGGTGGAATCGTATCTCGACGAAATGTGGACCGTCGATCGCGCGATGGCGTTCTGCCGCGTGGTCGAGGGTGCGGCGAAGGCCGGCTGCTACCAGGCCATTGGAGCGCGTCTGGCCATCATGCGAACCGACTTTCGTACCATCGAAAGTGAATGTGGGCACGCGGAGACTGGGTTTGCCGCCGCCTGTGCCGCAGGGGCTAGAGATCGACCGAGAGGATAGCCCGGACGCCGAGCGCCGCCATCGCGACGGCGACGACGACGCCTGCCGCCGCCAGCCATACCGGGTGCCGATATTCGCCGACGATACGGACGCGGTATGCCGCGATCAACATTGCTCCGAGCGAAATGGGCAGGATCAGTCCATTGATCGCTCCGACCAGCACCAGCACGGCGACCGGCCGTCCGATCACGAGAAAAAGCGCCGCCGAGACCGCGATGAACGCAATGGTCGCGCGTCCCGGGGCGCGATCGATGTGCCGGCTGACCGAGCGAAGAAAGGACACCGAGGTGTACGCCGATCCGACGACGGACGTAATCGCCGCCGCCCACATCACGACGCCGAAGATCCGCTGGCCGATGGCGCCCGCGGCGTGCTGAAACGCGGAGGCGGGCGGGTTGGCGGGATCGAGGGTCGCACCGTGTGCGACGACGCCGAGGGTCGCGAGAAACAGCAGGATGCGCATCAGCGACGCCACGCCGATGCCTAACGTTGCGGCGCGGGTGACGCGCCCGAGGGATTCGGTCCCGTGGATGCCGGCATCGATGAGCCGGTGGCCGCCGGCGAAGGTGATGTAGCCGCCGACGGTGCCACCGACGATCGTCACGATCGAAAGCGCATCGATCTCCAGCGGCGCGACGGTACGAATGATCGCTTCGCCCAGCGGCGGCCGCGCGCTGATCACGACGTAGATGGTGAGCGCGATCATGACGAGTCCGAGGGCCTGCGCGAACCGGTCCATGATACGCCCGGCCTCGCGTGCCACGAAGATGCCAATGGCGATCGCCGCGCTCACCGCGGCCCCCGTCTTCACCTCGATGCCGGCGAGCGCGTTGAGACCCAGTCCCGTCCCGGCGATGTTGCCAATGTTGAACGCAAGCCCGCCTAACGCCACCAGCCCGGCGAGCCCGTAGCCAAGCCCGGGCAGCACGTCGTTCGCCACGTCCTGCGCTCGGCGTCTCGCCACCGCCAGCACGCGCCAGATGTTGAGCTGGGCGCCGAGGTCGAACAGGATCGAGATGAGAATCGCGAACCCGAAGCTCGCGCCGAGCTGCGCCGTGAACACCGCCGTCTGCGTGAGGAAGCCGGGACCGATGGCGGATGTCGCCATCAGGAACGCGGCGCCGATGGTGGCGGTGGTGATCGCGCCGCGACGAGGATCGGTCATGGCGCTCTATACGACACGAAGGGCCTTCCGATTGGAAGGCCCTTCGTCAGCTACGGCTTGGTCTTCTGGTTCTTTGCGCCAGGTGGCCGTATCGCCGGCTTGCCTTGCGTCTTCTCGGCCGGCTTGCCGGTGGCTTTGTCCTCGGTCTTCTCTTCGGATTTCGCCTCCGACTTCTCGTCCCTGGCCTCTGACTTCGCCTCGGGCTTGGTCTCCGGCGCGGCCTCGGGCTCGGCCGCCGGCTCCTCCTTCTTCTGCACCGGCTTCGCTTCCGGCTTCGATACGGGTGGCTCGGCCTGGCGAGGCGGCTCGACAGTTACCGCCGGCTTGTCGGCCTTTTGCTCGACCTTGTCCGCCTTGTGCTCGGACTTCTCGGCCTTTTGCTCCTGCTTTGGCTCCTGGCGAGTCTCCTGCACTTCCTGCTTTTGCAGCTGGCGCGCCTCTTTCGCCTCCTGCTTGTCTTCCTGGCGGACCTGCTTCTCCTCCTGGCGGATCTGCTTGTCCTCCCGACGCTCCTGTTTGGCCTCGATCTTCTCGGCCTGCTTATCGGGTTGCGGCTGCTGCGGCTGGCCATTGGCCGGCGTCTCGATACGGGGAGTCCGCCGTGGATCGTTGGGCTTTTCGTTCTCGATGCCGCGACCCTTCACGTTCGGATCGTCCGTGTGGCCGTACGCGTTGCCGTTTCCGCGCTTTTCCTTCTCCTTCACGTCCTTGGGCGCGGGCGTGTCGGTGCGTGGGCCAGGATGATCGATGACGACGGGTCCATGCTCTGGCCGCGTCGGCTCGCTGACCCGATCGATCGGTGCGCGAACGGGTGTGGTCTCGGGAAACCGACGGCGAACGCGCTGGCCGTTGTTGATGGCGACGATCGAATCCGGACGCGCCGGCGCCGTCCTCACGATCATCCCGCCCGAGGGCGCAGGGACCGGGCACCAGGCGCGGTCGGCAACTTCCTCGGGAACCTCGTACACGGTGCGGTTCGCGCAGTAGATGCGAACGGTGCGATAAGGATCGCTCGCGTACGTCGCCGCTAGCGCGTAGGCATCTTCCGCCCACGACTCGTCGATCACCGACGGAAGGAATGCGCGCGAGATGGCACGCATCGTCACGTGCGGATTCGTGCCTCGATAGGCGGCGGGGCCGAGCACGCGGCGCATGTAGCTGGGGTGGAACGCCTCATCGGGTAGCCGAAGGGGCTCGTCGGACGCGATCGCGTAGACCCAGCGCGCTGGCAGCGCGGTGCCGGACGGGCGCCCGTAATACATCGTCGACTGCACCTTCCACGACACCGGGACCCAGTTCAGCCCCGCGAGCATCCAAGTGCGCTGATGCGCGTAGGACGGCGCGAGCAGCGCGACTCCGCGGTCGGGCACGATCTCGAACAGCGCGACGTACGACGGGCGGTTCGTCTGCACGACGAGCTGGCCGCGAACCGGGCGCGCGAGCGTGATCTCGAGCGGCTCAATGCGCGGTGGCGGCGGTGGCGGCGGTGCGGGACGGTGGACGACGTACACGGTGCCCGACGAGCACGCGGCGAGCACGATGGACGCGACGAGCGTTGCGAGGCGGCGAAGTGGAGTGCGCATGAGGCGGGTCCTTGCCGGAAGCGGCAGAGACGTCGGGAATCAGAATTCAGATGTCGGAATTCAGAGGGCGCGATGACCAGCCTGCGCCCCTTGGTTGACGCACGCCGGGTCAGTCGGGAAACGGGCGTGGCGTTTGTTCGGGGCGGAACTTCTTACACACGGCCCGTGGCTCGGCGACGAACCCGGGCCTACATTTGGCCCCCCCTGCAACCACTCACGAGCGAGGATCCCATGGCCAATCCGCCCAAGGGCTACCACACCGTCACGCCGGGCATCACCGTCAGCGACGCGGCGAAGGCGATCGAGTTCTACAAGGACGCGTTCGGCGCGGAGGAGCTCGACCGCATGGAAGGGCCGGACGGCTCCATCATGCACGCGGAGATCCGCATCGGGGACTCGACCATCATGCTCGGCAGCGAGAATCCCATGTGGGGAATGAAGTCGCCGCTGACGCTCGGTGGGGTCCACGGGTCGCTTCACGTGTATGTCGATGACGCTGACGCGGCGTTCGCGCGGGCGGTGGATGCGGGGTGCGACGTCGCGCAACCGCTCGAAGACGTGTTCTGGGGTGACCGGTACGGCAAAGTCACCGACCCGTTCGGCCACCAGTGGGGCATCGCAACGCGGGTAAAGGAGTTGAGCAGGGAGGAGATGCGGAAAGCCGCCGAAGCGTGGATGCAGACGATGGCTCAATAGCCGTCGCACTGTGGCGGTTGATCAACGACCTGTCGCGCAGGCTCCCCGAGGAGTGTTGCCCACACGCAGCCAGCGCGACGGAAGTCGTTCGAGGGGCGCGAGTTAACACTATACCACACGTGGCCCGCCGGTTGCGCTTGCCCCGCGCGACCGGCGCATCTCCCGGCCATGTCGTCCCTCCGCACCGACCATCCGCATCCCACGCCACGGACATGTTCGAAATCGTTCGGCAGGACTTGGAGCGCTGTGTCCGGGTCAACCAAACAGGTGCCAGGAACCTCTCGGCGTATCTCCGCGAGCTGTTCAATCCAGGAACGCAGGCCATTCTGATCCACCGCTTCGGGGTGTGGTCGGACGGGATCCGCGTTGCGCCGCTGCGCTACCTGCTGCGGGTCGTGCATTTCTTCGTGCAGCACGTGGTTGCCTGGCGGGTCGGGATCTACATCCCGATCAAGGCGGACATTGGTCCTGGCATCGCGATCCACACCTGGGGCGGGGGCGTCTTCCTTCCTTCGTGCAGGATCGGCCGGAACCTGACCATCGTCGGTGGCGGGGTGCTCTTCGACTACGACACGCTCGAGATCGGCGAGGACGTGACGGTCGGCGCGGGCACGAAGAGCACCGGGCGGATCCGCATTGGCAATCGTGTAACCACCGCTCCGAACTCCGTCGTCATCGAGGACGTGCCTGACGACAGTCTCGTCTTCGGCAATCCCGGCCGCATCGTTCGCAAGCTGTCCGCGAAGCGCAAGCTGGCGAAAGTCGGCACCGGGCCGGTCGCCGAGTCCGTGAGCAGTCCATCGCTCGCGGCCTTCTAGGCCATTCTCCCTAACGAGACGCGCGGCGCGCCGTGGATTTCGCGCTGAGCGCGGAGCAGATCGAGCTCCGCGACAACGTTCTCGACTTCGCCCGGCGTGGGCTCGGCGGCGAGCCGGAGGGGAACGCTCCCGCATCGGTCGGGGGCTTTCGACGCGATCTCTGGGAGCGCTGCGGGGAGTTCGGCATCCTCGGCCTGCCGGTTCCTGGCGAGTACGGAGGCAGCGGTCACGACATGGTCACCACGACCGTGGCGATGGAAGCGCTCGGTGAGGGGTGTCACGATCATGGGCTGCTTTTCTCGATGCACGCGCACATGTGGGCGGTCGTCACCCCGATCATCGCGTTCGGAACGCCGGAGCAGCGTGAGCGCTATCTGCCGCGCCTCGTCGATGGCTCGTGGGTCGCGGCGCATGGCATCAGTGAGCCGGGCTCTGGCTCCGACGCGTACTCGATGCGCGCGCGTGCGATCAAGGACGGCGACGACTACATCCTGAACGGAACGAAGACGTTCGTGACGAACGCGCCAGTCGGCGACTTGTTCGTCGTCTTCGCGACGGTGAAGCCAGAGCGGGGCATGTGGGGCGTCACGGCATTTCTGATCGAGAAGGGAACCCCCGGGCTCTCGGTCTCCCGGCCCTTCAAGAAGCTCGGTCTCACCACGTCACCAATGGGCGAGGTGGTGCTCGACGATTGTCGCATCCCGGTTGCCAACCGCCTCGGGAAGGAGGGTCAGGGTGCGACGATCTTCAACCACTCCATGGGGTGGGAGCGCAGCTGCATCCTCGCGAGCCAGGTCGGACGGATGCAGCAGCAGCTCGACGCATGTGTCCGCTATGCGAAAGAGCGCGAGCAGTTCGGGAAGCCGATCGGAAGCTTCCAGCTCGTTGCGGCGAAGATCGCCGACATGAAGGTACGGCTGGAGACATCGCGACTGCTTCTGTATCGCGCCGCCTGGCAGCTCTCGAGAGCCGCCGAGGGCGGCGCGATGGAGGCGGCGATGGCCAAGCTCTACATCAGCGAGTCGGCCGTGGCCTCGGCGCTCGACGCGGTGCAGCTGCACGGCGGCTACGGCTACATGCAGGATTTTCACGTCGAGCAGCAACTGCGCGATTCCATCGGCGGCACCCTGTACTCGGGCACGTCGGAGATTCAGCGAATGCTGATCGCGCGCCATCTTGGACTCAGCCCCGTCTGACGCCATGAACTATCTCCTCTGGCATGCGCCGGCGCAGAGCGCGCGCCTCTTCCCCGATCGGCCGGCGGTGCAGGATGCCACCACCACCTTCACGCACCGTGAGCTCCACGAGCTCAGCAACGGCGTGGCCGTGCTGCTCGCCGCTCGGGGCCTCTCGCGAGGCGAGCGCGTCGGCATGTGGATGCCCAAGCAGGCCCGCTCCGTCGCGGTCATGCTGGGCGCGTCGAAGTGCGGCGCGATCTACGTGCCGGTGGATCCGCAGGCGCCCGTCGAGCGTGCCGCGTTCATCCTCGGGAATGCCGACATCAGCGTGCTCGTCACGTCGCGACGCCTCCTGGCATCGCTGTCGCAGCACATGGGGACCTTCGCCTCGTTGCGCGCGATCGTCGTCGTCGATGAAAAGGACGGGGAGCTGGCACACACGCCGGTGCCGACGTTTGGCTGGGGGGCGATCGTCCCGACCTCCGAACCGCCCACGGTGTCGAATGCCGTCGACAGCGATCCGGCGTACATGCTGTACACATCCGGCTCGACGGGAACGCCGAAGGGCGTGGTGATCAGCCACCTCAACGCCCTCACCTTCATCGAGTGGACGATCGCGACGTTTCGCATCCAGCCGGAGGATCGGCTGTCGGGGCATGCCCCACTGCACTTCGATCTCTCCGTGTTCGACATCTACGCCGCGCTCGGGACCGGCGCCTGTGTGGTGATGGTCCCCGATCGCATCGCACCTTTCCCGGCCGAGTTCGCGAAATGGATCGAAGAGCAGAAGATCACGGTCTCGTACATGGTGCCGTCCGCGTTCATCCGCTTGCTGAAGCATGGCGAGCTCGAGCGGTTCAGCTATGCGTCGCTGCGCACGATTCTCTTCGCCGGCGAGGTGTTCCCGGTGAAGCATCTGAAGGAGGTGATGCCGCACTTCCCGAACGCCAGCTGGTTCAACCTCTACGGTCCGACGGAGACCAACGTCTGCACGTGGACGCCCGTCCCGAAGCCGCTCGTGCAGGAAACCGAGCTGTCGATCGGCCGGTCGTGCGAGAACTTCGACTGCTTCGCGCTCACCAGCGACGGTCGGAAGGCGCGGCCGGGCGAGGAAGGGGAGCTCGTCGTCCGCGGTCCGGGCGTGATGCTCGGCTACTGGAAGCTTCCCGAGCGCACGGCGAAGAATCTGACGCCGAATCCCCTGCACAAGGACTTCACCGATCTCATCTACAGGACCGGCGATCTCGTGCGCGTGCTCGACGACGGCATCTCGTTCCAGTACATCGCCCGACTCGACCACATGGTGAAAACGCGCGGGTACCGCGTCGAGCTCGAGGAGATCGAGCACGTGCTGCACGCGAACACGCGCATCCGGAACGCCGCGGTGGTGGCGATTCCGGATGACGAGGTGGGCGCGCGTCTTCGCGCGGCGGTCGTCGTCGAAGGAGGCAATGGTCTCTCGCAACAGGAGCTCGCCAGCCACTGCGCGACAAAGCTGCCGAGCTACGCGATTCCGGAGCTGTTCGTTTTCATGCCCGAGCTGCCGACGACATCGACCGGAAAGGTGGATCGACGCAGTCTCGCCGAATCACTCGGCCAATATTCGGCGGTGGGTTAACGGGATTGCGCACTGTGCGAGGGGAGTTGCAGCTTCAGCGCGCGGCTCGCCCCTGTTCTCCCACCGACTCGTCCCAACATGCTACGGAATGACCTCACGAAGTTCATTCAGGAGAACCTTCTCCAGAAGGATCCGACGCCGATCGGCCCCGAGGACTCCCTGATCGATAGCGGGATCATCAATTCCATGGGTCTGATCCGGCTCGTCAGCTTCATCGAGACTCGGACCGGGGTGCGCATTCCGGACGCGATGATCACTCCGGACAATTTCGAGACGGTGACCGCGATCGAGCGGACCATCGACGAGGTTCGGCACCAGCGGGGAGTCTAACTGCGACTGCGAACTGCGAACTGCGAAGACGGCGCTTTTATTCGCAGCTCGCAGTTCGCAGTTCGCAGTTGCCCTTCCGGGGGTGGAGTCGTCACCCATGAGATCCTGCCGCCTCCTCGAAGTCCCCCCGCCTCGAGAGCCCGCCATGTCAGAACGAATTGCCCCGCCATGTCCCCACGATGTGGGGCCTGGCATACCAGTCTGTCTTCGCTGTCGCAAAGAGAACCGCGTTGCGACGCGCGAGCGTCGCCGTCGCGCGCTTTTTGCCACGGCCGCCATCGGCCTCGGCGTCGCCACCATCGGCGCAGCGGGCGCCGCGGGGATGCTCGACAGTGAGCTGCGCGCAGCCGGTTTCGCCATACCCGAAGCACCGGCCCCGTCGACACCCTCTGTTGGCGAGCCGCCGAGCGTGCCAGAGAGAGCGCCGGATAGCATGGCAGCCGTGTCCGTCGCACCGGAAAGCACCGTGGTGAGCGTAGCGAGCGTGACCACCCCACCCGTACCAGAGCTCGCTCCCGCCATTGGTGAAGGCCGGACGTCGCTCCGCGATGGAATCGTCGCGGAGCGAAGCGGCGAAGAGATTACCGTCCACTTCGACACGCCCCTGGCGCGCACGCGGCGCCCTGAAAAGTTCGAGGGGGTGCTCCGCGCGACGCTCCCGCAGATTTTCGGAGCATCCATCGATTCGGCGCTGGCCACCATGCCTGTCGGCACGCTGGTACCGCCGCACGGACTGACCACCGATCTGCCGACGCAGGGCCTGTACGTGCCGGTGCCGGGGGGATCGACACTCAGAGTCTGGCCCGAGACGCGTGCGGGAGAAGACGGGCCGCTCGTCGTACGCTACCGCGTGCTCGTCGTCTCCTGATCCTGCCGGACAGCGTTAGGCTGCGTGGTGCCTCGGCACTCGCAGCGTGCGCGTCTCGCCATCCGCGCCCTGCCGTATGACAAGCCGAGCGTTCTGACAGATCGCGAAGTCATTGAACACCGGCTGCAGCGCGACGAGCATGGCATCCGCGCTCGGTCCGTAGTGATAGAGCGCCGTCTCGGTTGGACCGTTCCACGCGCTGCGGAGCTCGCCGTTCACGGAATCAGCCGCCGAGGCGAGACGCTCCATCAGCGCGTCGATATCTGTCTCGGCGTAGATCTCCTCGGGCAGCGTCGTGCCGTCGAGATAGACCGCCAGTCCCTCCTGCACGCCGAAAGGTCGCTCGACCCCTACGCCGTCCTGCTCGAATAGCAGCTGGGAGCCCACCGGCGCGCCGGCGTCCTCGAGGATGCGTTGGACGACCTCGAGCGCACCGTCGAGATCAGCGAGCGCCAGCTCGACATCGACATACCCGATCTCGGCGGCGGCGGTCAGTTGCGATCCACCCCCGGTCACCACGCCGAGCTCGCGAATGGCGAGGGCGTCCTGGACCGGATCCTCGTAGCGAGCGCCGCGATCCATGGGCTCGATGTGCTCGGGGATCCGCGCAATGACGAGGTGCGGAAAGCGGTCGCGATCGACGGCCGCCTCCTCGCGCACGACGCCTACGCGCAGTGGAGCGGGCGCGGCGCTGATCTCGCCTCGCAACCATTCCGGATGTCGCTGGATGGCATCGAGAATGGGCTCGC
>JAICOJ010000032.1 GCA_025930755.1 Gemmatimonadaceae bacterium
CGCGAAATCGCCCTGATCACGCAGGCTCTGCGCGACGCGGCGCATCACTGGCAGGCGATAGCGCCCGGTGCCTTCGCGCCCCCGGAAGTACTGATCGGCCGCTTCGGCGCCACCGACCTGTGTGAACGCGATCGCCATGTATTCGATCGCTTCGGCCTGGAGTCCGAGGCGAGCCTGCTGCTCGGATGACAGCTGGTCATAGGACGCGACCAGTCGGCCGAAGACGTCGACCGCCCGCCGATACTCTTCCTGATTGGTCGCGGTGGCCTGGTTGTAATACGCCCACCCGAGCTTGTAGAGCGCCAGGAAGTAGATGTCGCCGTTAGGCGGAGCCGACTGGGTGGCGGCCTCGTACGCCTCGGCTGCCCGCGCGAACGTCTGCCGGCGGGGGGCTCCCCGTTGCTGGGCGGCCAGCTCGAACTGCGCATCGCCCAGGCGGAAGTACGCCTCCGGACGGAAGCGCGACGAATCGTCCTTTGTGACCGCCTCGAACATGCGAGCGGCATCGGCATAGCGCTGGGAGGAGAAATACATCGTCCCCAGCGTGTATGCCGCGGCGTCGAACTTCGAGAAGTTCGGATAGCGCCGCACCAGATCTTCCAGGCGGGCGATCGCCGGCTCGTAGTTCGGACGAATGGGCGCGTCGGCGCGTCCCGCGGTGTCACCGCCGACGGCGCGCTGCGACTCGGCGAACTCCTCATCAGCCCGGCGGACGAGCAGCTCGCTCAGCTGAAAGAGCGCGTTGGGTCGCAGGTCGCTCGCCGGATATCTCGTGAGAAACGACTCCAGCTTCGCGATGGCCTCGTCCCGCGCGGTATCCGCCGGCGAGTTCGCCATGGCGACGAGCCGCGTGCCGCCTTCCTGAGCGAGCGCGAGGACGGGGGCGAGGGCAACAAGAGCGAGGAGTCCGAGTATGCGCTTCATATCCTACCGGGGTGTCGATGGCGTGACGGGAGCGGGAGCGGCCTGTTCTGCTCCCGCGACGGTGCCCGAACCAGTACCCCCTGCCCGACCCTGAGTGCCCGCCGCACGCGTGCCGGTGGGCTCGACGACCTGGAAGAAGGAAGCGCTCGCCGATCCGAAGTCTGCGGCCTCCGCATCCTTCCGCAACTGGGCGATCATGCGCTCGGCACGCGCGCGAAGCTCAGCGTCGACGACGGCGATCACCTGGGCTTCGCCCTGCGCGAGCGCCGCCTGTGCGCTGGCGAGGGCAGCCCGGGCGGCCCGCACCCGCTCCGACTCGCCGCCCTGAAGGGCGGCGAGCTCGGCGGCGACGATTTGCTGTGTCGCATCCAGCTGGCTGCGAACCGAGTCCACGAGCGCAAACGCGTGGTTCGACTTCTGTTGCAGTGAATCCCGCAATGCGACCACAGGATGGCGACGGACGGCGCTCTCGATGTTCTGCTCGATCGCCTGCGCCAGGCGGAGGTAGATCTCGGCCGTCGAGCGCTCGTACTGGAGGATGGTAGCTTCCGTCGAGCCGGCGGCCGCGCCCAGCGCGGCGCGCGTGCTGTCGACCTTGGCCAGGTTCGCCTGTGCGAGCTCGCGGGTCTCCGCGGCGCTGGCGACGAGCATGTCTCGCACCATGTTGGCGACCTCGTCGACCGCGGCGGACACGCGCTGCAGCGAATCGCGAGCGGTGGTCAACCGCGCGGTCACCGTGTCGAGGCGCGAGCGCTCCTGCCCAATGACCTCCTGCAGACGCTGCATGGTCGCCAGGCGCAGCTGCTGCGCATCGAGCTGTTCCTGGAGGCGTAGCTGCGCCATGGCCACCAGCACGTCACCCGCCGCCAGCCGCTCCGCAGCCTGCGCATAACGACCGAGGTTCTCGGTGGAGGCCGGGACGTACAGCACCCGTCTCGGGAACCCGGCGCCAAGCGCGTTGGCCACCGTGTCGAGCCGTACCTCGACATCGGCGAGCGTTACGACGTCGGGCGCTGGTGGGTCCGTCGCAACACGCGCGAGCGCGCTGTCGGCGAAGACCGCCGCCAGCACGGAGACGTCGGCGCCTGCGGCGTCGGGTAGCGCGAGGGTCTTTCCGGCGGCCGGGTAGCTCAGGAACAGCAGCCCCGCGGCGCGCGACGTCACGAGTGCCCGGGCGGCGTTACCCATCTGCCCGGCGCCGCCCTGCACCACGTTCACTTCGGCGGCCAGGGAATCGGAGATCGATTCGAACAGGCGCTCCGCGTCCGCGGTGCGTCCCTGCTGAAGCTGGATCTGCGCGGCGAGCACGCGCGCCTCGTCACGCTCGGGGAGCTTTGGATAGCGTGTCGCAAACTCGGTGAAGGAGGCTGCTGACGCGTCGAGCTGGTTGGCGCGGAACTGCGCCCAGGCGCGAATCAGAAGCGCCTGCGCCCCCAACCCACGGGCGGCGTCGATCTGGCCCGCCACGGCAATGGCGTCGTCATACCGACGCGCGGAGTACGCGAGCTGCGCCGCGGTGAGGCGAACGTGATCCGCCGCATCCCCGGTGGCGCTGCCGGCCAGCTGACGGAGGGCATCGATGGCCGCCCCGACTTGCGACGTGTCGGCGCGCGCCATTGCCACCGCATCCATGTAGCGCGCGTAGATGGTGAATGGCCCCTCGTTCTGCGCGGCAGCGGCGAAGGACGTCCGCGCCTGCGCGACATTCCCCTGGTTGTACGCCACGAGCCCGGAAATGAGCGCCGTTAGGCCCCGATCACCGGCGACGCCGGCGCCGCTGGCGAGCTCGGTCGCTCGTCCATAATCGCCGCGGCGATACGCGTCGACCATGAGCTGAAGCCGCAGCAGTCCGGTGTACCGGCCGGAGGGTGACGCGTTGACAATGTCCTGCGCGGCGCCGCGGAAGCGTTCTCCGACGCCGAGCCGGTAGTAGGTCTGCGCGAGGAGAAAGAGCAGATCCTGGCGGCGGTTGACGCTCGCGCGCGAGACGCTGTCGCCCGTGAGAGCAACCGGCGAGGCGCGCAGGAACTCCAGGCGGTTGAGCGCCACCAGCGCCCGATCGGTCGCGATGTCGTAGAGCGCTGCACGCAGCTCGGCATCGACGCCGCGCGCCTGATCCGGCTGCGGCGTGACGGCGGTATCGCGTCTGGCAGTCGTATCGACGACCGGCGTCGGCCGCTGCGCCGTGTCGGCGGGGACCTGCGCCGATGCCGCGCCGGCCAGGATGAGCGCTGTCGCGGCGCCATGGATGCACGACCGCACGAGGGAGGACACCGAGCCCACCCTTATCAGAAGGGAGTAGTGCCGCGACTCGTCCACGTCGTCGGGACGAGCTGTCCGTTGCGCACAGCGAATTGCAGGTACGTGACGGTCTCACCCGCTGTGTTGACGTCGATCGTCTGTACGATCGGCTGTCCATTCACCGTCGCCTGGAACCGAATCGAGTGCCGCGTCGGCAGGACGTCGGAGCGATACAGCTGATCGACCGCGCCGAGCTTGAGCGCCTCGTTCGCAGTGGCCGAGTACTCGCGAGTCGCCGCAACGGCGCCATCGACCTCGACGCGTGCGTCGGTAATCGTCTGACCTTGCGCGGCCGAATCCGCGCGAAGCAGGACGACCAGCACCGAGCCGGTGCGCCGGCGAACGGCGTCGCCCAGGGAACGGAAGCGCTCGCGCTGCGCGATCAAGTTGTCCTGCGAGGACGTCAGAATCGCATCGAGCTGCATCAGCGCGTCGCGCTCGCTGCTCATCATCAACTGCTGCGCGCGGCGCTCGAGCTCCGCGGCGAGCACGTTTTCGATGCGGGCCTGAAGCTGAACGCGCTGCCCGCGCAGCTCGCTGAGCCGCTGCTGCGTCGTCTCGAGCTCTTTCACCAGCTCGGCACGGCGCCGTTCGTAGGCCTCGTCCGCGGGTGACCGTTGGGCGGCCGCGGCCACGGGAATGAGAAGCGCGAGGGCCGGAGCCCACCATCCACGAAGGTTCATGAGATCTCGTCGAGAATGCGCACTGGGATCAGCGGCGACGTGGCGGTGGCGCGCGTTCCTCGATGCGGCGGAGCCGCTCCTCGAGGCGCTGCAATGCTTCGCGCTCCGCCCGGAGCTCGGCTTCCGCCGCGGCGCGACGCTGCTCGAGCTCGAGAAGATTCTGAGCCTCGTACCGGTTGATCTCGAGCTCCAACGCCGCGATGCGCTGCTGCCGCGTTTGAATCTCGGCGAGCAACGCTTCTCGCTGCCGCTCGAGCTGTGTCACGCGCGTGCGAAGGAAGTCTCCCTTCAACAACGCGAAGATGTTGCTCTGGAGGCCCAGCGTAAAGGCGAACTTGCTGTAGTTGTACAGCGCGCGCGCGGCCGCCTCGGTGGTGGTGTTGTCAGGCGAGCGGGCAGCACCGGCTCCGAGCTCCGTCCAATAGAGGCCGGCCCGCATGCCGCGCCAGTCGAGCGACGCGCCCACGTTGTAATCCCAGGCGTTGTTTTCCGCCATGAGCGACAGAACGGTGTTCGGCGTCGGGGTGAAGTCGACCTTGATGCCCCCGAACAGTCCGCCGGTCGAGTTCTTGGCGTACGCATCACCAAGCTCGCCATCCTCCGAGAACAGCCCGTTGCCGTACCCGACCGAGATCGAGAGGTTCACGTCGGGCCACCCGGACCTGATGTCCGCGAGCGAGAACGACTTGGTCCCGACGCCGTACACCGTCGGGGTGACGTCGAACGACTCGTGAATGCTGTCGGCCACGTGCCGATAGTTCGGCGAGCCGGGGTTCGGAGGCAGGAGTGAATACCCGATCCCGAATCGATCGATCTGATCGTACGGACCGATCCCGCGAACCCCGAACGCGATGCTGGGAATGAACCACCCGCCTGGGCGCCCGCGGAACTGCTCCTCGTTCAGCACGAGTGCCTGCCCGAAGAATCCGTACTCGGGATTGCTCGAGTAGAAGGCGACGCCAGCCTCGACGCGTCCGAAGACCGACAGCGAGAACGTGAGCTGCGAGTTCAGCTGATCGTTGTAATTGATCTTCGTGACGGTCTGATCGCCCTTTTCGAACGTCTTGACCGAGTAGTTGAGCGCGAAGTCACCGCTCAACGGCGCGACCCACGCGACCGGAATGTCGACGAGTCCCGCGCCCCAATAGAGCGTCTGCGGATACGTCTGCTGTGCCGCGAGTGGGCTCGCCAGGGCGCCGAGCCCGACAGTGGCTGCGGTCACGACGCGACGACGGATGCTCATCGTTCTTTCCTCTTAGCGGAACGCGGGCGGAGTGGCGCTCGACGACGGCGCGCTGGGCGGCGGCGAGCTGGACGGTGGCGGTGTTGTCGGCGGCGGCGGATTGCGCTCGATGTTCTGGAGCCGCTCCTCGGCGCGCCGAATCGCATCGCGCTCTTCCTGGATCTGGCGCTCGAGCTCCTCACGACGACGGGCAATGTCGGCGAGCTCACCGGCCTGGGCGCGACGTAGCGCGACCTCGAGCGCCTGAATACGGCGCTCACGGTTCGCGATCTCGGCGCGCAGCCGGTACTGCTCGCGCGTCAGCTCCGTCACCCGCGTGCGGAGAATGACGCCGCGCGAGATGTCGATCAGGTTTCCTGCATAGCCGAGCGAGACATTCCACTTGCGGTAGTTGTAGACCCGGCAAAGGTTGCACTTCGCTGGGTCGCGTGACCCCTCCTCGAGCTCCGTTCCGTACAGCCCGAGCGAAATGCCGCGCCAATCGAGAAGGACACCGGCATTCCAATCCCACGCGTCGTTCTCGGCCAGCACCGTGACCGACGTGTTCAGGGACGGATGGAAGGATACGCGGCCGCCAAGGAACATTCCTTCGACGAGCGTGCCTTTCATGTTGTACTCGTCGCCGAGCCCGCCGTCATCGCTGAAGATGCCGTTGCCCCAGCCAACCGAGAAGCTGCCGCTGGTGGCGAGGGGAGAACCGAACTCCTTCGTCGCAACCGCGTACAGCGTGGGCGTCGACTTCAACTCCGTGAAGAACGGCGCCACTTCCTCCTCGTACTCGACGCCTTGCAACGCGATGTCATGGGCGATGAGCAGGCGATCGGAATGATCGTAGGGCCCCAGGTTGCGCACGCCAATCGCGACGGAGGGAACCACGCCCCCGAACTGCTCCTCGCGCAGCAGCATGACCTGCCCAAAGAACCCCCACTCGGGGTTCTGGCTGTACGCCGCCACGCCCGCGGAGAAGCGACCGAGCCAGTGCGTGTCGATGGCGATATTCGTGTTCCACTTCGTGGCCCAGTTCATCGCATCGACATTCACGTAGTGCTCGATCGTCTTGGCCGACGTATTCAGCCACATGTCGGCATTGCGCGGTGACACCCACGCCACGGGAATGTTGATCAGGCCCGTGCCGAACTGAAGCGTCGCCGGATACGGCGTGCGCTGCACGGTCGGGGCGTCCTGCGCCGCCGCAGCGGACGCCAGGAGCAGCGAAGCTGCGAGGGCGCGCGGCATCAAGCCGACAGCCGACCGCATCGTGCGCATGAATCCTCCACTCACTCGGTGTTCATCGGTGATCATCGTAGCGCTGCGCCAACGACGCGTCTTTCACGACAACGCCGCGACGGCGGGAAACTTGTACGACGCGTGCGCCAGAATCAAACCCCTACGGGGTGCAAGAGGTATGCCCCATGCCAGCGAGTCGCGCGACCCGTCCGTCAGGTAGCGAGTATCGCGCACAAAACGTATCTCTCGTGCGTGCGTCTTGGCCTGCTGATTCCAGCATTGCTGCTCTCGGCCGCTCCACTCTCCCTCGCTGCGCAGAGTGACGCGGCCACCGCTTCCACCAGTCGCGTTCCACGGCGGACGCTCCTCGCCATCATTGGTACGCTCGTCGGTGGAGCCGGCGGTGCGGTGCTGCATCACGACGGAAGCGGTACCGCTTGCCGCGCGTGCACCATCGGAGCCGGTGCCCTCATCGGCGGCATCGCCGGGCTGCTCATCGGCCGCGAAGTCGACCAATCATATGCGCTGCGTTACCGCGGAGTACCACGCCTGCGAATCCCGTTCATGGAGCAGCCGCTCGACGGTGATCCTCTCGCCCTCACCGCGCGAGACACCCTCCTCGCCGTAGCTACATCCACCGGTGTCACCGTGTTGTCAAGCAACGGCGGCCTGACCACTCGCGGACGACGCGCCAACGGTATTCGCGGGATCTCGGCGATCGACCTCACGGGTCGCACACATGCGCTGGCCGTTGCGACTCCCACCGGCCTCTACCTCTACCCACCCCGTCACGGCGCGGGCACCCTGCTGCGGGAGGGCACGATTCAGGCCGCGACCGCGTCGGACGACCACGTATTCTTTGCCCTGGGGCCCAGAATCGAGTGGGCACCGCTCGATGCCGATTCCGCGCGGAGTTGGCCGGGCCAGGACGTCGGCGCTCCGGTGGCGGACCTGGAATGGGACGACCGGCGCCAAATCCTCTGGGCGCTCGGCGATACCCTCGTGATCGCGCTCGAGTGGCGCGGAGACAGCCTGCACAGCTCCTCCCGCGTCGGTGTCGGCGCTGGTGGACGGGCGTTGACCATCCACGGCGACAGAATGGCCGTCGCGTTGGGGCCCGCGGGCGTCGTGATCCTCGACACATCGGATCCGGCAGCACCGCGCGTGACATCGCGGTGGGCAGAGGCTCGGTTCGTTTACGACGTGGCTCTCGCTGGTGAACGCCTGTACGCCGGGGCCGGCCCCGAGGGGGTGTTCGTCATCGACGCGGCCGCCGCCCCGGCGCGGACCCTCGGCCTCGCGTTCGATCTCGGCTTCGCCGCCACCCTCCTGTCGCGCAGCGGATATACGTACATTCTCGACCGGCGCACGGCATCCGTGCGTCGCATCGTTACCCCGACGACCCGGTGAGACATGACTCGGTCACTCGCGCACGGCGCGGTGTCGCTTTCTTTGATGGTTGCCCTGGGCTGCGCGGAAAAGGCCGCCGACGGGGAAACTCCGCAGCCCGCCGGGCCGCCTCCGGCGACGTCCGACTCGCTCACGGCGCGGGCTGACGCGGCGCGCATCCAGGGGAACGCGAACGCGCCGGTATGGGTCGTGGAGGTCAGCGACTTTCAGTGCCCATTCTGCAAGACGTGGCACGACTCGACGTATCGCGTCCTCCAGCGCGAGTTCGTGAACCCGGGCACGATCCGCCTCGCGTACGTGAACTACCCGCTGCCCAACCATGCCAACGCCCTCCCGGCGGCGGAAGCGGCGATGTGCGCGGGAACGCAGGGTAAATTCTGGGAGATGCACGACAAGCTGTTCGACACGCAGGACCGGTGGGCGCCGCTGCCTAACGCGGCGGCCGTGTTCGATTCCGTTGCTCGCGCGGCGGGTGTCGACGTCGCGGCCATGCGCCAGTGCATCGATCAGGGCGCCATGCGGGCGCTCATCCAGGCAGACGCCGAGCGCGCGCGGGAATCCGGCGTCGAGGCTACCCCGTCTTTCATTATCGGGGGTGACGTGCTGATCCGCGGCGCCCAGCCGATCGCCGCGTTCCGACGCACGATCGCGCAGAAGCTCGCGGCACGGCCAGCCGCGACGCCCTAGCCGCCCGCGGTGCGCTCGCTGCTCGCCGCCACGTACGAGGTCGCGGCGCGACTCGCGCTCGTGGCTGCACAGCTGCTTCCGCCGGGCCAGTCGAAGCTCGTGCGCACCCTTCGCGCCCGGCGCGGGATTTCCGGCCGGTATCGACGCTGGGCGGACCTGCACCGCGACCGCGCGCGTCCGCTCCTCTGGATGCACGCTCCTTCAGTGGGGGAAGGGCTCCAGGCGCGCCCCGTGCTCGAGCGGGTCCGAGCCACCCGGCCCGACGTGCAGCTCGCGTACACGTACTTCTCCCCGAGCGCGGAGGCCTTCGCCGCCAGGCTGAACGTCGATTTTCGCGACTACCTGCCATTCGACGCCACCGGCTCCGCGCGCAGCGCACTGGACGCGCTGCATCCCACGGCGCTCGTCTTTTCCAAGGTCGACGTCTGGCCGACGCTCACTCGTGAGGCGCGGGCCCGGAACATCCGGCTCGGACTGATCAGCGCGACACTCGCCGCGCGATCGTCCCGACGGCGCGGTCTCGCCTCAGCGATGCTGCGCGAGGCGTACGCGCGTCTCGATGCCGTCGGAGCCATCGACGCCGAGGACGCCGAACGCCTCGCCGAGCTCGGGGTACGCCGCGGCGTCATCCAGGTCACCGGCGACACGCGCTACGATCAGGTGTGGGCTCGCGCGGTGTCGGTCGACCGCTCGAGCGCGCTCCTGGCGCCACTCGATTCCGCCCGCCCGACCCTGGTGGCTGGAAGCACGTGGCCCGCCGACGAGCGCGTGCTGCTGGCCGCGTGGCTCCGCGCACGACGCCTCGTCAGCGACGCGAGACTCATCATCGCGCCCCACGAGCCGACCGGCGCGCACCTCCTGCCAATCGAACGGTGGGCGGCGGAATCCAGCGTTCCATACGCTCGGCTGGGGGCGCCCGGCGCAGACCGCGCCGACGTAGTCGTCGTCGATCGCGTGGGCGTCCTTGGCGACCTGTATGCGCTCGCGACGGTCGCCTTCGTCGGCGGAGGATTCCACGCTGCCGGACTGCACTCGGTGGTCGAGCCCGCGGCGTTCGGCGCGCCGGTGATCTTTGGGCCTCGCTGGCACATGAGTCGCGACGCACGCCTCCTGCTGCAGGCGGACAGCGCCGCCGCGGTGTCGGATGCGGCGGAAATGGAGAGACGACTGCATGAGTGGATGAAGTCGGCCACCGAGCGACAGGCAGCGGGAGACCGTGCTCGTGAGGTCGTGCGCTCGGGACTGGGAGCCGCCGATCGCAGTGTCGCGCTCGTGGCGCGACTGCTCGACGGGGCCTAGCGCGGCGCTCGCGCCGCCGGCAGTCCGAACGTGGGCACGAGATCGGGGCGATGCAGGAAGAACCCCTGCACCAACGGCACGCCGAGCTGCTTGACGGTCTCGAGCTCCTCTGCGCGCTCCACCCCTTCAGCGATCACCATCGCGTCGTGCTCCTCGGCGAATTTCACCATCGTCTCGACGAGATTCTGCTTGATGAAGTTCGTGTCGATCGAATTGATGAGGGAGATGTCGAGCTTGATGAAGTCGGGCTCGAGATTCGCGATCGATCCGAGCCCAGCGTAGCCGCTGCCGGCATCATCGACGGCGAACCGGAAGCCACGGTCGCGAAATGCCTGGAGCCGCTCGCGGAATTTGGGATAATCCTTGATCGCGGTGCGCTCGGTGATCTCGATGACGACGCGCTCCGGATCGGCCGCTTCGAGCGAGTCGAAGGTGGGATCGGAGAAGTCGTGCGGATCCACGTTCAGGAAGAGCAGCTGCTGATCGGTGAGCCACGACGCCATGCCTTCGACCGCGCGGCTCCGGCAGAGGCGAGACAGCTCCCAAATGAGATCGGCCTCGGCGGCCACCTCGAACATCACCTCGGGGCTGCGCAAGCTGCGCATGACGCCGCGCGCCAACGCCTCGTAGCCGAAGATCTCACCGGTGTCCGTGGTGAGAATCGGGTGATAGTCGATGTAGACGCTGCGGGCGCGAAGCGTGGCCTTGAGATCCGAGACTTTGCGGGCGCGCTCGCGCTCTTCGACGCTCTTGGCCGCGTTGGCGGCTTCACGAATGCCGCGATAGATGAGGCGCTCGAGCCGGATCTTCGGGTTGTAGTACACGTGGGAAGATCCAATGTAGATATCGAACAGCGCCGCGATCTCCTCCCCATGCGCCTCCTCCAGCCGCTGCGCGACGTGTCGCTCGAGCCGGCTGGCGAGCTCGGTGATCAGGCGCTCGCTCGCCGCGGGAACCCCGGGCGCCGGCACGTGGAAGAAGATGAAGTCGTCGTCGTTGGTGAAGCCCACCATCATCCGCGACGACCGCAGCGCGCTGTCATCGAGAAACTCGTGCACGGATCGCGCGGTGGTCTCGAGCACCGCATCGAGCTTCTCCCAGCCGTAAATCTCCTCGATCTTCGAGTAACGCACGAAGTTGAGATACATCACGACGAGCTCCCCGCGCTTGCGGATGGCGCCGCGCATCCGCTCGATCATCACCGGGAGCGTGGGCAGGCCGGTGAGCGCATCGTAGAGCATCTCCTGGCGCTCGACGCGCTCCGCCCGCTCGGCGACTTCCGCACCGGTGGGCGCGACGCGGCCTAACGCGGTATGGATGCGGGCGGCGATCTCCTCCGGGGACGCGGGCGAGCGATACCATTCCTCGACGCGGAAGTCGACCGCGCGCCGTCGCGCCGTCTCGTCCCGGCACCCCATGATGACCGCGATCCGGCGCTCGTGGCTCTTCTCGACGGCAGCGCGGAGAATGGTCGGGTCATCGGTCGTCAGCAGGACCGCCCGTATGTCCGACATCGCGTCCAGCGTCTCGACGAGCTCGTCGAGCGGACGCATCTCCAGGCGCCACCCCGGCAGGGCGGCGACGGCCTCTTGAACTTCCTGGTCGTTGGTGTCGCTCAGCAGTACGGAAACGGTCACAGAGGAGAGTGCACGTCAGCGTCCTGCGCCGATCAGCGCGAGATTGCGTTCGACGCGTGCGTTCAAATCGCTGAAGTCGATCGGCTTCGTGATGTAGTCATCCGCCCCCTGCTGGAGCGCCGACTGCTTGTCGTCCCAATCCTTCAGCGCCGTCACCATGATGATGCGCACCGACTTCCCATGCTCCGAATGCTGCTTCATGAGCCGACAGACGTCCCACCCGCTGCGACCCGGCATCATGATGTCGAGGAGCACGAGCGCGGGCCGCGTCTGCTCGAATTGCGCGAGCGCCTCGTCGCCGCTATTCGCCACCACTACGTGATATCCGCGCGAGGTGAGATAGTCTCGAAGAAGGTCCGCGTTGTCGATGTTGTCATCGACGACGAGCAACGTTGCGGCGTTTTGCTCCATGGGCGCCGTCCTGCCAAGGGCCATTCCAGCGTGGATAAGAGGAAAGGGCAAGACTCGGGCCCCGCGAGCCCGACATTCGTGTATCGTATTGCGGGACAAGAAGAACGAGGAAACAGGAACGAGGAAGCGGTGCAGGACCGCCGGAGAAGCTCGGGCGCGTCTTCCTCGTTCCTCCTTCTCGTTCTTGTTTACCTACCGCGGCGATAGCGCCGCCGGCCTCCACGCGATCGAGATTCCGAACCCGTCGTCGTCGCCGAAGAGATCGCCACCAGCGAACAGCGCCGCGAACCGTAAGGAGAGCTGGCGAGAGAGCTCGAGATCGGCACCCAGATCAAAATTGATCGAGATGTCGCTGTCGTCGTCGCCGGGACAATCCGAACAGAAATCCACCGAGACGCGGGGGTGAACGTATGGCGTGACGGCCATGGCGCCCTCGAGCGGGAACCGGTGGCCGACCGACAGCCCCACCGGAACTCGGAAAAGGTTGAAATCGCCGAAGGCTCCATAGACGCCCCCCGTCAACACGAGGTCGAGCGGCATGTCGGCCGACGCCACGGCGAGCCGATGGCCAAAGGCGCCGCCGGCGATGAAGTATGCATCACCTTCGTCGTCCGGGTCAGCAAAGCCCACGTCGAACTTCAATTCGGTGCGAATGCCGAAGCCCTCGCGCCACTGAAACACCAACGCGGTCCCGTAATCGCCGCCATCAGCGAGCGCGAAATTGAATTCGCGACTCATGATTTGAGGGTGATTGAACGAGGGATAGTTCCATCCCTGCGCCGCGGCGGGCGCGGCGGCGGTCACCGTGCAGGCGAACGCGAGTGACAACCTGCGTGCGCGGGCGAGGCCGAGCGACATTCACTCTCCTGGGTACGTGGTAGAGCCCCGCGGCTCTACTGCCCGCGCCGCAAGGCGTAAGAAACACCGACTCCAAACGAACCACCGGTCGCGCCGGGCGGGCCGTCGTCCGCGTTTTGCCCGAACTCGTAGCCGACGGTGATCCCAAGCGATGGGACGACCGCGACGTCCACACCGACGGAAGCGCGGAAGAGCCCCTTGCTCTCCGACTCGTCGTCGAAGCTCACGCGCGTCCAGCTATAAAATGGCGCGGCATAGATTGAAATGCCACGCCGCTCGCCGAGTCGGGTTCGCCACGAGATGCTGGCGCCTGCCGGTACATGCAGGAGCGACGCGTCCTCCTCGGACGCTCCACCCACACCGGCGAACGCACCGATGCCCAGCTTCCCAGCCATCATCGTCTGCGTGATCGGCACCGAGGCGCGCGCCCCCCATGCCCAGGCTCGATCCCCCTCATCCGGCTTGAAGGCGCCGAACCCGCCCGTCACCTGAAACCGTGCACTCGCCGGCGCCCACGCCAGCGCTCCCGCGTATCCCTTCGACTCGTCGGACTGCCCATAGTTCACGCCAATGGTCAGCCCTGGATTCGCGAACGCGTTCTGTAGAACCGGGACACCCGGCAGCTGCGCACTCACGTCGCTCCAGGCGAGGAGTGAGGGCGCCGCCATGGACACCAGGATGAACCGCCGCGACATGATCGCAATCATTGATGACTCCGTCGGTGATTCGCGTCACCGGAACGCGCAATGATCGTGCTCCGCCGCACCCGAGCGGCGCAAGTCCCGGTGTCGATAAGCGAAAGCGGAGGGCGCCAGCCATGGCACCCTCCGCGTTCACATCCTCTTAACCGGTGACTACGCGTTGCGATTGATGCAAGCACCCGTGGCGGGAACGTTCGGATTGTTCTCCTCCGCCTGTGGAACAGGAAGGTTCACGTCGTCACCGTACGTTCCGCCCTTGAAGTGCCGTCCGACCGGGAACGTATTGTCCTCCGTGCGGCCGTACTGTCGGATCAGGCGCCGCAGATCGCCCAGTCGCTGACCGCGGCTGAACGTCCAGAACGCCTTCTCCCGGAAGAACAAATTGATCGCGGCGTCATACGTCGTCGGTACGGGCAGCGCAGCCATGACCGGGGGCTGCACCTCACCCAACCGTGGTGGAGCAGCGCGCAGTCCATTCAGAATCGTCATCATGCCGGCGAAGTCCATCGCACGGAGGCGGGCCTCGGCGACGATCAGCCGGGCGTCGAGTCCGTTGGCAACGGCGATCGACGTCGTACGCCCGTAGAGCGTGGTGGTCCGTGAATTGGTTTGTCCGTCCTGCGACTTTACCGTATCACGTCCATTCGCCGCGATCGTGTACACGACCGGCAACCGCGGATCCTGCGCGGTGAAAAACGGTATGGCGTTGCGCACCGTGTCGGACCGCGAGTTCCCTTCGAGTGAATCACCGACCGTGTAGCGCCGGGAGCTCGCCGCCTGATTCCAGATAATGTTGTCGCCGCTCGTCACCGCAAACGTGTGATTGTAGGCGAAGGACAGGGGAATCGAGTCCACGAGTGCCGCCGCTTGCGCGACCTGGTCGATTCCGACCATGGCGCGCGCCTTGGACACGAGGGCGCCGCGTCGGATCGTCACCGTCGCGCTGTCGGTCGCGGTGGCGAGAGCGATCGCGGAATCGAACGACGCGATCGCGCGGCGGAACACCGAGTCGACCGGGAGTGGTACGCCGGGTATCACGTCGTCCCCTTCGATCCGGCTGAGCGGGATGCCGTTACAGAAATCCTGCGCCATCTGCATCTCGGCAAACCCCCGGGCGAAGTACACGTCGGCGATGGTTCTCGCCGGCTCGGGGCGATACTGCTTGAGCCCCCGGATCGCCAAATCGGCCGCCAGGCGTACCCGCCCCATGTCGCGGAACATTCCCGTGACGATCGAGTTGTTCGTCTGGACCTTCCGCTGATCCGTTTCGTCGTTCTGGACGAACGTCGAGCTCGTGGACCACTCATCGGCGAGCAGCCCACCGAACAGCCACGTGCTTTCATCACCGGCCGTCAGGTCGCGAAAGAACTCCAGCGCACCATTGGCAAGTGCCACTGCGCCTTCCGCGTTCTGCACGTCTTCCGGATTGATCAGGTCCGGATCCTTGGCCTCGAGGAGGGAGTCCGTGAGGTCGCACGCCGCGACGGCGAGCAATCCTGCCGCCGCGAGCGCGCGCATCCCCGCCCGGCTCCATGCGGTCATCTCTCGTCTCATGGTCTGAGTTCTCCAGGGATGGTCGTTAGAAGCCGAGGTTGACACGGAAAATCAGCGATGACGTCGGGCCGAAGGTCTGGAATTCGTCGGGCCGGTCATTCGATTCGCCGGCGAGACGATCCGTCTCCGGATCGACGCCGCGATAGTCCGACCAGACGGCGAGGTTGCGTGCCGTCACGACGAACTGCGCGCTCGACGCCCGCATCATCGCCGCCCACCGCTCAGGGGCACGCAACGATACGGACATTTCGCGGAATCGCAGGAAGTCGCCCTTCTGGATGAATCCCGCGACCGTGCGCGTCGGATGGTCACGGGTCGCGACGACCATGGCCTGCTCCTCGAACGACGCATTCGGATTCATCAGGCCGTTGCAGTTCGCGCGGCTCACGCACCGGATGCGCTCGGTGTTGTTGTACCAGTAGTGACCGCCGCGCCAGTCGAACATCGCCTGCAGACGCAACATGCGGTTGAACAGGTCGAGGCCGCCGGTCGTCGTGATGTTGTGCCGTGGCTGCACATATCCGATGAAGCTCGCCACGCTGTCGACGAACACCTCGTTGAGCGCGGCATTCGAGTTGTAGGTGAGAATACCGTCCCCATTCTTATCGTCCCAGCCCTGGATCTTCCGCTCCCAGAAGCCGAAGAGCGGGTAGCCTTCGACGACACGCGTCGTGACGCCGATCTGTGGTGGCGTCCCGCCGAGGCTGAGCAGCTTGTTGGAGTTCGTCGACGCGCTCACCGTCAGGTCGAAGCCGACGGACTCACGCTGAAGCAGCTGGGTGCTCACCAACAGCTCCCACCCGTTGTTCTGCACTGCTCCCAGATTCTGGCGAACCGTCGTGCCAATGGAGCCATAGGAGGGCGGCACCACGGCATCGATGAGGGCGTCCTTCGTGCGCTTGCGGTAGTGCGTGAGATCCACCGTGGCGCGATCGTTCAGGAAACGCGCTTCGAACCCCAATTCGAGCTCCGTGGTGCGCTCGGGTCTCAGGTCCTCGTTTCCGATGTCATCGAACTGCACCGCTGGCACGTCCACCGCGCGAATGTTGGTGGCCTCGCCGGCGTAGGTGCGGAGCGCATCGTTCGACCCGGGCTGTACGCCCGACGCCCCATAGGCGGAGCGGAGACGGAAATAGCTCATCCACCCGATTTCAGGGAAAAACGGCTCGTCGGAGAGAATCCACGACACGCTCGCCTTCGGATAGAACACGCGCTGGAACTCCGTGCCGAAGGCGCTGTTCTGGTCCGTACGCAACGCCGCCGTGAGGAACAACCGATCGTTGAGCGTGACGGACTCCTCGACGAACAGGCCGAGCGTCTTCGAGTACGTGGCCGACTCGCGGGAGCCGGGCTCGGCGGCATTGTTCGGAATCTGCTGCCCCGGCGGCAAATCCTCACCCGAGGCTTCGCCGAACTCGAGCTTGTAGTCGACGTACTGCACGCCAGCCGTCGTCCGCGACAGGATGTTGTCCCGCACCTGCCACGACGCACTGCTGGCGATGTCCGCGCTCAGGTTCCGAATGTCGGCGCGCGTGTTGAACTTGAACCCGAGCCGATAGGTGTTGTTGATCGGCGGTCCGCTGCCACGCAGCAGCAGGTTGTCGTCAACGCGGTCGGTGAAGTCGTTGCCGAAGTTCATGCGCGTGTCGAGCCACGACGTCGGCCGCCAGTTGGCGCTGAGGCTGCCGATGTACCGATTGAGCTTCTGGCCGATCTTCTCTTCCCAGGAGTACGCTGGCGTCCAGGCACGGTAGCCATTGAGCGGCGTTCCGAGACCGCCGCCGACGGTGCCATTCTCGCGATAGCCCGGTCCACCGAAGACCTGCGAGCCAATGCCCACCGTCGCGTTCGACTCGGGCGAATAGCGCTGGTCGATGTTGATGAAGTTGAAGAACACCGCGAGGTCCAGCTTGGAGCTCAGCGCCGCGGCGAGGTTGGCGCGCATGCTGTTTCGCCCGAGCACGTTCGGCCGCTCGGTCCACTCGGCGATGGGCAGTCCTAACGAGTCGAAGCGCCGCCGCTCGAACTTCGGCAGCTCGAACACCCCCGTCTCGCCTTCGCGCTCGGCGGCGACGAAGTAGCGCACGATCTCGGTGCCGCCCGAGACCTGGGCGCCGAACTGGTAGCGGTTGCCCATTCCGATCGGCGTCAGGTCATCGTCTTCCATGATGTCGAGCGTCCGCACGCTGTCACGGATACACGACCCCGTGGAGACCTGCGGCAAGGTGCACGCGCGTCCCGTCGTCGCTCCCGGAGAATGCCCCCAGATCGTGTAGTTCGTCGGATAGTCGTTCCGGTCTTCGATGAGACCGCCTTCGACGTACGCGGTCCATCGGGCCGGCCCCGCGCGGCCGCGCTTGGTCGTGATGACCACCACTCCGTTGGCCGCATCGGTGCCGTAGAGCGTCGCCGCCGACGGCCCCTTGACGATCTCGATGTTCTCGATCTCGTCCGGGTTGATGTCGGCCGCCCGGCTCGGCTGCGTGCCGCCGGTGAAGAGCTCCGATGAGTTGGAGTTCCTGGTCATGCGCACGCCGTCAATGATGTAAATCGGGTCGTTCGAGAGGTTGAGGCTGCTCTGCCCCCGAATCCGGATGCGCGAGCCCGATCCGGTTTGCGACCCCGTGACTACGGTGACGCCCGGCGCGCGGGAGTTGAGGACATCGGCGATGGTCGACACCGGCGCCGTCTGCGTGACGTTGGCGACGTCGATCGTCGACACGGCGTTACCGAGCTCTTCGCGGGCCGTCTGCCCCGTGGCGGTCGTGACGACCGGCGCGATGCTCACGGCGACCTGCGAGAGCGTGAAGTCGACGCTCGCCTGCTGCCCTGCCGCCACCTGCACCGGCCTGCGCTGCTCGGCGTAGCCGACGCGAAGCGCGCGCACCTGAACGGTGCCCTGCGGAACGTTGCGGAGCAGCAGCCGACCCTCGGAGTTCGTGACGCCGCCGAGGTTGGTGCCGACGACGTTCACCTGGACCGCTTCGACCGGGCGAGCGGTACCCTGCTCCGTCACCTGCACGAGAATACTTCCCTGCTGCGCGTGCGCAGCCGTCGCGCTGACGAGCAACGCGAGGGCCACGCCGGCACAGCGCATCGCGCTGACAACATGGACGTGCATCCGACACCTCCGTGTCGCGGGAAAGCGCGCGCCTCCTGGCGCGCGCGGGGAACACGATCGGGAGCGCAGACCTTCAGAGGCCGCCGCCATCACGCGGATACTCGGCATCGGCACGAGAACCCATGGGGCGTAATCACGGTTCAGTCGGGAACGCCCCAAGGTTGCGGCCCAGTCACGGGGCTGTCAAGACAGCGTTGGCGAACGGTGTGGAGCGGAGGGTGGGATCACCCGCACGCGCGGTGATGTGGTCAGCAAAACGTCACGGTTCAGGGCGATTCGCGACCGGACTGTTCTTCCCCTGGCGGGATCGTGTAAGCCTTCGCCCCAGGCCGTGCCGGAAGCACTCGTTAGGGTGTCGCATGAAGGAACACGTGCATCGCTCGATGCGCGGCCACTCCTTCAGGAGGCTTCGATGCTCGCCCGAATCCATCGCGTGCTCTGCGCGGGTGCTCTTCTCACCGTCGGCGTCATGGCCTGTGCGCCGGCCACCTCGACCTCGACGTCCGACGCGGTGCGTCCCGCGCGCAACATGGGCCCCGTCCTCCCACTGACTCCGACCAGTCGCATCATCGACGCCGACCGCATCCACCGATCGGGATCGCACTCGGCCCTCGATGCGATCCGGGCGCTGGTCCCTGGTTATCGGTCCCTCGACGGCGGCCCGCTGGGAACGCGGTGGGTCGGCGCGACCCCGGCCTCCCGGGGCTCCCTTCGGGTCCTCGTGGACGGTCACCCGGTGGGCGACGTGGAATCGCTGCGGATGGTTCCGGCGCGCGACGTCATCGCCATCCACATCCTGAGCGCACCGGACGCGACGATTCGCTTCGGGCCGAGCTTCAACGCGGGCGCGATCGTGGTGCAAACCGTCGGCTCCCTGCGACCTCTCGACTGAGGGCTGCTCGGCATTTGACAATGGAGTGGCACCGTCATATCAATCGCGAGGGTACTTTACAACTTCCTCAACCCTCCGAGAATGCGCCACCGTCCACTCCTCTTCGTCAGCGCCGCTGGCCTGCTTGCGTCGGGCTGTGCGTCATCCCCGTCGACTAACGAGGCCCCCGCGACACCCTCGTCGAGCGGGTGGGTCGGCACCTTCCAGCCGACGCAGGAACGCACCGGCGTCCTCGCTCCCACCCGGCTCCAGCAGGCGGGCGGCACCGTTCGGCTACGCCAATCCGTGCGCGACCCGCAGCGGACGACAGTGATCCTCGCAGTCTCGACCGCGCTCCAGCAGCCGACATCGCTCCGGTGGGCGCTCCTCCCTGGCCGATGCGGCTCCGGCAGTCTCCCGCTGCTGAGCTTCGAGCAGTTTCCGCCGCTCGACGTGACATCCAGTGGCCGCGGGCAACTCGAGATCGACATCCCCGTTCAGCTTCCCGCATCCGGGGCCTATCACGTCAACGTGTATCATGAAGGGACGCAGATCACCAACGTGCTGACCTGCGCCACTCTCAGGCGAGGCTAGCCCCGACGCTCGAGCCTGTGGAGGCCGAAAACACGACGGGCGCGCACCGAGGTGCGCGCCCGTCGTTTTCTTCCCTGCCCAACCCACTTACATGTCGGGCTGGCCCACGCCGCCGAACGTATAGATCGGCAGCTGCAACGTCTCGAGCTCCTTCGCCGGAATCGGAAGGTGGCGCAGCGTTCCCGGCTGCAAGCCGTCAACGTGACGGCGGCGGAAGTGCTCGAAGCCGCTCGAGTTGATGAGCTCGATCTCGCGCTCGTAATCGATGTACTCGAGGAGCTTGTCGGCTCCCTCGGCAGCCGTGGCGGGTGGAAGCTTGCCGCGGCCGACGCGCGTGGTGTTGATCAGACTGGCTGCCGTAGCGAGGCTACCGCCCGTGCGAATGAGCGCCTCGGCGTGGACGAGATCGCTCTCGGCCGCGAGGAGATACGGCACCGGCGTTCCTGCGGCGGTCGGCGAGAACCGGCGATGCGCCTCGTACCGGCTATGCCACCACGGCGTCTGCATGTAAATGCCGCGGCCTGCATCGCCGATCACGTCGCCGGCGAATGTGAAATCGCCGACGTTGTCAGTGGTATCGCCACCCTGGTCCTTCATGTAGCGATCGTCCGGCGAGTTGCCCGGGGGCACGATGGTACCGGTGAACTTCGCGGGCGTCGATCCGTCCATGCGGTTGATGACTCGCACGTCGATGCGCACCCAACTCGGCTCGTTGCCGTAGTAGTTGAGGTACGACCACCAGTTGGTGCCGCCGTCGCCCTGCACCACCATGTCGAACGGCGTTCCGGCGGTTCCCGTACCGATCCCCTTCTCCGCCAGCGTCTTGACCTTGGCCCAGTCCACGCCCGCCACGTCAGCGGCGCGACGCGGGGTGTAGGCCAGGAGCAGTGCGTGCATCGTATTGGCGATGCGGTTGAGCTTCACCGCGGTGAGCGGCCCCCCCTCGAGTGGGATAGGCTCGTCATCCACGTAGCTGTACGTCTTCCCCGCGGTCGCGGCGATCAGCTCATCGAACCACTTGCTCGCCGTGTCCGAGACCTGTTCGAAGGGTAACAGCTCCGGCGACGGATCGGTCTCGGGGTTGAACTCCTCGTTCACCACGAACGCCCGGTCGAAGAGCAGCGCCAGGTTCATCAGCGACGCGGCGCGCGTCCACATCGCGAGGTGCAGGAACCGCTCGTGCGGCGTGTCGTCGCCGAGCGTCCCGCCCCGCATCACGCGAATGACGTCATTCGCCGCGCCGAGTGTCGAGTAGTTGTCCTCCCACGGCCGGTTGGTGACCTCACGGTCACCACCTGCCGAGTTGTTGCCGTACGGAGTGCGCGGCTCGAGGTTGTTGAAGCGCATTCCGAAGTTTCCGAAGTTCGCCGACAGCACGTCGGCGGTCACACCGAGCATCATGTAGGGCTCGATGTAGGTGCTCGTGAGGTACCAGCTGTTGACCGACGAGATCGCGATGTTCTGCACGTCCTCGGGGGTCGCGAGCGCGCGATCGACGTCGGGATTGTTGGGGTTCGTCACATCCAGATCCGTTTGGCAAGCGGTGCTTGCCAGGACCAGGACGACGCCCGCGGACAACCCGCGAAGTTTCGGTGAAATTCTCATGGTATTCAGATATCTCCTAAGGGCGTCTGCCCGTCAGAACTGGATCTCGACCTGGCCCGTGATCGTGCGGAAGTTCGGATAGCGGAAGCCGTCGATACGGAAGTTGAAGTCGTTCCCTGCCGTGACTTCCGGATCGAACCCGGTGTAATCGGTCCACGTGTACAGGTTGCGACCGATGAGGGCGATCTTGATGCCGCTCGCGTACCGGTCGATTCCAATCTTCGCCAGCATGGGCTGGGCGAACGTGTAGCTCGCCGAGAGCTCACGCAGCTTCACGTACGAGCCGTCCTCGACGAAGTAGTCGTTCGCCACGAGGCCGTTGTACAATCCCGCCGCGTAGAAGTTGAGCGGAACCTTCTGCGCATCGGGCTTGCCGCGCTGATCCTGAGAACCGTGGCGGAAATCCTGGAACATCCACTGCTTCGTGAAGTTGTAGATGTCCCCACCGCGCTGGCCGTCGAGCAACGCGTATAGGTTGAAGCCCTTGTACCGGATGTTGTTCGCGAACCCGAACGAGAAGTCGGGATTCACGTCGCCGATCCGGTGCTGGCTCTCGTTGGCCGCGTTCACGTACGCGATCGGCGCGTTGCGGGCCGACTTCGCGACGAGGAATCCTTCCGGATTGACCTCGTAGTCGGACTCGACCGCCGATGCTCTGGCCGGGTTCTCACGCAGCTCGGCGAAGCTACGGACCCACCGGGTGCCGTAGATCATGCCGAGGGGCTCGCCGACCTTGTAGTAGAAGACTTCCTGACCCTGTCCCTGCCCGGTGAACGTCACGCGGAACGGCGCGCGGTTCATGCGGGTGATCTCCTGCCGGGTACGGTCAGCCGTCAGGGTAAACGAGTAGCTGAAGTCGGGACGGTCCAGCACACGCGTGTTGAGCGCCATCTCCCACGTGTTGGCGTCGACGTCGGCGGCGTTCTGGACCTGCTCGTTGAACCCGCCCGTCTGCGCTGGCGAGAGAGGTACGCGCAGGAACGCGCCCTCCGTAAACCGCTTCGCGTACACGAGCTCGAGATCGAACCGATCGAGGAACGCCACGTTCAGCCCGAATTCATCCTCGGTCTGGATCGCGGGCTTGAGCGCCTTGTTGCCGACCTGGTTCTTACTGATCTGGCCGGCGGTGACGGTGTACGTCTCGTACTGGTCGGCGAACTCTGGACGAAGCCCGGCGGTCCCGCGCGCTGCGCGGATCTTGAGCTCCTGGATCCCCGGAATCGCGAAGTCTTCGCTGATCCGGTAGGCGCCGGAGATGCGATAGAAGTCCTGCCACCGCTCCTCGGAACCAAACAGCGACGACCCGTCGCGGCGATACAGAACGTCGACCAGGTAGCGGTCGCGAATGTCGAGCGACTGCGACGCCATGTAATTGATCGTCCGCGAGAACTCGTTCGTGGAGTTGATCGACGACTCGCCGGGATCTACGGCGGCGAGGTCCGGCACGTCGGTCAGCAGCAGCCGCGTGCCCTCTGCACTGAAGAAGTTCTCCCGGTTGTTATCCAGGACATACGCGACCCGCGTCGTGGACATCACCTGATCGAAGAAGAACTTCGTCGCCGTGGCGCTGATCTGCGTGTTGTCGCCCACGTTGTTGCGCGTTTCACGCTCGAGCTCGCCTGGGCCGGGCGTGCCGCCCTCGGTCTGATAGCCACGGAACTCGTAGTACGTGTCGAGGCGGTTCAGGCGGTCCGTGCCATATGCGGCCTCGAGACGGAGCCATTCCCACGGGCGGTAGCGTCCGGAGAACGAGCCGAGAATGCGCTCGCGGCGCTGACGGAAGTCGGCATTCGCGAGGAAGTACAACGGATTCGACCGGGAGCTCGGCGAGACGTTGTTGGGAATGTCCCGGTGAAACTGCGTCCCGTCGGGGCCGAGCGGGAACTCGAGGTTGACGTCGGGCGGCATCTGCAGCAGCTCGAACCACGAGGCGTTGCCCGCGGGATCGTAGTCGTTCTTCTGAATGCCGTAGGTCAACCCGAGCGAGATGTCCGCGTTCGACGAGATGCCCTGATCGATGTTGACACGGATGTTCTGCCGATCCAGGCCGTGCGTCAGCGGCAGAATGCCCTCGTTCCGATCGACCGTGATGGACGAGTTGAAGTTCGTGTTGCCCCGGCGCGTCCCGAGCTGGAGGTTCGTCGAGACGTACTGCCCGTTCTGCATCCACTCCTGGAGCTGGTTGCGGAACCGGTTGACGCCGGAGGACGGATACGGGTTGTCCGCGATGCCGTCCGGATCGAGGATGCGCGCCCCTGACGACGTCAGGGCGAAGTTGCCATCAGGGTTCAGCAGGTAGTGGTGACTGGCGTTGATCGGGACGTAGTTCTCGACGCCCGACTGCCCCACCTCGGTCCGGAGCGTGACCGACAGCTTGTCGGAAGGAAGGTTCCGGCCGCGCTTCGTCTTGATGTTCACGACGCCGTTCGCGGCATCGGAGCCATAGAACGAGGCGCCAGCGGCTCCCTTGAGGACTTCGATCGACTCGATGTCGTTCGCGTCGAGGTCGGAGATGCCGTTCTCGTCGCGCGTGATGACGCCGTCGACGATGATCAGCGGGCGGCTTCCGCCGACGGTGAGGCTCGTCGATCCACGAAGCCGGATCGTCGGCTCGCCACCAGGATTGCCGATGCCGGTGGCCACGCGGGCGCCCGACACCTTACCGGCAAGGGCGGCAATCGGCGAGCTCGCGGGCACTTCCTTGAGCTGCTCCTCCGTGACCTGGCCAACCGAGAACGTCAGCTTTTCACGAGACGTCGCCTCGGTGACACCCGTGACCACGACTTCCTGGAGGCGGAAAGGATCGGCCTCGAGCTGGAAGTTCTGCTCCTGGGTTCCGGCCGACAGCGTCACCGCGCGGGCCTGCGGGCGGTGGCCGATGAGGCGAACACCGAGCTCGACCGACTGGCCGGTTGCCTGCGCCGACGGAATGACGAGACGGTACGTCCCCTCGGCGTTGGTAGCCGTGCCGAGATTCATCGTCTGGATGAACACGTTGGCGCCCAGCAGGGGGGCCCCCTGCGGGTTCGTCACGCGTCCCGTGATGATGGCTTCCTGTGCTGCAGCGCCGTTGACGGAGAACAGCGCGACCAGCAGCGCTGCAATCCCGGCGGTGATACTTCTGACATGTGTCGCTCGCATCATGCCGTTCCTCGTTGAGGAGGTTACCTCGTTCAATTGGACCTCGAGCTTCCTGAACTGGGACAAACGCTGACTTCGGGTACGCCACTGACGGCGCGCGTCGCACCTCCGTGTTTGGAAAAGGTGTGGATGTTTGCGAAGGAGTTAGGGAGGGGTAAAGAAAGCGCCCCATCATGCGGCCATGTCACCGATGTGTCAACACCCAACTTCGGCGTTTACCGCAGCGATTTACGCGTTCGGCTGCACCGGCGGGACGGAACACCGGCGGCGCGGGCGATGGGCGCCTCAGAGGCTCGCGGCGCGGCCTCGGGGAGGGAGCTTGGGGGGGCGATCTCCGCCGGCGAGGCGCCTACTGCGGAACGCCCTGGTCGCCGGAGCCGCGGGGGGGAGTGAACCTGAACGGAAGCGCCACCACCTGGCGAACACGACGCCCCTGCAGAACGGCTGGAGAGAACTGGGCGTCGTTGAGCGCGTCCCGGGCGGCTTGCGCGAATAGCTGATGGGTGGCGCTGACCTCGAGCGTCGGCATCTCCACGAAACCCGACGTATCCACGATGAAGCGGACGTTGGCGCTGCCGCCCACCTGGGCCCGGAGCAGCGAGTCGGGATAGACGGTCCTGATACTTCCGGCAAGCGGGGTCGCGACGGAGTCGACGGCATCGGCCGGAAAAACCATCTCCAGCTCGAGAAGTGCCGTTATCAGTGATGTTTGCGCTGGAGGCGCAGGAGTCCGCTCGCGAGGCCGGAATGGGCGCGACCAGATCGCGATCACGCCGCAGCGGTCGCCTTTCACGCTGGAGAACTCCGCCGGGGCGCCAAATCCCCCGTACACCTCGATTCCCTCGACCGAGGAGAGATCGATCAGGTCGAGGTCGAGAGGGCCGGCGCTCGCCGGAGACCCGTCCACATAGACCAGCGGGGGGCAGTTGGCGCCGCGTACGTACGCCATCGTTCCGAGCCCGCGCACCATCGCGATGCGTACCGTCGGCACCTGCCGCAGCAGGTCGCTCAGGCGCTTGGACGTCGAACGCTCTATCCGGTCACGCGTGATGAAGTGCCCACTCTTGCGCTGGGCCGCCCGCGTCTCGAAACCGTAGAGACGCGCGTCGTAGACCTCGCGCTGCTCCGTGACTTCGACCGGGGCCAGCACCTCGGGAGTGACGGCCAGGGTAATCATGATTTGCGTCGCGCCGGAGGACCCGAGGTCGACGCGGAGCGAGGCAGCCTTGAACCCGATGCGGCGGACCACGACATCCACCCGGCCGAGCTCGACGTCGGCGAAGCGGAAGCGGCCGGCGGCATCGGTGATCGAGCGGAGCTCCGTGCCGTCGAGGGCCACCTGGGCGCCGGCGACCGGCGAGCCCAGCGAGTCGACGACGATACCAGCAACGACCGCACGCTGCTCCTGAGCGGCGCCGTCGTCGGGCAGGACCGCGAGAGCGAGCGCGAATGCGACGCGCCAGAGCACGCCGACCGGGCTTACGCCGTCCATCGAGCGAATGTGGATAGCTCCTCCTTCACCCAGCCTAATACCCGCGGCGGCGCCCGCTGTGTCAAGCGCGGCGCGGCTGGAGGCTACCGTCCAAGGCCCAGCGACTGCAGCCATTGGGCCAATCCCGGGAACCCCGGCGCCAGCTGTCGAAGCTGGAGCGCCGTAGCACGCGCATTGGCCATGTCCCCGGCGAGCCCGTACGCCAGGGAGAGCTGATGGAGAACCTCCGGCTGGTTCGGCTGCAGCGAGAGCGAGAGACGCAGCAACGCGATCCCACGCGGTAGCTCCCGCCGCCGCAACGCGAGCGTCGCCAGGGTGTTCGCGGCCGATGTCGACGGCCGGAGCCGAAGCGCACGCTCCAGCGCCGATTCCGCCTCCTTTTCGTTGCCAGCGGCGAGCAGCATCCGCGCGAGCAGTCTCAGAGGCTCCTCGAAGAAGGGCGCATCACGAACGAGCCCGCGGTATTCGGCCGCCGCCAGGCCGAATTGCCCACGCCGCTCGTAGTCCTCCGCGAGGCGAAGCTTTCCGTTTTCCCACGACGCTCCGCCGGACACGCCGAACGCCAGGCTGTCGAAGAGGTCCGTGGGAGTGTAGCTGCGACGGTAGTCGTTGCGTCGCGTGGGGGACACGAAGGGCCATCGCGTGGTGAGCGTCCGCACCGTATGCCTCACGATGCGCTCGTCGAACGCGGTGAGCTCCATGGACGCATAGTAGTCCTCCGGCGTCCGAAGGCGCTCGAGCCGGGCAGTCCGTCCGGCAAAGCCGGCGTCGCGCATGCCCTCGAAGAAGACCCGGGCCATCGTCGCGTACCCGCGCCGATTCGGGTGGACGTGCTCGAGAAAGAACTCGTTGCCGGGCACTCCGCCGGGAGCCTCCCGCGCCGCGGCCTCCGCGATCGGGACATAATGGGCGCCGGTCTGCTTCGCGACGCGGTCCACGACCAGATTGAACTCCGTCGGAGCGCGAAACCGAACGACGTCGAGATCCCGCGCCCGCGTGAACAGCAGCTGGGCGAGCGTTGCGTCTCCCATCGCCAACGCTCGGCGCGCATTAATGAATGTGCCCTCCGCGCGCTCGGGCCCTCGATTCGCGCGCGCCGCCAGGGGCGGCTGATCGCGCAGGTTACTCGCCAGACTGCCAATGAAGACGGGTACTTCCTCATTACGAAAGACGCGCACGAGGCGGAACAGATTGCTTTCGAACTGGCGGACCCCGCGTCGATAGATCTCGCCGTCGAGGGGAATGTCCCGGTTACCGGCGAGCGATTCCATCAAGGTCGCGGTCTCGCCCTCCGGTGTGGAGGGGGCCCCTCCCTGGAGCAGGCGGCGGAGCGCGAGCACAACCCGCGACCGCAGCAACCAGAGGTACACGCGCTTTATCGCGGGCGAGCTCCCGACGACGTTCTCTGTGGAGGCCGCGCCGAGCGCGCCGTAGTACTCGTTATGGCCGGCGTAGATCACCACCGCGTCGGGCGACTGCGCCAGGACTTCGCGCGCGATGTCCGCCAGTGCGTATGTATTGGTGGCCGCGATGCCGAGGTTGACGACCTCCACCGAGTCGTCGGGCAGCACATCGCGAAGCATGTCGCGCAGGACGCGGGAGAACGTGCCGTTCCGGGGATACGGAAACCCGGCCGTCGACGATTCGCCGAGGACGAACACGCGAAACCCCCGTGCCGGCTTCTGCGCCGCGAAGGGTTCGGGCATTGGCGCCGGTGGAACCCGTTCGCGCGCGAACCATCGACGGGCGACACCACGGTTCGCGACGAGGTACTGGCCATTCCCGATGGGAGACTCCACGAACATTGGCAGGGCGCCCTCCGGCCAGACCACGCGCGCGATGACCTCCGCCACGCCGAAGAGTAAGAGCGGCGTGAGGAGAGTGATGCCGAGGAAAACCCACTGTTTGGGAGTACGCACGTGCGGAGTCGACAGCGGCGGGGCGTTGAGGCAGGAACGGCGGAACATATATCGGGGACGCCGGCGCCCATAGCCCTTCCGGGTCCGGATGCATCACGGGCCCCGTCGTTCGACGGAGCCCGTGAGGGACGACAGACGCGTTCGGGCGTTAGGCTTGCGTGACGACGCAGGCAGAGCGCTCGAAGTTGGGGTTGTTGTCTTCCGCCTGAGGAATCGGGGAGTTGACGTCGGCCCCGTACGTACCGGGCTTGTGGTACGTGCCCGTCGGGAACACCGCCTCTGCGCCGCGCCCATATTGGCGGACCAGTCGACGCAGATCGCCGAGCCGATGGCTCGTTAGGTACAGCCAGTACGCCCGCTCCTTGAAGAGCTGGTCTTGCTGTGCGGCCGCCGTCGCCGCCGGGAGCAGCGGCGGCAGCGTCCGCGGATCCTGGTTGGCATCGAGATAGCCTCGGAGGCGGGCCAGTGGCGCATTGGCACGAAGCGCATTCAGGATCGTCAGCGTCCTCGGATAATCATTCGCCCGAAGTGCCGCCTCGGCCTCGATCAAGCGCGCCTCGACGCCATCGGCAATGATCGCGAGCGTATCACGCTTGTTGTGCTTCCCCACGATCCACTGCGGAGTGGCCCCGTCGAAGCCGACCCCTGCACCGCCACGCCGGAAGCTCGCGATGCGGGGATCGTCGACCGTACCGGCCGTGTCCCCCTCGCTCCGGAACGGCAGGCCGTTGGTCCCTTCGCGCTCCGGGACCCCGAACCGCGCGACACTCGAGATGGTCGCCCACGTGCCGTTGTTCTGGCGCGCGGTCACCTCCGAATGCTTGAAGAAATACTGGTAAATCGTCGGCACCTCGGCCTCACCGAGGTTCGCCCCCGCCTCGGCCGGGCGGTTGAGGTTGAGGAGCGCGCGCGCCCGAACGATTCGAGCGAGACGCTCTTGTGCGCTCTTCGCCGCCGCGGTGCCGGCAGTCGTCGCCGCTCGTGCATGGGCCAGCGCCGTATCGGCCTTCGCGAGCGCCAGCTCCAGCAGCTGCGTCGTGGTCAGCGCTGACCCGTACTCGAACACACCCGGAGCAGTCTGACGGCTGATCGGCACCGCACCGCAATAGTTCTCCGCCATCAAAATGAGCGAGAGCGCCGAGAGGTTCAGCGCCTCCGCGAGTCCGAGCTGAGTAGGACCGAACTCGTAGTACGCCTCGCTCGCCCGATCCGCCGCTCCGCGCGCCTGCTGAATGGCGTAGTACGCGTCACGCAGCGAGCCATTGCTCTGGTACTGCTGCTGGCGCTGGTCGACCTCGATACGGGTGGGGAACGTCTCGGTGTTGATCAGCTCATCCGAGATGAGTCCCGACAGGGTCACCTGATTGAGATCGAGCGCGAGCCCGCTCGATTGCACCCCGCCGTTGTACGCCGTGCCGAAGTCGCCGATCGCGCCCGCGAGAAGCGACGGGAGCGCCTCCGGTCCCTCGATGGACGGAGGAAGGGCGACGTCGATATCCTCGACCTCCAGAATCCGGTCTGGGCTGCACGCCACCGCCACCAGGGCGAGGAGCACAGCCCTCAGCCGCGCCGCACCGGGGGCGCGCGTGAGTCGTGTGGTGATCATATGAGAAGTCCTCTCCGTGAGTTCAGGTCGCTGTGTGGTCATCAGAACTGCACCGTCAGACGAGTCGAGAACGTCCGGAGTGGTGGAATCGTGAAGAAGTCGGAGTTGCTGAACAGGTTCAGCGGTTGAGAGTTGACTTCCGGATCGAAGCCGGTGTAATCGGTCCACGTCTTGAGGTTCCGGCCGGCAACCGTCAGGCGAAGACCCTCGGCCCGGAATCGCTGGGCGAGGTCGCGCGGCGCCGTGAGGGTGATGGCCACCTCACGCAGCTTGGTGAAGGTCGCGTCCTCGACGAAGCCGGCATCGGTCTGGAAGAACCCCTGCGTCAAGTGCCGCGCCTGCTCCCAGAGCGGGGCGGTGCGATCGTACGCCGGCTGGCAATTGCCGAAGTTGCACCGGAACCGCGCGGTGTTGTTGAACTGCTTGTATCCGCCCTTGTGGTCGAACAGCGCCGACACCTCGAACCAGTCGCGGAACGCAATGCGCGGCGAGATCGAGAACTCACGCGTCGGCAGCGGGTTTCCGAGATAAACCAGCCCGGACGTGCGGGTGATCTCGCACGCGGGACCGCCGGTGACCGCCGGCTGGCCTGGGCAGTTCACGCGGGAGATCATCCCGTCGTTGTTGAGATCCTGGAACGTGTAGCCCTCGTCCCAGTACCCGCCCAGCGGGTACCCGGCGACGTGCCGCTGCGGGCCAAAGACGATGTCCGGAATCGGATCGCCATTGGGCAGCCTTCCGAGCGAGACGAGGCGGTTCTTGTTGGTCGAGCCGATGGCCGTGAGCTCGAAGCGCGCGTCGCGGAACTCGAACACGCGCGCGGTGAGACGGCCTTCAAAGCCCTTGTTGGTGGACGTTCCCAGATTGGCGAACTGCACCTGCGTCAGAGCCAGCGAGGGTGGGAGCGGACGCTGGACGAGCAGGTCCTCCGTCTTCTTGTCGTAGTACGTGAACTCCAGGCCGATCCGATCGCCAAAGAGCGCGGACTCGAAGCCGAGCTCGTACTCGCGCGACAGCTCCGGCTTGAGGTCGGGATTCCCCGTACCGCCCACCGTCACCCCGGCGAAGTCCGTTCCGCCCGCGGTGATGGTCTGCGTGTTGAAGAACGTGATGGCGTCGCGGAAGTTCGGACGCTGTCCCGACTGCCCATAGGCCGCGCGCAGACGCAGCGACGTCAGCACGTTGGTCTCGGGGAAGAACGGCTCGTCGGTGATCACGTACGACAGGCTGAAGGCCGGATACGTGATCCAGCCGAAGTTCTCGCCGAACGCGCTGTTGTTGTCCGTGCGGAGCGCCGCGGTCGCGAACAGGCGATCGCGCCAGCCGATCTGCTGCTGGAGGAGCGCGCCCAAGGTCTTGTTGTCGGTATTGGCCTCACCGACGGCGAAGCGGGCGGCCGTTCCCTGGAGCGACCCCGTGCCGGCGAGCAGCTTGGCTCCGAAGGCGCGGTTCCCTTGAATGGCCTCCTGGGTGAACTGCACACCGAGCGTCGTCGTCGACAGGACCTCCGGCGACAGGGAGAAGTTGGCGGTCGCGCTTCCGTTCGCCGTGTAGTTCCACACATCGGTCGTGTTCGCCGTGCGCTGCCCATCGGGCAACGCCCCGAAGAACACCTTGTTCGGCGGGACGGTCGACTTGTTCCGCCGGTTGAAGTAGTCGACGCCTGTCGTTCCGACGATCGTCAACCACGGCATCGCCTGCCAGTTGGCGCCGAGCGACCCGAGGAACCGCTCGACATCCTCGCGCACATCGAGCGCAAAGACCTCCCCCGGTGTCTGCCCCGAGAGCCAGCCGCGGCTGGTCGGGTTGTCGAACGCCGATCCGAGCAACGCACCGCCGAGCACGCCCAGCACGTTGTTGTCGTTCTGTGGGAACTCGAGACGGCTCGAGACGTAGTTCGTCGCGACCTGAATGCCGAGGTCGGTGCCGAGCTGGCCGTTCAGGTTCGCGCGAAGGCCGACGCGCTTGAATTTGTTCGGTTCGAGCACGCCCCAGTCGCGGTCGAGGTCGCCCGACACGAAGTAGTTCGCCGCCTCACCGCCGCCCGCCACGCTCAGTCCCAGGCTGGTGCGTGTTCCGGTGACGAAGGGGCTCGCCTGCTCCAGCGGGCTCCACTGGGCGAGCGAGTCCGGGACGGCCGTGCAGATGTTGCGGAGCTGGGCATCGAGCGTACAGCCGGTCGTCCGATTGCCGTTCGACACGAGCCGGCCGACCTGCGTGAAGTTGGCGGGATAATCCGTCACGTCCTCCTGGGTGCCGCCCTCGACATAGGTCGTCCACCGCGTGCCGCCCGGACGGCCCCGCTTCGTGCGCACCTGGATGACACCGCTGGCGGCAGCCGTTCCGTACAACGCCGCGGCCGCCGGCCCCTTGAGGATCTCGATCGACTCGATGTCGTCGGGGTTGATGTCGTTGAACCGCGACGAGCCCTGCCCGCCGACGCCGATCCCCCCACCGAGGTTGTTGGACTGCGTGATCTCGTTGCTCACGCGAATGCCATCCACGATGAGCAGCGGCTCGTTGGTGAGGGACAGCGAGTTCGCACCGCGAATGCGGATGCGGCTCGCGCTGCCGGTCGTGCCACCCGGGCTGTTGATGTAGACGCCCGGCGCCTGCGCCTCGAGGAGCTGTGCGACCGTCGTCGACGTCGCCAGGCGTTCGGGAGTCGGAAGCACCGTGTTCACGGTGTTGCCGCTTTCACGGCGACGCTGCGATTCGCCCGTCGCGGTGACGATGACTTCGTCGATGATGACCGCCGCCGGCGTCAGCG
>JAICOJ010000008.1 GCA_025930755.1 Gemmatimonadaceae bacterium
GCGTTCATGACCTTCATGCCGAGATCGATCGGACCGGCGCCGGCGTTGCCGACGAGACGAGGGACTTCGCGCAGCCAGCGGAGCACGTTCCCTCGCTCGTCCGCGCGCACGTCACCGGCCAGCGTGGGGCTGAAGTCCTTCTCGATGATCGGCGCACCCTTTCCCGCGGCGTCGCGCCATGCCGCGGCCAGTGCCTGCGTGGTGTAGCGGTACTCGGATTCGCGAAAGGGCTCGTCCCCACTTCCCGGCAGATGGTATTTCACCGAGGCCGCGACCGGCATGTCGTGCTCGGCGCCGATGGGCACCGCCGCGCGGAGGAGTCGAAGGTAGCTCGAGAAGGGCTTGTCCCAGCCACGCCCTCGCCACGTCACCGTCCATCCCGACGTACCGTCCTCATCCTCGATGCGCTCGACGTGCATGTGGGTCTCGTGGATCGCCCACGCGGCCATCCCGCGTTCGCCACTGTTGTCCTGCGCGATCACCGTCTTGAGCACGACGAAGCCAAGTCCGGCGCGCGCGTCGGCCTCGACCTGTTGGGGGGTCATGGAGAGCTGTCCGGAGGCCTTCCCAAAGGGGACGCGAGTCCTGCGGCCGGCGTAGCGGCCGGCGATGTCGACTCCCCAACGTTCGAGTGCCCACTCGCGGAGGTTGTGCGTGAGCGGGTTGTCGGCGCGCGCCTCGAACTCCTCGGCGATCTCGTTTCGGACCCGTTCGGGGAGGGGTGGTCGCGCCGGCAGCTCACGTCTCATGCGATGCCGTCCAGCGCACGCATAGCGCTCACGACGCGCGCCCGGTCATCCCCATCGAGCGGGGGTCCCGCCGGGTCGTGGCACGCGTCCTCGGGGATGACCCCATCTTCCGCCAACGCCCAAAGCATGCGCCGAATATAGCCCTCCATCGGCTCGACGAACGTCGCGGCCGCGAACGCGTCGCACGCCCTCGTCAGGCGTACGAGCGCGCCCGAGTCGTTGGTCACCGCCGCCCGGACCAGCGCGTGTTGCATGCTCGTTCGCGCGGCGCCCATTCCTATCAGGGCACAGCGGGCTCCGATCATGAGCGAGTACCCGAGGAAGCGATCTTCGCCGGTGATGAGAAGCCGGTCCGGGTGATTGGCGGCCATGTGACTCGCGACCTTCTGGAATCGCATGACGGAATCGAGCGTCGCGAGTTTCACTCCGGCGACGTGGGGGAGGGCGAGCAGCTCGTCGAGGAGGGGATCGTCGTACTCCAGCCCGCTCGCCCGCTGGTAGAGCAGAAACGCGACGAGGGGGAGACCGACTTCGGCCAGGGCGTCGTGGAGGGCAAGCACGCGACGCGACGCACCCGGGAGGGTCGCGAGCTGGCCGGGCGGGTGGACGAGCAGCGCATCCGCGCCTCCCGAGCGCGCCGCCGTTGCCATGGCGACCGTCCGGCGAATGACCTCGTCGGTAAGCATCCGCGCGTCGCTGGGGAGCGACGCGCTTCCGGTCGGCACCCCGCACCCCGCGACGATGAGCGCGGGCGCCGGCATCGCCGCGCGCCACGCGGACAGCACACGCTCGCGCATGGCCGCGTCGAGATGCAGCCCTCGGCCTGTGTGCGCCCACACGGCCACCCCGCCGACCGGCTGCCTCGCCATCCAATCGGCGTACGCGCGCTGTGCGTCGACGTGGAGCTCGCCGGTCGAACGCCGGGGTACCGGGACGGCGGGGACGAGCGTGCCGTCGAGCTGCTTCGCAAGAGCGCGAGCGCGAGCGGCAGTCGATCGGGTCGTATCCACTCGCCGAAGATGCACGGCACGCCCGATGGCGGGAAGCGAGCGGGCAAGCCAGGCAGATGATATGTTTCGGCGGACTGCCGCGAATCGCGGCGCGAGACGCCAACGCTGCTGACCAAACCATGTCGAAGACACCACTGCACGCGCTTCACGATGCCGGGCAATCGATCTGGCTCGACTACATCGACCGTTCCCTCCTTCGGGGTGGCGACCTTTCGGAGCGGATCGAACGTGACGCATTGACCGGCATGACCTCGAACCCGACGATCTTCGAGAAAGCGCTCACCGAGTCCGACGCGTACGATGATCAGCTGGCATCCGCCCCCACGACGCATACGTCCTGGGAGCTGTTCGAGATGATCGCCACCGACGATGTGCGCGACGCGTGCGACGTGTTTCGGCAGGTGTACGAACAGAGCGGTCACGGCGACGGCTTCGTGTCGATCGAGGTTTCACCGGGCGCCGCACACGATGTCGAAGAGACGCTGGCCGAGGCGCGCCGCCTCTGGACTTCCGTGGACCGTCCCAATGTGATGATCAAGGTGCCCGGGACGCGCGACGGAGCGATTGCCGCGCGCCGTCTCATCGCCGACGGCATCAACGTCAACATCACGCTGCTGTTCGCGCTCGACGCCTACGCCGACATCATCGAGGCTTATCTGGGCGGTCTCGAAGACCGGGTGCGCAACGGGAAGTCGGTCGATCGGATCGCCTCGGTCGCCAGCTTTTTCGTCAGCCGTGTCGACACCGAAGTCGACAAGCGCATCGATGCTCGAGTGGCGGGCATGCCGGCGGGGGACGCCGAGCGCCTGCGTGCATTGAAGGGACGCATCGCCATCGCCAACGCCAAGCTCGCCTACGCACTCTTTCGGGAGCGCTTTTCCGGCGCACGGTGGGACGCGCTAGCCGCCAACGGCGCGCGCGTCCAGCGCCCGCTCTGGGCGAGCACCAGCACCAAGAATCCCGCCTACCGCGACGTGATGTACGTCGAGGCGCTCATCGGTCCGGATACGGTCGACACGATGCCGCCACAAACCATCGACGCATTCCGCGATCACGGGATCGTCGCTCGCACGGTGGATGTGGACGTCGACCGTGAGCGCCGCGCGATCGCCGATCTGGAATCGTCGGGCATCTCACTCGCCTCCGTGACCGACAAGCTCCTCGTGGATGGTCTCGCCTCGTTCCAGAAATCCTTCGAGGGATTGCTGGAGCGGCTCGAGCAGAAGGTGGTGGGGAGGTGACGGCCGAGGTCGTCGAGGCCGTCGCGGTGAGCGAGGCGATCGAGGGGAGGGCCGCGTGAGCACTGCAGCCGCCGCGACGACCTCGACAACCTCGACCACCTCCCCCACCTCTCGTCATACTGCGCGGACCAAGATCGTCTGCACCATCGGTCCTGCCTCGTCGTCGCCGGTCGTCTTGCGCGCGCTCATCACGGCGGGAATGAACGTGGCGCGCATCAACTTCTCGCACGGCACGCACGACCAGCACACCGAAGTCATCCGGGGCGTTCGCGCGATCGCGAAGGAGATTGGTCGCCCAGTTGCCATCCTCGGCGATCTCCAGGGGCCGCGCATCCGCATTGGCGATCTTCCCGCGCCGATCATGTTACTGGAGGGGAGTGACATCATGCTGGCCCCGGAGGCGGTGGCGGAAGCGGGCGATGTTCCGGTGACGTACGGCGAGCTGGCAACCGACGTGAAAGTCGGGGATCGCATTCTGATCAACGACGGACTGCTCGATCTCGTCGTGCTCGAGGTGCACGCTCCGCGCGTGGTCGCGCGCGTCGTGCACGGCGGCCCCATGTCGAGCCACAAGGGGATCAATCTGCCCGGCGTGCTGGTTTCGGCCCCTTCGATCACCGAGAAGGATCGCGCCGACATCGAGTTCGCGGTGCAGCAGGAGGTCGACTACCTGGCGCTGTCGTTCGTGAGGCGCGCGAAGGACATCGAGGGACTGCGGCGCCTCATCCCGCCCCACATGCTGGTCGTGGCGAAGATCGAGAAGGATACGGCGCTCGCGAACATCGATAGCATCATGCGCGTCACCGACGCGGTGATGGTCGCGCGGGGCGACCTGGGCGTGGAGCTCCCGTTCGAGGAAGTGCCGATCGCGCAGAAGCGCATCATCGCACTCGCGAACGCCACCGGCCGCCCCGTCATCACCGCGACGCAGATGCTCGAGTCGATGATCGAGAATCCGCGCCCCACGCGCGCCGAAGCGAGCGATGTCGCGAACGCGATCCTCGATGGCACTGACGCGGTGATGCTCTCGGCGGAGACGGCGACGGGGCAGTATCCGGAGCTCGCCGTCCGGGCCATGAGTCGCATCATCACCGAGATCGAGAGCCATCCCGCTCCACGGCAGCGCGCGACCGATCACGCGCGACTGCGGCGAGCGGACGCGCCGGTGGAGACCGAGGATGCCATCGCCGCCGCCACCGTTGCGGCCGTGCGCATGCTCGCCGTGCCGCTCATCATCGTGTTCACGAAGAGCGGATTCAGCGCGCGCGTCGTGGCATCGCATCGGCCCGAGGTTCCCATTCTCGCGGCGACCGACGTCGAGCGCACCTACCGGCAGCTCGCCCTCGTCTGGGGCGTGCAGCCCGAGCTCGTGGCGAGAGCGGCCAGCTACAACGAGATGGTCGGGCATGCGCTGACGGCGGCACGTCACCGCGGGCTCGCGAAGCCGGGCGAGCGTGTCGTCGTCACGGCGGGCGTCCCCTTCGATCAGCCCGGCAGCACGAACATGATGAAGGTCGAAGTGGTGTGAAGCTGACCTTCCTCGGCACCGGCACGAGCTTCGGCGTGCCGCAGCTCGGATGTCATTGCGAGGTATGCCGCTCTCCCGATCCTCGCGATCGACGCACCCGCGTTGGCGCCCTGGTCGAGACGGACGACGGCACGAGAATCCTCATCGATACGCCGCCCGAGCTGCGCGTGCAGCTCATCGCCGCCGACATCGATCGCGTCGATGCCGTGTTCTACACGCACGATCACGCCGATCATACGCACGGCATCGATGATCTTCGCGCCATCTCCGTGCGCCGTGGGGCGGCGCTCCCGATTTACGGTGCACGCGATACGCTCGATCGGCTCGCTCGGCGCTTTCCCTACATTTTCGATGACAGCATTCGTCCGCTCCCGGGAACGTCGAAGCCCGAGGGGCACGCGAGAGCGCTCGAGGACGGCGAATCGGTGGAGCTCGGAGGCATGAACGTCACGGCCGTCGCCGTACCGCACGGACCATTCTCGGTCTACGGCTATCGTATTGGCCCGCTCGCGTACATCACTGATGCGAAGAGCGTCCCGGCGCCCGCGATGAAGCAGATGCGCGGGGCGAAGGTGCTCGTCATCAACGCCCTCTTTCGCACGGAGCATCCGACACACCTGAGCATCCCGGAGGCCGTGCGCGTCGCTCGCGAGCTTGGCGCCGAGCGCACGTACCTCACGCACCTCACGCACGACAATCGCCACGCGGACCTCGAGGCGGAGCTCCCGCCCGGGATCGCGCCGGCGTTCGACGGCCTCACCATCCGGATCGACTGATATGGCGCTTCGGCTCGACTACACGAACATGCTCGCCGAGAACGTACCGGGCGGGATCCCCCTCGCCGCGCTGGAGGCCGCCGGCGATGCGTTCGCGCGCGCGATGGCGGTGTTCGACGAGCGTCGCGGACGCGGGGAGCTCGGGTTTCTCGACCTTCCCGCCGCGCACGAGAGCACGCAGCAGATTCGTCAGTTCGCCGAGGGGGCAGGGCAGGCGTTCAGCGACATCGTCGTCCTCGGCATTGGCGGCTCGGCGCTCGGTCCCATCGCGCTCCGCTCGGCGCTGCGGTCGACACGCTGGAACGAGCTGGGCGACGAGGCGCGCGATTACTTCCCGCGTCTGCACGTGCTCGAGAACGTCGATCCCGTCACGATCGCCGAGCTCCTCGGCCGTATCGAGCTTGGCCGCACGCTCTTTCTCGTGGTCTCCAAGTCCGGCGGCACGGCCGAGACGATGGCGCAGTATCTCGTGGTGCGCGGACGGCTGATCGAAGCGCTGGGCGACAAGTTCCAGCGCCACCTCGTGTTCGTCACCGATCCCGAGAAGGGCTCGCTTCGTCGGATCGCGCGTGAAGAGTCTATCCCGACGCTCGACATCCCTTCCAACGTCGGCGGTCGCTTCAGCGTGCTGTCGGCGGTGGGGCTCCTTCCCGCCGCGCTGATCGGCATCGACATCCAGGCGCTCATGGCGGGCGCGGGCGACATGGCCGAGCGGTGCGGGGCGCGCGAGCTGCGAAAGAATCCCGCGGCCATGTACGCCGTGCTCCAATGGCTGGCCGACACGCAGCATGAGTTGGGCACGCATGTCATCATGCCGTACAGCGACAACCTACGCGACGTCGGCGACTGGTTCGTCCAGCTGTGGGCGGAAAGCCTGGGGAAGACGAAGCCCGACGGCACCAGTGTCGGGCCGACGCCGATTCCCGCGCTCGGCGCGACCGATCAGCATTCGCAGGTGCAGCTGTTCATGGAGGGCCCACTCGACAAGACGGTGACCTTCATCGCCGTCGGCGCGCGCTCGACCGATATCACGATCCCGAAGCTGCACCAGGACGTCCCCGAGCTCGCGTATCTCGGCGGACACTCGCTCGGAGAGCTGCTGGACGTGGAGCGGCGGGCGACCGCGGGGGCGCTGGCGCGACGTGGGCGGCCCAACATGACCATCACCTGCGAGAAGCTCGACGCGTGGCACGTCGGCTCGATGCTGATGATGCTCGCGATCGCGACGGTCATCGCCGGCGCGCTGTACGAGGTGAATCCACTCGACCAGCCGGGTGTCGAGCTCGGGAAACGCTACACCTACGGCATGCTGGGGCGGCCGGATGCGCGTGACGCGCGACAGGAATGGGACGCGCTCCCCAAGCCCGACCCGGAATCGGTAGTGTGAGCATCGCCCTTGCCGAACGCACCCGACCCACCCAAAGTACGTCAGGCAAGGCACTTCTTCGGAGGATGGATGCACAGTCAAGCGACCCGGACCTCCCAGACCGTGGGGGGAGCCGTTCGCGTCGACAATGGTCACGTCGTCGTGACGCGGGAAAAGGATCTCGCGTCGCCGGCGATGGATGCGCTGGTGCGAGAGGCGGTCTTCGGTCAGGGGCAGGCGCGCGACCACGCGCGGTGGCTCATTTGGGAGATCGGACAGGAAGTCGGCGTGCGGGCCGCGTCGATCAACGACCTCTACCTCGCCCGAGGGCGTGGCGACGCGCCCGGCGGTTGGACCGTTCCGGCGATGAACGTGCGCGGCATGACGTACGACACCGCGCGCTCGATATTCCGTACGGCGATTCGCCTGAACGTGGGCGCGTTCATCCTCGAGATCGCGCGCTCGGAGATCGCCTATACCGACCAGCGCCCTTCGGAGTACGTCGCCGTCATCCTCGCGGCCGCGTTGCGTGAAGGGTTTCGCGGTCCCGTGTTCATTCAGGGTGACCACTTCCAGGTCAACGCCAAGAAGTTCGTGGTGGACCCGGATGGAGAAGTCGCGGCGGTGAAGCAGCTGGCGCTCGAAGCGGTGACGGCCGGCTTCTACAACATCGACGTGGACACGTCGACCCTGGTGGACATCGCCAAGCCCTCGCTCGACGAGCAGCAGCGTCTCAACTACGAGCAGGCGGTCGAGATCACCGCGTACATTCGTGAGATCGAGCCCGACGACGTGACGATCTCGGTGGGTGGCGAGATCGGCGAAGTGGGCGGTCAGAATTCCAACGTCCACGAGCTGCGGGCGTTCATGGAGGGCTACAATCGCACGCTCCGCGATCGCCTCGGCAAGAAAGCCGTGGGCCTCTCGAAGATCAGCGTGCAGACGGGAACATCACACGGCGGCGTCGTCCTGCCCGACGGCAAGATCGCCGAGGTGAAGCTCGATCTGGACGCGCTCGAGGAGTTGTCGCTCGTCTCTCAAAAGGAATACGGGCTGGCCGGCGCGGTACAGCATGGTGCATCGACGCTGCCTGACGATGCCTTCAACGCGTTCCCGCGCGTGGGCGCGTGCGAGATTCACCTCGCCACCAACTTCCAGAACCTGCTCTACGATCACATCCCGGGTGGCATGCGGGAGAAGATCTACAAATGGCTGGACGAAAACGCCGCCGAGGAGCGGAAGCCGAAGGACTCCGCGGACCAGTTCTACTACAAGACCCGCAAGAAGGCGCTTGGACCGTTCAAGCGCGAGCTATGGGACCTGCCGGATTCCGTGCGGGGACCGCTCGGGCGGGTATACGATGAGAAGTTCTCGTTCCTGTTCGAGCAGCTGGCAGTCGTCGGGACGGCGGACCTGGTAAAGAAATGGGTGTCGCCAGCCGAACAGCATCGGCGTGCGCCGGATGGCCTCACGCCCGCGGTGGTTGCCGCTCCGGATGACCCCGATGCCGGCGAATGACCGAGGGTGACGCTTCATCCAGCGAATGGTTGGGAGCGCTACAGAATCTGGCGGGCCGGGTTGCGCATGAGATTAGAAATCCGCTGAACGCGGTCGCCGTCAACCTCGAGGTGGTGCGGTCACGGTGCGAGCGGGGGGCTGTCGAGTCACCGGCGGTCTTGCCGTTTGCGACAGCGGCGGCAGGTGAGTTGGAGCGTGTTTCCAGGTTGGTCGATGCGTTGCTGGCTCTCGCCCGGCCGGCGCGAAACGATCTGGCGATGCTGGCAGGACCCGTGATCACGTTGTACGATGCCCTCGCCAGCGCAGATGGCGGGAGCGTCTCCATGGACCTCAGTGAGGGGTCCACGGGTATCGAAACGGCCGCGGATGACGCCCGGGCCGCACTGGCGGCTACACTCGACGAGATGCTGGGGCCAGGTGTCGCGATTCGTCTCCATATTGCGAGCGAAGGCGATCGGGTTGCTGCCCGGTTCACGGGACCGCGAGCCACACCGAGACTTCCCGTCGGCGTACGGCTTCAGTCGGAGCCGTCCGGTCCGACATTGCTCTTTCCCGCGCGCACGCGCGGCCGTGCCGAGACCGAATGACCACCAAGCAGCAAGCGAAGATTCTGATCGCCGACGATGAGCGCGCGATCACCGATGGATTGAGCGCCATCCTGTCGGACGAGGGATATACCGTCGACGTCGCCGTCGACGGACAGAAAGCGCTGGAGCGGCTCTCCAATGATGCCTACGGCGTCATTCTCGCCGACCTCAAGATGCCGAAGCTCGACGGACTCGCGCTGCTCAAGGAGATGCAGCAGCGCGAGATCCACACGGAGTGCATCATCATCACGGGGCAGGCGACGGTCGACTCGGCCGTACAGGCGATGCGGCAGGGCGCATACGACTACATCGAAAAGCCGCTGAACAGCGAAAAGCTCAACCGCCTGAAGGCCCTCATCCCCAAGGCCGTCGACAAGTTCGTCGTGAAGCAAACCAACCGCGCGTTGACCAGCGAGCTCGCCAACCTCACGCACTACGGGGAGCTCACCGGACAGTCGGAGCAGATGCGCTCGGTGTACCAGCTCATCGAGGCCGTCGCCCCGTCGACCGCCAGCGTGATCATCCTCGGCGAATCGGGAACCGGCAAGGAGCTGGTCGCACGGGCGCTGCACGCGAAGAGCGACCGGGAAAAGGGTCCATTCTTCGCGCTCAACTGTGCGGCGCTTCCCAAGGACATTCTCGAGAACGAGCTGTTCGGTCATGAGAAGGGCGCCTTCACCGGAAGCACGAACGAGAAGCAGGGCGCCTTCGAGCTGGCTCATGGCGGAACGATCTTCCTCGATGAAGTCGCGGAAATGCCCACTGACATCCAGGTGAAGCTCCTGCGCGCGCTCGAGTCCCGGCAGGTGCGTCGCCTCGGCGGCAAGCGGGAAATCAGCGTCGACATTCGCGTTGTCGCGGCGACCAACAAGGACCTCGAGAAGGCGCTCGCGGACAACGAGCTGCGCGAGGATCTGTACTACCGCCTCGCGGTCGTCCCGATCTACCTCCCGCCCCTTCGGGAGCGGGTGGGCGACATCAAGCTGCTCGCGAACGAGTTCCTCATTCGGTACTCCCGGCAGAACAACAAGAAGGTCACCGGCTTCGACGACGCCGCCTGGGAGTGGATTCTGTCGTACAACTGGCCGGGCAATGTGCGAGAGCTGAAGAATGCGGTCGAGCGTGCGGTCATCATGTCGCGCAGCTCGACGATTGGCGCGGCCGACATCGTGCCTCGCCACCTTCGCGCGAGCGGTGAGATCCCGGCGGTGGTGAGCGTGCCCGTCGGCTCGTCCCTTGCTGACGCGAAGAGACAGCTGATCCTGCGGACCTTCGCGTCCACAGGGGGTGATCTGGACCGGTCGGCCAAGCTGCTCGGAACGTCCACGGGGGAGCTGCGGGGTGAGCTGTCACGGCTGCTGGGTCCCAACGGCGCGGATGGGGGCGGCGCACGGCCGGAGAAACGACCCGTGAGCGCGTCGCCGGCGAAAGCGAAGAAGGAAGAACCGAAAGCGAAGAAGCGGCGCTAGGAGAGCGCACCCATATGTCGAGATCCGAATACGACGACGAAGCCTACGTAGTCATTGAGCGGACCAGCGGGAGCTTCGGCTCCTTCCTGGTCGGCATCGCCCTGGGCGCGGGAGTGGCGCTGCTGCTCGCGCCCGATTCCGGTCTCGAGACGCGGCGGCGGTTACGGCGGGAGGCCCGCAAGGTGAAGCGCGCCGCGCGCGAAAAGGCGGGCGAGCTGGCCGACAACGTCACCGACCGGTACGAGCATGCTCGCCGCACGGTGGAGGACAAGCTCGAGGCGGCCCGCTCGGCACTCGAGCTCAAGCGCCGGCAGGCGGAGCGCGCCATCGAGGCGGGGCGCGAAGCCGCGCACCAGGCGCGGGAAGACCTCGAGCGGCGCATCGCCGAGAGCAAGGCGTCCTACCAGGCGGGGGCTGACGTCGCGCGCGAGTCGCGCGGCCGCCGTGGCCGGGTCGAGGCAGCGGTGGACGCGGATCTCGACGAGGATCTCGACGAAGCCGAAGGCTGACCGGCGGCCGGCCCACAGGGTGCCCGGCCGCCGCCGCGCCTAACGCATGCCGCGCCGGTCGCTCCCGAAGCGCATCGGGTGGACGCTTCGCGACTACGCCAAGCGCGTCTGGGACAACGCGGGCGAGGACGGGATCTTTTTCCTGGCGGGTGGCGTCTCCTTCAACCTCCTCCTTGCCGCTGTCCCATTCGTCCTGCTGCTGTTTTCCGCCCTCGGCTATATCCTCGACCAGACGGCGGCCGATGCCTCGTCCCGCGTGTGGACCTTCATCAACGCGCTGCTGCCGCCCGGTACCGAGCGCGCCGATTCGCCGCTCCGCAAGCTGATCGACGAGATCATCGCTGCCCGCGGCAAGGTGGGCCTCTTCGGTGCCGTCGGGTTCGTGTGGTTTTCGACGCGTCTGTTCGGATCCCTCCGAACCGTGCTGGCCGAGATCTTCGACATCGAGCAGGAGCGCGGGATCATCCAGGGAAAGATCTTCGACATCAAGATCACCGTGCTCGCGTCGCTGCTCTTTGCCGCGAACACGGTGCTCAGCGCGTATCTGACGCTCGCGACCACGCGTGGCGTCAGCGCGCTCTCGCGCTTCGGGATCGCGCAGGACGTAATGGGGACGCTCGAGTTCTACGTCGGCTGGACGCTCGCGTACGCCGTGCTCGTGCTCATGTTCTTTTCGCTCTACAAGTTTCTACCCGTGCGCCGCATTCGCTGGCAGGCCGCGCTGATCGCCGCCGCGTTCACGAGTACGATGTTCGAGCTGGCGAAGTACGGGTTCACGGCGTTTCTCGAGTCCTTCAAACCGGGCAGCCTCTATACGGGAACGCTCTATGTCATCGTCATCATGGTGACGTGGGTCTACTACGCCGCGGTGATCTTCATCCTCGGGGGTGAGGTGGGTCAGGTCTATGAGCTGCGCCGCGTTAGGAGGCTTCAGCGGGAAACGTTCGAGGACTGAGCGTGGCGCGAAGGTTGCCTCCATGGATCGTCGTACACCACCGGAGGAACCACGTGCGACACAGGACGCTTATCACCGCCGTCGTCGGGGTGATCACGCTTGCGGCATGTCGTGTCGATACTCGCGACGAGACCGATGCCGGGGAGATCGACACGATTGGCGACACCACTCGCGTGAACGATCCCGCCGATGCGGAAATCACCGTCGGCACGGAGAATCGGCGTGTCGTCGTACCGGATGTCGATGTGACGGACAGCTCGATCACCTTGGGCAAGGACACGGTGACCATGAAAGTTCCCACCGTGAAGACCAAGCCGTAGACGCGGGATGCTACGCGACACGAACCCGCCGGCGTGAGCCGGCGGGTTTGTCTTTATCGGCCGTGCGCGCATCTTCAGGCGCATGCGCATCGACATGAGAAGCGACACGGTGACGAAGCCGACGCCCGCCATGCGTCGCGCGATGGCGGACGCCGAGGTCGGCGACGACGTCCTCGACGGAGATCCGACCACCCGACGCCTCGAGCGGCGCGTCGCCGAGCTGCTGGGGAAGGACGCTGCGCTTTTTTTCCCCAGTGGAACGATGGCCAACCAGGCCGCGGTGTGGCTGCTGTCGCGTCCGGGTACGGAAATACTGCTCGATGCCGGCGCGCACATCCTGCATTACGAGATGGCGGGCGCCGCCGCGCTCGCGGGCGTGCAAGTCCGGCCTGTCGCCGGCGATCCGGTCCTGGATGCCGCTGTCTTGGCGGCCGCGATCCGGCCAACATCCCCGCACGTTCCACGGGCGTCGCTCGTGTGCCTCGAGAACACGCACAATGGGGCGGGCGGCCGGGTGACCTCGCTCCCGGCCATGCGCGAGATCGCCGGCGTTGCACGCGCGAATGCGCTCCCCGTCCATCTCGACGGCGCCCGGCTTTGGAACGCCGCCGCGGCGAGCGGAGAGACCCTCGCCACCCTGGCCTCGGTCGCGGACACCGTGATGGTCTCGTTCTCGAAGGGACTCGGCTGCCCCGTCGGCGCCGCGCTCGCCGGACCGCGTGACCTGATCGCCGAGGGATGGTCGGTGCGCAAGCGGTTTGGCGGCGGCATGCGACAGTCGGGCATTCTCGCGGCGGCGGCGCTGTACGCGCTCGAGGCGCACTTGCCGCGCATCGCCGAGGATCACGGAACCGCGACGCTCTACGCATCGATCGTGGATGGCGTGGCGAACGCGCGCGTGGTGCCACCAGACACGAACATCGTGATGCTCGATCTGCCGGGCTCGATCGACGCGTTTGCGGTGGTCGCGGAGGCCGCGCGACGCGAAGTGCTCGTCACCCCCTGGTCGTCGTCGCGCATTCGGGCGGTGACGCACCTCGATGTAGACGAAGGCGCGGTACGCATGGCGGGGAATGTTCTTGTGGAGGTCGTCGAGCGAATGGCCGACACCCTCGGTCACCTCTCGAGTTGAAACCCACCTCGCGACCGACTAGACTTCTCAGTGCCTCAGGTCCCGGGGGGCGCGAGCTCACTAATCCCGTCAGGACCCCGCAGGTAGCAGCGGTACGTGTGGTGGACGCTGCCCCGTAAGACCTGAGGCACTCGCGCGGGCGCCGGAGACCGATCCGGCCTCGCGCGTTTCCATTTCGGCGGCGTATCTTTCGGCAGCAGCCCCTCCCGCCCGGTTTTCGCCCCCATGTATCTCGCTCTCGCCCGGAAGTATCGCCCCAAGCGCTTCGCCGACGTCGCGGTCCAATCGCACGTCTCGAATACGCTCAAGGGCGCGATCGCGCGCGGGCGCGTGGCGCATGGCTACCTGTTGTGCGGGCCGCGCGGGGTCGGGAAGACGACGCTGGCTCGGGTGCTCGCGATGGCGCTCAACTGCGAGCGCCGCGCACACGGAGCAGGGCTGGGCGCCGAGGGCACCCAGCCTTCCGAGGAAACTCAGGCCGCAAGCCCCGCGGGCGCCGGCGAACCGTGTGGGGAGTGCGCCTCCTGCACGCGCATCTGGAGCGGCTCAGCGAGTCTCGACGTCATCGAGATCGACGCCGCCTCCAATCGCGGCGTCGACGACGCGCGCGAGCTGCGCGAGCGCGCGATGTATGCACCGACCGCCGAGGGGCGGTTCAAGGTCTACATCGTCGACGAGGCACACATGCTCACTCGTGAGGCATGGAACGCGCTGCTCAAGATTCTCGAGGAGCCGCCCCCACGAGTGATCTTCGTGTTCGCGACCACTGATCCGCAGCGCATCACGCAGGCAGCGGCCCCCGTGATGAGCCGCCTGCAGCGCTTCGACTTCAAGCGCATTTCACCTGTCGAAGTGCGCGAGCGTCTCACGACCGTTCTCGCCGCCGAGGGGGTTGGGGCGGATGACGATGCGCTGGCAATGATCGCTCGGGCCGCCGACGGGTCCATGCGCGATGCGCTCTCGCTCACCGACCAGGTGCTGTCGATGGGGGAAGGCCGCCTCACGGCGACCGCTGTGCGGGGCGCCCTCGGGCTCGTTCCCGAGGATGAGTATCTCGGCCTGCTCGAGCTCATCGCCGAGCGGCGCGCCGTGGATGTCTTCCCGGCGGTCGGTCGTCTGGCCGAGTCGGGAATCGATTTCGCGGTGTTTCTGGCCGGGCTCGCCGATCTGCTTCGCGCGCAGCTCGCCGTCACCCTCGGAGGCGATGCACCGGACGTGTCGGACCAGACCCGCTCGGCCCTGCGCGCGCGACGTGATCGATTCACGGCGCCAGATCTCCTGCGAATGCTCGGTGCGATTGCGGAGATCGAGCCCTTTTACCGCAAGAGCTCCCAACAGCAGCTCCTGCTCGAGACGCTGTTGGTGCGCTTTGCCCTGCTCGATCGCACGGTGGAGCTCGAGGATCTGCTGCGTGGCATCGGCGATGGTGGCGGCGCGCAGACCAGTACTCCCTCGACGAGCCGCCGGGTGCCGGATGCGCCGCGACCCTCGCCGCGCCGCGCGGAACCACCAGCCGCCGCCCCGCGCGCCGATGGCCCGAGCGCGCCACCAAAACCGGCCCCCCGCGCCGCGCTCGATCTCAACGTTCTGTGCGAGCGGTGGGGCGACATCGTCGACCGCGTGCGATCGATGGGACGCCCGATGCTCGTGTCGGCGCTCGAGCACGCGCTTCCGGTGGCGGTATCGGCGCAGGGCACGATCACGGTGCAGCTCGAGCAGCCGAACGAGATCTTCGAGAAGACGATCGAGAGCGGCGCCGCCGAGGTGTTGTCCGCGGTGGCCGGCACGTTCGATGGTGTCACGAGGCTTCTCGTGCGCCGTGTGGAGCAGCCCGCCGCGCCGACTAGCGATGTCCCCAGGCGTCTCACCGAGGATCAGGCTCGCCAGGAACGCGCGCAGATGCTGAGAAAGAAGGATCCGGCCCTGGACGCCGCGATCGAGGCGTTGGATCTCGAGCTACTCGAATAGAAGGAGGAACGAGGAACGAGGAAGTGGCCGGGATGCTTTGGTGTGGCGGAGCGCGACGTGCCACTTCCTCGTTCCTCGTTCCTCGTTCTCATTGTCTAACTCCGCCACGCAGAATAGCTTCTCTCCATGGCCGACTTCACCAAGATTCTGCAGCAGGCGCAGCAGATGCAGGGCAGGCTGCAGCAGATTCAGGAAGAACTGGGGAACATGACCGTCACGGGGGTGAGCGGCGGCGGGATGGTGTCGGTCACGGCCGACGGTAAGGGCCAGGTACGCGCCGTCAAGCTCGACCCGAGCGTCGTGAATCCCGCGGACATCGAGATGCTCGAGGATCTGATCGCGGTTGCCGTCGCCGACGCACAGAAGAAGGCGACCGACCTCGCGCAGGAAGAGATGCGCAAGCTCACCGGCGGACTCCCGCTCCCCTTCAAGCTGCCGTTCTAGAATGTCGGCGATCGACGACCTCGCCACGGAGCTCGCGAAGCTTCCGGGCATCGGTCGGAAGACGGCACTGCGGCTCACTTATCATCTCCTCAAGCAGCCTCCCGAGCAGAGCAAACGGCTGGCGACGGTGCTCGCCGAGCTGTCCGACCGCGTGCATCGGTGCTCGGTCTGTTTCAACCTCACCGAGGCCGATCCGTGCGGGATTTGCCGTGACGGGCGGCGCGACCGCACCGTCATCTGCGTCGTCGAGGAGGCGTCCGACATTGGGGCGATCGAGCGAGCGGGAGAGTTTCGAGGCGTCTATCACGTGCTCGGGGGGCGGCTGTCTCCCCTCGATGGCGTTGGCCCGGACGATCTCACGATTCGGCAGTTGACCGAGCGCATCCAGTCGGACGAGATCCGGGAGGTGATCGTCGCCACGAATCCGAGCCTCGAAGGTGAGGCGACTGCGCTGTTCGTGCAGCGCCAGGTCGCCCCGCTCGGGGCGGCGGTCACTCGGATCGCGCGCGGGATCCCGATCGGCGGCGACCTCGAATATGCGGACGGCGTGACCATCGCCCAGGCGTTGAGCGCTCGGAGGGCCATGTGAATAACCGCGACGGCGTGCTCTACCTCGCTGGAGGCTTCGCTGGTGGCCTCCTGGTGGGCTTAATCGTCTGGAGTCAGCAGACACGCAGGTACCGGCGCGACTTGTTCAGCAGTCGCAAGCTGCGTCGGCTCGCCGCTTTGGGCTATCTCCGCGGACACAACACGACGGAAAACGTCCTTCTCCTGCGTGACTACGTGAATTGGGAGAAGCACGCCAAGCTCAAACGGCGCGGCCTGCGCATCCTGCGCCGAATGGAAGCGTCCCTCGCATAGGCTGAGACACAATGCCCGTTGGTGCAGCAAGCTGGTCCTTCACCGAGGACGATTTCGGCGCGATTCAGAAGTCGCTCCAGAAGTTCCTCAACGACAGCAATGCCCGGTGTGCGCTGCTCGTCGATCGCTCGGGACAGCTCGTCGCCACCGTCGGCGAGCAGCCGCGATTCGACCCCACGGCCTTCGCCACCCTCACCGCCGCCGACTTCAGCGCCAACGACCAGCTCGCCCGCCTCATCGGCGAGACCGAGTTCAACTCGCTCTTTCACCAGGGCGAGCAGGAATCGATGTACCTCGCGGACATTGCCCGCCGGGTCATCCTCGTCATTCTGTTCGACAATCGGACCACGCTTGGACTCGTGAGGCTGAAGGTGAAGCACACGGTCGATGAGCTCACGAAGCTCTTCGACCAGATGTTCAAGCGCGCCCAGGCCGGTGACGACACGGCGAAGCCGAACATCCTGGCGGGCGCCGAGGATGAGATCGACAAGCTGTTCCAGTAAGGAGAGGGAACGGCAATGTCGATGATCAACTACGCGTCACGCGAGATCAACTGCAAAATCGTGTACTACGGTCCGGGGCTCGGTGGAAAAACCACCAACCTCGAGCACGTGTACGGCAAGGTGAACCCATCGACGCGGGGCAAGCTGATCTCGCTGGCGACGGAAACCGAGCGCACGCTCTTCTTCGATTTCCTGCCGGTGGACCTCGGGACCATTCGCGGATTCAAGACGCGATTCCACCTGTATACCGTGCCCGGGCAGGTCTATTACAACGCCAGCCGGAAGCTCATCCTGAAAGGTGTGGACGGCATCGTCTTCGTGGCCGACTCGCAGATCGAGCGCATGGAAGCGAATCAGGAGTCGATGCAGAACCTCTACGACAACATGCAGGAGTACGGGTACGACCTCACCCGGATGCCGTTCGTCGTGCAGTACAACAAGCGCGATCTGCCGAACGCGGCCAACATCGGTGAGCTGCAGGCGTCGCTCAATCCGGGGTGGGAGATCTCCGATCCGCAGCGGCAGCGTGTGACTCCGGATCCCTACCACGCGGGCGAGAACCTCGTCGAGCAGATCAAGACGGGCGAGTGGGTGGAGCGCGCCCCCTACTTCGAGGCCGTCGCGGTGACCGGCGAAGGCGTGTTCGAGACGCTGAAGGCGGTCTCCAAGATGGTGCTGAAGACGCTGGCGTAGTCGCACGGCGCTTGCGCAGGTTCGTAGGAGCCTAGTCCTTCGCGTTCCGCGCTAATGTCACTGAATCTCCCGAACTCGCTCACGGTCGGTCGCATCGTCATCTCGCCGCTCGTGGCGCTGCTGCCATTCGCGCCCTCGTGGTCGTTGCGGTTTGCGGCGTTCGCGCTGTTCATCGTCGTCGCGGTTACGGATTACTGGGACGGCAAGCTCGCGCGCAGCCGCAACCTCGTCACCCGTCTCGGTACGCTGCTCGACCCGCTCGCCGACAAGCTGCTGCTCCTGGCCACCTTCGTCCCGATGTTTCTCCTGGCGGGGAATGGGTGGGATGCCTCCCTCGTCTCGCCGCATCGGACCCCGGTCGTCGATGGCGTGCTCGGGCCAATGCTGCGCGCGGACGGCAGTGGCGCCGCGTTCCCCTTTCTCACGCCTTGGGGGCCCGTGGGCCTGCCCTGGTGGATCCTGGGCGTCGTCCTCGGCCGCGAGCTGTTCATGACGCTGTTCCGCCAGGCCGCGGCCAGGCGAGGCGTCGTGATTGGCGCGATCGGCCCGGCCAAGGTGAAAACAGGATTCCAATGGACGTGGGTGGGTATCGCGTTCTTTTGGTTTGGCGCCGCCACGCTCGCCGCGCAGGAGCGCTGGACCTCGCCCGCATGGCGCCTCTTCGCGTGGTTCAACGGCATCGCTGGCGTGTTGACGATGGCGGTCGCCGTGGCGCTGACGGTGTGGTCGATGTGGCTGTATCTGCGGCGATACGGGACGGTGTTCAGAGCGTAGGTCCTCGGGGGTCCTCGGGGTCCTCGGGGTCCTCGGGGTCGAAGCCGTGACCACCCCGCACCTCGGGACCCTGCGGACCCTGCGGACCCTGAGGACCCTGAGGACCCCATGAAGATCGAAATCATCACCATCGGCGACGAGCTCCTGCTCGGCTTCACCACCGACACGAACGCCGCCTATCTCGCGCGTGAGCTCGCGGGGCATGGGGTCGAGGTGGTGCGGCGCGCCACGGTTGGGGATGACGCGGAAGCGATTGCCGCCGCCGTTCGCGAGGCGCTGGATCGGACCGGCGCCGTCATCACCACCGGTGGGCTCGGTCCCACCGCGGATGACCTAACGAAGCCCGCCATCGCTGCGCTGTTCGGCCGGCGCCTCGAGATGCGCGAGGACATCGTCGCGATGATCGAGGAGCGTTTTCGGCAGTACGGCTTCAAGGGACAGATGCCCGTGTCGAACCGACAGCAGGCGCTCGTTCCGGAGGGCGCGCGCGTGCTCGAAAATCGGCACGGCTCCGCGCCGGGAATCTGGATCGAGGATGAGCGCAACCGCTGGGTCGCGATGCTCCCGGGCGTACCACGCGAGATGCGCGGCATGACGCTCGACGTCATCATCCCGGAGGTCGAGGCGCGGATGGGCAGTGTTCGCGAGGTAGTGTGCTCGCGAACCCTTCGATGCATGGGTATCTCCGAGTCGCACCTCGCCGACCTGCTAGGCGATCGCGCGCGCGCCGTGCGAGGACTGCCGGTCGCCTATTTACCGAGCCTCGCCGGTATCGATCTGCGCCTCACGACGCGCGGAATGTCGGCTGCCGACGCGACCACGCTCCTCGATGCCGCGATCCAGGAGCTCCGACCGATCATCGGCGAGCACATCTACGGCGAGGACGAGACCGACCTCGCCGGCGTCGTGCTTCAACGATCGCGCGCCCGCGGTTTTCGAATCGCCGTCGCCGAAAGCTGTACGGGCGGCATGCTTGGGGCCCGGCTCACCGCGATTCCCGGGTCGAGCGAGGTCGTCCTCGGCGGCATCATCGCCTACGACGACGTCGTGAAGGTCAACCTCCTCGGCGTCGATCCGGCGACGATTCGCGCGCACGGTGCGGTGAGCGAACAGACCGCGCGTGAGATGGCGGCAGGCGTTCGCGACCGGATGGAGGCGGACATCGGCATCGCGATCACGGGAATCGCCGGCCCCGGGGGTGGCACGCCGGCGAAGCCGGTGGGGCTCGTCTGGATCGCCGTCGACGTCGACGGGCAGGTCCGCGCCAGCCATCGGGTGTATCCCGGTAATCGCGAGGAGATTCGGCAACGCGCGTCTCAGGGCGCGCTCGACCTCGTTCGGCGGATGTTGGGTAACGCCTGAGGGCCCGGCCCGGCAGTTGCCCGTCCCAGTGTGGGAAGCGATGTTATTGAGGTGCGCGTCGCGCTGACGTCGGCGGCGCGGCTTGGCAACGAACACGAGGTCTACCGTGCGAGATGATGTGAAATCGGGAGCCGACAAGACGGCACGCGAGCAGATGGAGCGCAACGATGAGGTCGCGGCGAGTGCCGGACCCCAGGGCGACGGTGTCCCGGACGATGCGGAGGTGACGAATGCCTCCACGCGTGCGGGCGACGCCGACGCCGATGACGACACGGAGGACGATGCGCGCGTCTCCACCGAGTCCGATCGCGCCGTGACGGAGCTTCGCGACAGGTATCTGCGTCTCGCCGCGGAGTTCGACAACTATCGCAAGCGGACCACGCGCGAGCGCGCCGAAAGCGGTGCCCGCGCGCAGGGCGAGCTGCTGAAGCACATCGTCGACTCGCTGGACGATCTGGGCCGGGTGACGGCGGTGGATCCCGCGTCAACCGACGCGGGCTCGGTCATCCAGGGTGTCGATCTCGTGGCGAAGAAGCTGATGAAGGCGCTCGCGGCCGCCGGACTGGAGCTGATCGATCCGGTCAACCAGACGTTCGACCCGTCGGTTCACGAAGCGGTCGCCACGGAGCCGGCGCTGTCGCCGGAGGACGACCACGTCGTGTCCCAGGTGTTTCAGCCGGGTTACCGATTCAGCGGTCAGCTGCTGCGTCCGGCGCGCGTCGTGGTCCGACAGTGGTCGCAGTGAGGCGGCGTTAGGCACGCATGGCCCAGACGAAGGACTACTACGCGGTCCTGGGCGTCTCCGCGTCCGCATCGCAGGACGAGATCAAGAAGCAGTACCGTCGCCTGGCCAAGAAATGGCATCCCGATGCCAACCGCGACGACCCCAAGGCCGCCGATCGCTTCAAGGAGATCTCCGAGGCGTACAACGTCCTCGGCGACGCCGAGAAGCGTAAACAGTACGACGACATGCGGCGCCTCGGCGCGTTCGGCGACTTCGCGCAGCGTCGTGGCGGCGGCTTCGGAGGCGCGCGGCCCGGGGGCGCGGGCCCGGGCGCGCCGGGCGGAGCGGGAACCGGCGCGAGTGGCGGCTTCCGGTTCGAGGACGTGGACATCGGCGGCCTTGGCGGACTTGGCGACCTTTTCAGCTCGATGTTCGGTGGAGGAGCCGCGAACGCACGCACCCGACAAACCGGTCCCGAGCGCGGACAGTCGATCGAGACGACGCTGTCCGTGCCATTTCGAATCGCCGCGCTCGGTGGCAAGCTGCCGGTCCAGCTCGAGGTCAACGAGGAGTGTCCGGTATGTCATGGCTCCGGCGCGGCGCCGGGCGCGACCCTCAAGACGTGCCCCGAGTGTAATGGCCGCGGCAACGTGACGTTCGGCCAGGGAGGCTTTGCCGTCAGCCGTCCCTGTCCGATGTGCCTCGGTCGGAAGCAGGTACCCACCGAGCGGTGTCCCGAGTGCAACGGGACTGGAGAGAAACGCGTCCGGAAGACCGTCATGATCACAGTCCCGCCAGGGGTCGATACCGGCACGCGGTTACGACTCAGCGGCCAGGGGGGAAAGGGGCCTAACGGCGGCCCGCCGGGCGACCTCTTCATCAACTTCCAGGTCGAGCCCGACCGGTTCTTTCAGCGGGAAGGCAACGACCTCATCGCCAAGGTCCCGCTCAACATTGCGCAGGCGACGCTGGGCTCACGCATCGCGGTGCGGACGCTCGACAACAAGAAGGTGACGATCAAGATCCCACCCGGCACCCCGCCGGGAAAGCGCTTCCGCGTGCGCGGGCAGGGTATCGAGCGCAACGGCCAGCGCGGCGACCTCATCGTCGAGGTCGATGTCACCGTTCCGCCGCACCTGTCCGATGAGCAGGAGCGGCTGATGAAGGAGTTCGCGGAGGCGGGGGGGTTGAAGTACTGAGATTCGGGTGGACGGCAAAAGATGGCAGAATTCAGAATTCAGAAACGACTACGGGGGGCCACGCAGTGGCTCCCCGTTGGTGTGTTGCGAACTCTGAACTCAATATTCTGAATTGTGAGCTCCGTCATCCTTGCCGTCCACGCGATCAAGCGGCGAGCACTGGGAGTCCCACGCGCATCCCCTGCGCCCGCTCGATGAGCCCCCCGCCGAGCACGCGCTCGCCATCGTAGATGACGAGCGACTGCCCGGGCGTGATCGCGGCAACCGGCTCGTCGAGCGCCAGCTCGATCTCGTCGTCATCGCGTCGTACGAGCTCCGCCGGGGCGGGCGCGGTGCGGTGACGTACCTGCACGCTCACCTGCGCGCCGACCTGCGGCGCCTCGTCGACGAGCCAGTTCACGCCGCGCGCAACGACGCCACGACCGAGCAGCGCCTCACGAGGACCGATCACGACGGCGCGCTCCGCCGGTCTGATCGCGATGACGTACAGTGGCACCGGTGAGCCGCCGGGAAGGCCGCGGCGCTGGCCGACGGTGTAGCGTGCGAAGCCATGGTGATGGCCGACGACGCGACCGTCGGTGGTGACGATCGGGCCCGCCGCGAGTGACGGCGCGCCCGCCCCGAGGTGTCGCTCGAGAACACGCACGTGATCGCCATCGGGGACGAAGCAGATGTCCTGGCTCTCCGGCTTCTCCGCGACGACATCGAGGCCAAGGGCATGGGCGCGCGCGCGCGTCTCCGCCTTGGTCAGGTCCCCGACCGGAAGCAGCATGCGCCGCACGACCGGGCGATCGATCCCCCACAGGAAGTACGTCTGATCCTTGCCGGGATCCTGGCCGCGCATGAGCTGGCCGTCGATCACGCGCGCGTAGTGCCCGGTGGCGATGAAGTCGGCGTCGACCGCGTCGGCCTTGCGAAGCAGGTCGCGGAACTTCGTGAACGTGTTGCAGCGCACGCACGGAATCGGGGTGCGGCCGTTCGCGTACTCGCTCACGAAGTTGTCGATGACGTCATGGCCGAACGCACTCTCGAGGTTGAGCACGTAGTGCGGAATGCCGAGCCGCTCACACACCCGCCGCGCGTCGTCGATCGAGTCGAGCGAGCAGCAGGGACGATCGGGCACGTCTTCTCCGTAGCAGAACAGCTTCATCGTCGCGCCGATGACGTCGTAGCCGCGCTCGACGAGCAGCGCCGCCGCGACCGATGAGTCGACGCCACCCGACATCGCGACCAGCACCCGCGCCGGCATGCTCAGCTCACCGCGCCGGCGAGGCGCCGCGCCTTGGTGATGAGCGCCGGGAAGAGCTCGGACACCCGCATGATGCACTCGTCGGTGGTCATGGAGCCGAGGCTCATGCGCACGGCCGCGCTCGCGAGCTCGCGCGGAACCCCGAGCGCCTGCAGGACGTGCGATGGCGTAACGCTTCCGCTCTGGCACGCCGAGCCTGACGAGCAGGCGACGCCGGCGAGGTCGAGCGCCATGAGGAGCGACTCGCTATCGGTCCCCGGAACGGAGAGGTTGAGGATGTGCGGTGCGCGCGGCGCGCCACGTCCGTGCACCACGGCGTCGGGGACGCGCTCGAGCAGCGCCCGCTCCAGCCGGTCGCGCAGGGCGCCTAACCGCGCCATCTCGCGCTCGCGCTCGTCGAGAGCCAACTCGGCCGCTCGCGCCAGGCCGACGGCGGCGGCGACGTTCTCCGTTCCCGGGCGGCGTCCGCGGTCCTGCGATCCTCCGTGGAGCAGAGACTCGAGCTGGGTCCCGCGGCGGATGAAGATCGCTCCGCTTCCCTTGGGCGCCCCGATCTTGTGGCCTGAGAGAGTGAGCAGGTCCACCGGCGTCTCGCGCACGTCGATCGAAATTTTTCCGAACGCTTGCACCGCGTCCGTGTGAAAGACGATCCCGTGGGCCTTCGCTCGGCGCGCGAGCTCGGGAATTGGCTGGACGGTACCGATCTCGTTGTTGACCCACATGATGGAGCAGAGTGCGACGTCGTCGGCGAGGAGCGCGCTGAACGCGTTGACATCGACGATTCCGTCACTCGTGACCGGAGCGATGCGCTCTTCGGCGCCCTCGCGGCCCGCCTGATGGATGCTGGCGAGCACCGCCTTGTGCTCGATGGCGGTGCTGATGACCGCGGTGCGTCCTGGATCTCGCGCGCGCCACGGTCCAAGCACGGCAAGGTTGTCGGCCTCGGTGCCGCCCGAGGTGAAGCAGATCTCGTCAGTGTTGGCGCCGAGACATCGGGCGACGCGGTCGCGGGCCTCGTCGAGCGCCGCGCGCGCCTCTCGCCCCCACCGATGCGTGCTGGAGGGATTGCCGAAGCGGGGGCCGTAAAACGGCACCATGGCCTCGAAGACCTCTCGGCGGACGGGGGTCGTGGCGGCGTGGTCGAGATAGATAGGTGCGGGCATAACTCGGGAAATATAAGGGGGTTATGCGGTGGCCGCACGTGGTGCGCGGGGTCTCGAGGGATTGCGGAGCTCCTGGCTATCGCGGAATGATGGGTTGCTGATGTTCCATCGCCGCACGCAGCGTTCACCCGGGCAGGCGATATCCTGCGTCAGGGGTTGTCTGGCGGGTGATGCATTCCCACTTTCGGTAATGAACGCAACGTCGCAAGCAGCGTCGCCGATCGGATCCGCCGCCGACTGTGCGTTCCGGCGACCACGATGATGCTACCCAGGTTACGGTTCCCCGCTTGGCTGGCGCTGGACGGCGCTCTCGTAATGCGACCTCGCGATGCGACCACGGCTATCCGCGTACGCCTGTCTTGCGGCGCTTTGGTCCTCGCGGGTCTGCCCCTGGCGGGCTGCATCCTGCCTGGCGGCCAACGGGTGCAGCCGATGCCCGGAGTCGTCGGTGTCGTGATCACATCACCCAATCTGCCCGAGCGCGGGCTCGTGCGGAAACGTGTAATGACGAAGCAGGAGCCCGACCTCCTCGTTGCCGAAGACGGAACAGCCTGTCGCGTAAGCAACGACCGCTTTCGCGAAGTTCAGGTCGGCACTGACCAGCTCTGCAGCTGGCAGGCTGAGGTCGTACCGTGAAGTCGACGCGGGTGCGTGGTAGATCCCGTGACGATCGCACGCGCACCGGGCGGCGTTCCCATCGGATTCTCGGGCGCGTGACGCGGCGTGAGTGAAAACAAGGCCACGGTCGAGAGGTACATGGAGGGCTTCAGAAACAGCGACCACGAGCTGATTCTGTCATGCCTCACCGACGACGTCGTCTGGGACATTCCCGGTGCGTTTCACATCGTCGGCAAGGACGCCTTCGATCGTGAAATCGAGAACGATGCCTTTGTCGGCAAACCGGCAATCACCGTCACGCGCATGACCGAGGAGAAGGACGTGGTCATCGCGGAAGGGGCGGTGCGCGTGCAGCGCACCGGCGGCGACGTTGCGACCCTCGTGTTTTGCGACGTGTTCGTCATGCGGCGCGGGAAGATACGCCAGTTGATCTCGTACCTCGTCCCGATCGACGGCGCGAGCTCGTCCTAACGGCGTAGCGAAAGGAAATCGTCGAGGGCCCGGTTGACTTCGTCGGGTGCTTCCTCCTGCGGCCAATGACCAACCGGGAGCTCGACGACGCGCGCCGTTGGCAGGACAGCCTGCCACCGCTCGAGCAAGCGCGGCTTGAAGGCGGGATCCTTCGTTCCCCAGATGACCAGCGCGGGGAGACCGGCTAGAGCCCCACGGCGCTCCCAGAGCGAGTCGTAGTACGCGCTCGATCCGAGAATGGCGCGCGCGAGCGGCCACAGCACGCGGCTCCGGGAATCCGCGTCGGGGAAGGGAGCGAGATACTGCGCATGGATTTCCGGTGTCAGCTTGCGCCGATCGGCGTAGCCCGACGGTGTGAGCACGCGCAGTGAAAGATTCGCGCGACGATACAGGAACCGACCGAACGCTCCGCCGACGAGGCGTCCCGCGCGCTGCATCTCCCGATCGTCCTCGAAGCTCCACATCCAGCTATTCAGGACGACGAGCCGACGAGCTCGGCCCGGGGTGTCGAGCGCGATCGGAAGGCCGATGGGTCCGCCGAAGTCGTGGACGACGAGCGTGAGGCCGTCGAGACCAAGGCGGTCGACGAACGTGCGCAGGACCTGCGCGTGCGACTCCGGTGTGTAGTCGAAGTCCCGTGGACGGTCTGACAGGCCGAAGCCAAGGTGGTCGATCGCGACGCAACGGTGCGTTCGCGAGAGGTGGCGGATGACGCCACGCCACTCGAACGACCACGTCGGCGTGCCGTGCACGAAGAGAACGACATCGCCAGCCCCTTCGTCGACATAGTGCATGCGCGTGCCGGGCAGCACCTCGAGAAAGCGGCTGCGGAAGGGATATGCCGAGCGGTCCACCCAGGCCGGCGTGGCGGACGGAACGCGCTCGGTCAGCTCGGAAGGGAGCACTGGAGCGGGCCGCATGTCCTGTCCTTGCGAAAGCGTTTCACTGAATATACGTTCAGTGAAAGAGGATGCAAGGGGGGCCATGTCACCACGGTCCGAAGTGCTCAACCGACGTATGCGCGAGGACAGCCGCGCCCGGATTCTGCGCACCGCGCTGCGGCTGTTCGCGAAGCATGGATACGACCGCACGTCGATCGCCATGATTGCGGCCGCCGCGGGTATCTCGCAGGGGCTCCTCTACAACTACTTCGCCGGCAAAAAAGGGCTGCTCCGGGCGATCTTCGAAGAGAGCATGCACGACGTCGAAGAATCGTTCGCGTTGGCGGAGGCCGCGCCGTTTCCCGCCGATCGCCTCGCGACGCTCGTCCGCGGCGCGTTCACGATCCTGCGAAGAAACCAGAACTTCTGGCGCTTGAGCTACGGGCTCCGCATGCAGCCCGGTGTGCTGGCTGGACTGGGCAAGCGGACGAGCGAATGGACGGCGGCCATTCGGGGGACGCTGGCGCGGTATCTCGCCGATGCCGGCGTCGACGAGCCGGAGCTCGAAGCCGCGGTGCTGTTCGCACTGATCGATGGCGTGTCCCAGCACTACGTGCTGGAGCCATCCACGTACCCTCTCGACGCCGTCGCCGACCGAATCGTCGAGCGCTTCACGCCGGTCGCCACGCCGATGCTGGACAATCCATCGCCTGACGAGTAGCATGGCTGACGCAACTGTCCGACCACCGTGAGCGTCCCATGGTTCCCGAGCTTCGCTACGTCTGCCCGCTGATCCAGGTCTTCGACATGCCGACCTCGCTGGCGTTCTATCGCGACGTTCTCGGCTTCGAGATCGTCGAGGCGGCTCCGCCGCCCGATCGCACCAGGGACGATGACTTCGGCTGGGTGTGGCTTCATCGCGATCGCGCCGATGTCATGCTCAACACGATGTACGATCCCGACGCCGAGCGACCGCCGTCGCCAGACCCCGCGCGCGTGGCCGCGCATGACGACACCGCGCTCTATTTCGGCTGCCAGGACGTCGACGGCCTATACGAGCATCTGCGCTCGCGGGGCGTTGCCGTGTCGCCTCCGGCCATCGCGTCGTACGGCATGAAGCAGCTGTACGTAAAGGATCCCGACGGCTTCACGCTCTGCTTCCAGTGGGCGGTGGACGCAGCCGCGTCGGTTGTCTAGGGCTATCCCACTGGCCCACCATGTCCGTCCGTGCGATGCGTCCCGACGAGGTGCCCGAGGTGACCGAGATGATGCGGACACTCTGGCCGGGCGGCGACAGCTACGACTTCTCCGACGAAACCGTCTTCGTGTGGGAGCGAGAGAACGGTGGTCTTGGCGGCTTCGTCTCGTTCTCGCTTCGTCCCTGGGCCGAGGGGTGCGAGTCCGCGCCGGTGCCCTACATCGAGGGATGGTGGGTTGCCCCCGATCTGCGTCGAGCCGGCGTCGGGCGGGCGCTCGTCGCCGCGGTCGAGCAGTGGTGCAGGGAAGCCGGGTACGGCGAGCTGGGGTCCGATGTGGAGCTGGACAACACCGTCAGCCTGCGCGCCCACGCCGCGATGGGGTTCGAGCCAACGCTTCGCGTGCAGTTTTTTCGCAAGCGGCTGACCAACTAGCGCTCCGCATGTTCCGGTCCAGGTTCCGCCCGGTGGCTACGGCTGCCTAACGAAGCGCGAGATCCCACCGGCCGCCCGCAGGGTGCCGACGATCGTGTCGCCCCGTATCTCGCCCACGAAGAGGTCTGCGGTATCGCGCGCATACCAGTCACTCAGGAGAGCGATCTCGACGCGACCGTCACGCACGGTGCCAAGGAGCCCGCACGTGAGGCATCCGATCTGCCCCATCGCCGGGCGCTTGTGGTACCGACCGCTCAGCGCGTGCGCCTGGTCGGCGCGCGCCGCCCGCGACTCGACATACAGCTCCAGGCGCAGGATGGGCGTCGAGATCTGTTGCTCGGGCGTCCCCACGAACTGAAAGCTCCCGGCCTCGGGCTCCGTTTGCGGCGCCACCACGTGATAGTCCTCGAAGCGCAGCCGCACGAGCGACCCGAACACCCCGATCCCGCCGGCGACGCGATTGATGAGACCCGTGCCCGAAATGGCGTTGCTGTGCGTTCGGAACCAGTCGTAGTAGTTCGAGTCCACGGCCGAGACGGTGACGACCTGTGGAAATCCCGGGATGAAAACCCGAGGGAGCGCGTCGACGTCGATGTTGCGCAGCTCCCCCGTTAGGCGCACCCGCGTGCTGTCGGTGAAAAAGGACCGTGGACCGAACGGCGTCTCGATGCGCACGAGGTAGCTCCGCGCGCCTGCCGCCGCGGGCCACGCGAGCACGAGCGTATCCCGCACACGATCGAACGTCGCCGGCACCGCCGCGAGAACGGCTGCCCCGGCCGGGACCGACGTGGCGGCGGTGAGGACCTCGTTCTTGCTCGTGCGCACCGTGAGCTCGTAGGTCCCGCCCCGCTCGAGGGCATCCCCGGGAAGGTCGAACCGATACACGCCGCGCCCCTTGCGATCGCTTCTGACGGCGGCGTCCTCACGTGCGAGGAGGGTCTGGCCAGCCGGCGTCGTCATCGTGACCGTCGCACCACTCTCCGCGATGCCCTCATCGCTGAGGACCGGGTCGGGTACCTCGAACGACGGTGCCAGGATCGCCAGCGTCCCGTTCCGAGTGCGCTCGAGGAGCACGACCTGGCTCGGCGCGCTCGCGCTCAGCACGCCGTGCAGCGCGACCTGCGCCTCCGTCGATGGGATCGCGACCCCCTCGATTTCGCACGCCGCGAGAATCGCCACGAGCGCGATCGCGGCGGAGGGGCGGCGCCTAGAAGACAACGCGCACCCCCAGGCTCGGCAGCACTGGAAACTGCGAGATCGCTCGACGTGTCGGCGCGTCGGTCGAGTAGTCGTACAGGTATACGAATACGTTCTGGGCGTTGTACGCGTTCACGACACTGAGGTAGGGTGAGACCGTCGCGCCGCGGAACTGCAGCTCTCGGGACACGTCGAGATCGAGACGGTGCGTGGCGGGGAACCGTGCGGCGTTGCGAGCGCCCCCGAGCGCTTCGATCCAGAGTCGCGAATTGCCCGTTCCCCAGCTGTCGCGCGACGGGTCGTAGACACGACGTGCGATCTCCCCGACGATGGGCGTATACGGAGTGCCCGTCGCCAGGCCGAAGCGTGCGCCAAACCGGTATTTCGTGAGCCGCCATGTCGCGACCAGGTCGAGGTCGTGCCGCCGATCGTGTCCGGGGGCCCAGCGCAGACCGTCACGCGAACGCGTGCTCACGCCGTACGAGTATGAAACCCATCCCGCAAGCCCCGAGGTCGGCTGCCACCGCGCGAGAAGGTCCGCGCCATACGATCGGCCCTCCGCGACGAAAAACTCATCGCCGGGCCGCTGCGGATTCTCGGACCAGTTCGCCTCCATCACCCGCTCGTAGCGCTTGACGAAAGCCTCGAGGCGAATCGATCCCACGTCCCGGACGCGTCGCTCCGCGCCTGCCACCCAGTGCCAGGCCGTCGCCACCGGCGTGAGGGAATCGCTCGCGAGCCACACTTCGAAGTAGCGCAACGGCCCATCGCCGGCCATCGAGTGCATCCACTGCGTGACGCGACCCCCTCCGGCGGTGAATGCGAGCTCCGGTGTCGCGAAGTACTTGACCGAGACGCGCGGGGACAGCGCCGCCCAGTCGCGTCCCGACAGCGCCTCGGCGCGGAGCCCCCACTCGACGAGCCACCTCGGCGACGGGCGCCACAAGTCGTTGATCCACGCCGCGGCGGAGGTCGGACGCTGGCGAAGGTCGAAGTCGGTCGCTCCGGTCTCCGTCGAGCCTGACGAGTAGCGAATGCGATGCGTGGCGAGCTCGTAGCCGATGGAGCGGTCGTGTGCCGCGGTGCGTGCCACGAGCGAGCCAGTGAGTCGGAAGTCGCTGACTTCGTTGCGTTGAGCGAATGCACCGTCACCGAGGTCGAGCAGGGTGGAGAAGCGCGATCCGGACACGCGTTGCTCGAGAGTGGCGCTTTCCCCCAGACGGAGCCCGATCACCGGGATACGGGCGTTGGCGCCGAGCTCTTTCGAGAGGGTGACGCCGAGAACGCGATTGCCCCAGTCGAAGGCCCACCGGCCCTCGCTCGCCCGCGATGGCGCCGAGTCACTCTCGAACTCGGAGAGATCCGCGTCGAGGACGTCCTTTCCCAGGTACGCCGTCACCGCGAGCCGGACGTCACCGGGGAAGGCGTACGCCGCCCGCGCGTGCACGTCGCGGAAGTGGTAGGGGAAAATGTCGTCGGTGAAGAGCGAGGTGACGGCATCGGCATAGGTCCGGCGCCCGGCGACGCTCCACGTTCCGCGCTCGCTGCCTAACGTTCCGGACAGCCGGGCGGTGGCACCGATCACGGACAGGTCCGCCGACGCGTGGACACCGGGCCGTGCCTCGTCGGCGGAGCGGACATCGAGCACGCTGGAGAGGCGGCCGCCGAAGCGCGCCGGGAAGGCACCCGTCATGAGCTCGATGCCGCCGACCGTCGCGTCCATGAACGTGCTGAAGAGGCCGCCGAGGTGAAACGGATTGTAGATGGGATGGCCATCGAGCAGAATCAGATTCTGATCGGCCTCGCCGCCACGAACGTTCAGGCCGGTGTTGAAATCGTTGCGCGCAACGACCCCGGGCAGGAGCTGCACCACGCGCACGACATCCGGCTCCCCGACTCCGGGAACCCCTTTCATGGCGGCCGCGCCGACCGTCACGGTGGCAACGTTCGGCTTGGAGACGAATGCTTCCGCATCCGTGGAGATCGCATCGACCCGGATGGGGGAAAGCAGCTGGGCCTCGCGCTCGAGGATGACCTCGATGCGAGCGGTGTCGCCCGCGGGAACGAGCAGCGGACGCTCGACGAGCCGATAGCCGAGCAGCCGCACACGCAATGTGCGCGGGCCGGCCGGGACGCGGTCGAGCACAAACCGTCCATCGGCGGCTGTGGTCGTCGCGACCGCGGTTCCAGCGATGCTGATCGCCGCGTTATGGACGGGGAGAGCCGAGGCGGCGGTGTCGGCGCGCGCGAAGACGCGCCCCGCCACGACGCCCGTGGGATCCTGGGCGGTGAGGAGGCTGGGCAGGAGCCACAGCAAGGGAACCGGCGCTGCCCGTCTCCTCACGTTACCGCTCACGCTTCATTCCGTCGCGCAGGGCTTCAGAATGGCGCGCACTGGCGCCGCATCCAGGTCGGCAACGAGCAGCGGATACGCGATCAGCTCGTACTCGCCGTCCGCGATCGATCGCAGATCCAGATTCTCGAGATTGAAGGCGCCGCCTCTGAAGAGCGCGTGGTGCACGTCCAGGGTCTTGCTATCGAGTCCATCGAGCGAGGGCGTGTCGACGCCTAGCAACACCAGGCCGCGTCCGAGCAGCACGCGCACGGTGTCCAGCGACAGCACCGGCCATCGTTTCGGAAACGACCCTCCCGCGACACCGCATTGTGTGCGCAGCAGCAGACGCTCGACCGGCCCGCGCGATGGCAGCGAGGGGAGATCGTTCGGCTCGACGTGGTCGATCGAGGGGTTCACCGAGCAGACGAACGCGCGTCCCGCGAATGCGCTGAGCGGCAGCTCGTGCGAGGCCAGCCACCCATCGTGCACGTGCAGAGGCGCGTCGGCATGCGTTCCAACGTGGGGGCTCGTCGTGATCGCGGAGAGATTGACGCTGCCCCCTGCCGCGAGCCTCATCGTCCAGCCGCACGAGAATGGCTTGTCCCCCGGCCATTCGGGGGTCCGCGACCCCATCGGAATCGAGATGTCCAGCTCCCTCACCGCGGCGGCGCTCCGGAGTCCGATCCAAAGAACCGGGCGCGCACTTCCCACAGCTTGGGGAAGAACCGCTGCGAAACGGTGCGCTGCAGATATTTCGCCCCGAGCGTGCCTCCAGTGCCCCCGGTGAGCGGACCGATGATGCGCTCGACGAGCTGAACGTGCAGGTACCGCCACAACGCGAACGACTGCTCGTATTCGAGAAGACTCTCGGCCAGCATCAGCAGGGGTGACTGCGCCGGATCCTGATAGACGGCTTCCAGCGTCACGCGATGTCGATCGAGCAGGTCATCGAACAGCTGCTGGAGCGTGGGACGCCCGAGCCATTCCTTGACCACCGCGGGCGGCTCTCCGTGCTCCTCGAGCGCGGCGAGGAAATGCGGCTCGCGCAGTCCCGACGCCGCCTCGAGCGCCCGGAACTGCGCACTCTGCGATCCGCTCGAGGAGCCCAGGTATCCGCGAAACTCGGCGAAGCGATGCGGCGGGAGCGTGTCGAGCGCCGAGAGCTGCGCGGTGACGATGCTCATGAGCGCGTTGATGCGCTTGAGGGCGAACACGCTCGCCAGCACATCGCCGCGCTGGAGCTGCGTCACGAGCGCCTCCAGCTCGTGAAGCAGCACCTTGAACCAGAGCTCGCTCGCCTGATGCACGACGATGAAGAGGAGCTCATCGGGGTGCTCGGGCTTCGTGCGGGGCCGCTGCAGGGCAAGCAGCTCGTCGAGCGCGAGGTACGACGGGTACGTGATCTCCCCGCCGGCAGCGGGCGTGGAATGATCGGTCAAAAGGTCGATACCTCGAGTGCCGCGATGTCGTCGACCCGCATCGTCTCGTGGGTGAAAAACGGTTCGCCGTACCGCGTACGAATCTGCGATCCGTAGTGTGCCGCCTGGTGCCGCACGATGTCGAGGAGGGGATCGCCGTTGGGATAGACTTCGCCGGCCTGCGTGACTCCCTCGAACTGCGAAGCGTAGCACCGAATGGCATCGAGCTTTCGCTCGAAGACGTCGCTGATGTCGACGATGAACGTCGGCTTCACCGCGTCCTCCCGATACGTGAGGGAGTGAACGACCTTGAACGGGCGGTGCGCCGGAACGCTCGGCTCCACCTTCGCGAGTCCGGCGACGAAGCAGGCATCACGCACGAGCTCGGACGCAATGCGGTGGTCCGGATGCCGCCCGAACGACGCCGGCGCGATGACCACGCGGGGACGCAACCGCCGGATCGCTGCCGCGACCGTCGCGCGCGTCTCGGGCGTATTGACGAGCGCGGCGTCGGGAAATCCGAGATTCTCGCGCGCGGTGACACCCAGGACCTCCGCCGCGCGCTCGGCCTCCCGCGCGCGCAGCTCTGCGGACCCGCGCGTCCCGGCCTCGCCTCCGGTGAGATCGATGATCGCCGTGCGTCGCCCGCGCGCCGCCGCCGCGAGCAGCGTCCCGCCACAGGTGAGCTCGACGTCATCCCGGTGCGCGGCGATGGCGAGAATGTCGACCGACATGGGGAGGGAAGATAGAGGGCGATTCAGGAATGAGGAATGAGGAGTGAGGAGTGGAGAGTGGAGAGTGGATAGTGGAACGAGGGCTGAGGAATTCGATTGAATCGGCAGCACTCCCCACTCCCCACTCGTCACTCGTATCTCAAGGCCTCCACCGGCTCCAGCCGCGCCGCGCGATTCGCCGGGAGCAGCCCGAACACGATGCCGATCGCGATCGAGACGGCCGCCGCGATCGCCGCGGACCAGATTGGCACGCCGGCCTCGATGTCCATCACGCGTGTGACGAGCGTGCCGAAGATCAGCCCGAAGGCGATGCCGATGGCGCCCCCAATGCCGGTGAGCGTCGCGGCCTCGATGAGGAATTGCACGAGAATGTCGCGGCGCGTGGCGCCCAGTGCCTTGCGAACGCCGATCTCGCGCGTGCGATCGGTGACGGACACCATCATGATCGCCATGACGCCAATCCCGCCCACGAGCAGCGCGACGCTCGAGAGCACGATCATCACGAGGAAGAAAATGCCGGTGATGCTGTTGAACGTGTCGAGAATCTGGTCCTGCGTGATGAGATCGAACGTGTTCGGCTCACCCGGCCGGAGCTTGCGCATGTTGCGCAGCGCCACGGTCACGGCGTCCTGGGCTTCCGCGACCGTGACTCCCGGTCGAGGTTTCACCACTATCCAGAGCGCGTTGGTCTTGTCGATGGTGTACTGCTGGTCGGCCATGCGGAACGGGATGATCGCGCCGATCTCCTGCCCGGGCGGCGCGAAGATGTTTTCCGGCGGCACGTACAGCCCGATCACCCGCGCCGGCCGCCCCGCCACCTGCACGCGCTCGCCTAACGGGTTCACGTAGCCGAAAATGCGGCGTGCCATCCCTTCGTCCAGCACGACCACCGGCGCCCCGCTGGCCAGCTCGGCGGGGGTGAACCACCGCCCGTCCACGAGCTCACCCCCCTGGACCTCCTGGTAACGCTCGTCCGCGCCGAAGAACGTGATCATCTGCGTGCGCGTGCCACGGTAGTCGAGACGGCCGAACAGCTGCGCCCAGATGGCGCTGTAGTCCACCTCCGGCAGCTGCGAGATACGCTCGGCATCCCGCGCCGTGAGATCGGGGCGAATGCGAACTTCCCTGGGCAGCTGATCCGGATTGAGTGGCGTCTGCGAAAAATACTTGATGACGTAGAACGTCGTCGGGCCGGCGATCTCGATCGTGTGCACGATCTGCTCGCGGATCCCCTGCACGATGGCCGCCATTGCCATCACCGTCGACACGCCGATCACGACGCCGAGGACGGTGAGCGAGGACCGCAGCTTGTTGGCGCGAAGCGTGTCGAGCGCGATCCCGAGGTTCTCGGCGAGCGCTCCAGCGCGGACGGCTCGCAGGGACGGCACGACGGGACTCATTCGGCCCGCAGCGCCGCGATGGGATTGAGACGCGCCGCTCGTGAGGCGGGATATACGCCGAACAGCACGCCGACGCCGGCGCCCAGGGCCAGCGCGAGCACCACCGACCAGAGCGTCACGCGCGCGGGGAGCGGGGACACAGCGGCGACGAGCTGCGCGAATGCCCACCCCGCGGCGACGCCGCCGACACCACCGAGGGTGGCGAGCGCGATCGCCTCGGCGAGAAACTGGCGGCGGATGTCACGGGCCCGCGCGCCCACCGATTTGCGAATGCCGATCTCGCGCGTCCGCTCGTTCACCGCCATCAGCATGATGTTCATGATGACGATGCCACCCACGACGATGCCGATCGCGACCACCGCCGGAATGGCGCTGAAGAGCACCCGCGTGAGGCGCTTCCAGAAATCGACGAGCGCGTCCGCCGTCTCGACCGAGAAATCATTGTCCTCTCCCGGTCTCAGGCCATGCGCGATGCGCATCGCCTCCTCCGCGCGCTGCATCCCGGCGGCGACGTCGGCCGCTTCCGCCATCTTCACCGAGATGGTGGTCGTCTGCCGCCGGCCGTACAGGCTCTCGAAGGCGCTGAGCGGGAGCATCACGAAGCCGTCGAACGATTGGCCAAGGACGCGGCCTTTCTTCTCGACGACGCCGACCACCTCGAAGCGCTGGCCGATGATTCGCACGTACCGGCCGATCGGGTCGGCACCCTCGAAGAGACGGTCCGCGATGTCCCAGCCGAGCACGACGACCGGCCGTCGCTCGCGCACATCGATCTCGGTGAGGGGGCGGCCCGAGGCGAAGCGGTAGTCCTGCACCACCTGGTACGGCGGCGTCACGCCGAAGATGAGCACATCACCCACCACACGGTCACGCCATTCGACATCGGCCTGAGGTGTCGGCCATCCGGATGTCATCCCCACGGCTACCGCACGCGGGATCGCCGCGGCGACGCTGCGCGCGTCGTCCGCGGTCACGCGTGGGCGGCGCTGGATGCGCTTCCATTCCTCGTCGTCGAAGAAGCCCACGCGAATCGGGACGCGCCGCACCTGAAACGCGTTCGCGCCGATGATCGCGTCGGCGATGTTCTCACGGACGTAGGCATTCATCCCCTGGATGATGGCCACCACGGCCACGAGAAAGGCGACCGAGACGACGATGCCGAGCGTCGTGAAGAACGACCTCAGCGCATTCGCGCGCAGCTGGTTGAGCGCGACCTTGATAACGTCCGCGTTGCGCATCGTCGGTGAACGATCTGCGCCCGCGATTCGTGTCACAAGGACTTGCGCGCCGCTGGTGGCCGCTAGGTGGTCTTCTTGGTGGGCTTGGTGCTCTTGCGCACCGGAGGCTTCGCCGGCGTCTTGGCCGCGGTCCGGGTCGCCGTTTTTCCGGACCCCGGAATCGACACGCGCGCGGCCAGCGTCGCGCTGGCGCCGCTGCCGGTCACGCGTGCCACCAGCGATTGCTCGACGGCCTCGCGGCCGAGCGTCCACCGGGTGCGAGCGCGCCCCTTGTCGTCGGTGACCACGCGCGCCGGTGACAGCGCTCCCGCCGTCGCCTTGAACGTCACGGTCGCTCCCTTTACCACGTTGCCGAATTCGTCGGTGACGCGGGCCTCGACACCGTCGGCGAGGAGCTTGCCCGGCGCACCTACCGCCTGCTTCGGCGTGAGCTCGATCGCCGACGCCGCCCCCGGACGGGCGGTCGCGTTCACGATGAGCGGTCGAGGAATGCCTTCCACGCGCACGGACATCGAATGCGGACCGGGCTCACGATCGAGCGTCCAGACAGCGCGCGCGATCCCGGTCGTGTCGGCCATGATCGCGGAATCCGCGACCGATCCGCGCACCGGCGCGAAGTACACGATCGCACTCGGCACCGCATTGCCCGCGCGATCGAGCACCTTGATCGCGACCTTCTTGCCCAGCGCCGCGCCGACGGTCCCCGTCTGCGTGTTACCCCCGACGATCCACGCGGTCGAGGCCGTCCCGGGCTTTGCGGTCGCGGTGAGCACGACGGGGGGGACCGCGCGCGTCGTGCCGACCTGCGCACGCAGTCGCTGCGGACCGGCACGATTGGAGAGCGTCCATTCCACGCGCGCTTCGCCGAGCGAGTCGGTCCGCGGTGCGAGCGGAGTGAGGGCGCCGCCATCGAGTGCCACCCACCCCACGGGAATGTCCGTGAGTGGGCGCCCGGATGTATCGGTGACGCGGATCGCGACGGGGCGGGGAAGCTTCGCCCCGATGTCCGCGAGCTGGGCCGTGTCGATCGCGACGATGCGCGTCTCTGCCGCGACAGGTTCGGCGTCGGCCGTAACGGTCAGCGCGCTGTCGATCCCCTCGGCCATGACGAGCAGATGCCGCGATCCGGGAATCGGGCCAAGGCGCCAGACGGTCTTCGCGCGGCCGTCGGTGTCCGTCGTCGCTGTGTCGGGCTCGGCTGATCCTTCACCGGTCGCGGGCTGGAAGCGAATCTTGGCGTGAGGGATGGGGAGCCCGTGCCGTGATACGACGCGGACGACGATGGGCAGTGGAAGCGGCGCGCGCGCGGGTGCACGCTGGTTGTCGCCGGAGGCCACGCGGACGGCGAAGGGCGTCGGAAGCACCTTCACCGGCGCCTGCGTGCGAACTCCCTCGATGGTTGCCTCGAGGATCGCGCGCCCCGGACGCAACGCAGTGGCGAGCCCATTCGAGTCGATCGCGACGATGGCGGTGTCCGTGGTGTGCCATTTCGCGAACAGGCCGGGAATGACGTAGCCCCGGCGGTCCACGCCACGGGCAGAGATCGCGCGCTGCTCGCCGTCGCGCATGCTGATGTCGCTGTCGCCCGCGACCCGGACGGCGGCCACGAACGGTCGGACGACGATGCGCGACCGAGCCACCAGCCCGCCAACCGTCGCGGTGATCGTCGTCGTGCCGGGGGCATGCGCGACGACACCGCCGCTCGGCGTCACCGATGCGATCTCCGGGTGGTCGCTCATCCAATTGAGCGAGGCGCCAACGAGGGCACTGCCGCTCTTGTCCTTGATCGTCGCCGTGAGCTGGAGCGTGTCGTTCAGCGCTTCGGCGGTATCGGCCAGAGGAGCGATGCCGACCCACACGGCACCGATGTCCCCGACGGTCAGGTGGGCCGCGTCATCTCCAATGACTCCGTACGCGCGCGCGAACGACAGCACCGACACGAGGGCCGCCAGCGTCGACACCGTTTTTGCGAACGATGACGTCGCCTTGGTGACGACTCGACCATGGACGGGAAGCTTGCTGCGGGGGACGCTCTCGCTCATACGGAGAGGACTGGATGAGCGGGGCTACGGTCACGAAAATCGAGGATGTCGAGGCTGTCGACGTGGTCGAGATGAACGAAGGGAACATCAAGTAATGCGCTAAGTTACGCACCGTACTTAAAGTTCCCCTCGAGACCAGTCGATTTGTCGGACTGCTCGGCGCCTCGCTACTCGTACCGCAGAGCCTCCACCGGGTCCAATCGGGCCGCACGCATGGCCGGAAGGATCCCGAAGAGGATGCCCGTGAGCGCGCTGCCGCCCACCGCGACCGCGATCCACTGCGGCGTCATCGCTGCCTCGATGGGCGTATTGGTCCGGACGAGCCAGGTGACGATCGCCCCCATGGCGAGCCCCACCACGGCACCGACGCCGGTGAGTGTGACCGCCTCGACGAGGAACTGCCACATGATCGTGAGGCGGGTCGCTCCCAGTGCCTTGCGCACCCCGATTTCGCGCGTGCGCTCGGTGACGCTGATCATCATGATCGCGATGACGCCCACGCCACCGACGATCAGCCCGATCGCCGACAACACGAACATCACGATGAAGAACACCCCGGTGAGCTTGTTCCAGAACTCGAACAGCTTCTCCTGCGGCGTCACGAAGAACGTGTTCTCGGTCGCCGGCTTGAGTCCCCGGATGGATCGCAGCCGGGCGATCACGTCATCCATGGCCACATCGCGGGACACGCCATCGACCGGTTTGACGGTCATGTCGGCCCACTCCGTCCAGACCCCCAGGTGCCGTCGCCCGGATTCAAAGGGCACGATGGCGCGCGGGCGGTCGCCACCCTCGCGACCGGGTGTGCCGAGAAAGCTCGCCTTGTAGTGGTAGAGGCCGATCACGCGGAACTGCTGCCCGTTGATCGCGATGAATTTCCCGATGGGGTCGGAGTCCCCAAAGAGCTTCTCCGCCATCAGGTCATTGATCAGGACGACGCGCGCGCCGGTCGCGTTCTCGGCGTACGTGAAGCTTCGGCCGGGCGAAATGTCGCCGCCGTCCACGTCCGTCCACCCCGGCGTGTACAGGTCGAGCAGGGCATTCTTGAGCGTGCGATCCTTGCGCTTGAACGTCGCCGACGATCCGACGTGGGTCGTGACGCCGCGAATGGTGGGCAAGCGCGCGAGCGCCTCGGCCTCCTCGGTCGTCAGCGGCGGGTAGTGAATCCACTGACAGGTCTCGTCGCTCCCGTCGCAGACGTTGAACTCGATGGGGAACTTGTAGATGAAGAACGAAGTCGGGCCGGCGGCCTCGAAGTCGCGGGCGACGCTGCGATTGATGCCGTAGATCGCGGCTGAGATGGCGACCACGGTGAAGACGCCGATGGCGACGCCGAGGATCGTGAGCGCGGCGCGCACCTTGTTTGCCCGGATCGAGTCGAAGGCGATGCCGACGCCTTCGAGCAGGCTGAAGACGCGTGTGGAGAGGCTCATGGCTATTCCTGTCGCAGCGCGACGATCGGATCCAACCGGGCGGCGCGTGCGGCCGGGTACATGCCGGAGATGATTCCGACGCCGGCTCCGAGGATCACCGCCGTGACGACCGACCACGGGGCGACGCTCGCCGGCATTGGGCTGATCTGCGCGACGAGCGCGGCGAGCCCGATCCCGAGGAGAATGCCGAACGCCGCACCGATCGTGCTGAGGGTCGCGGCCTCGACGAGGAACTGCGACAGAATGTCTCGCCGTCGCGCGCCAAGGGATTTCCGAATACCGATCTCTCGCGTGCGCTGCGCCACCGCCACGAGCATGATGTTCATGATCACGATCGCGCCCACGACGAGGCCGAGGGCGGGAAGTACGATGCCCGCCATCACCAGGATGTTCTCGATTTTCGCCCAGAAGGTCAGCGCCGACTCCGTGGTCTCGATCGAGAAGTTGTCCGGCTGGGCGGGACGGAGCTTGTGCCGGCCCCGCATGACCTGGCGCACGCGCTCCATGCCGTCGCGCATCCCCTGCATGGAGCTCGACTTGAGGATGATCCCGTCGATGACGCCGAACCGGCGATTGAGCAGGCGCGCCAATGGAGAATTCATCGGACCGACGACGAACTTGTCCACGGACAAGCCGAAGACGGAGCCTTGCTCCTCCATGACGCCGATGATGCGGTACGGGACCCCTCCGATGCGGAGCTCGCGTCCCAGGGCACTCGTCGTCGGGAAGAAGCGCTTCTTCACATCCTGTCCGATGACGACCACCTTCGCCCCACTCGCGAACTCGTGAGGCGCGATGAGACGTCCGCTCGCGACGTTGAGGTTCCGAATCTCGAAGAACGATCCATCGACGGCGAACGCCTCGACGTCCCGCGGGCGCATGTCCTTGGTGGACACCGGAATCTGGTCCCGGCTCTCGACCGCCCACATGATGTCGGGCGGCAGCGCCTTCACCACCGGCTCGACGTCGTGCAGATAGATACGCGGACGCCGGGCAAACGACCGCCATTCCTCATCGGTCGTGTGCATCTCGAAGTACGGCCGGTGACGCAGCGTGAACGTGTTCACGCCCATCAGCTTTCCGGCGAACTCTTCCTCCATGTAGCGGCCCATGCCGTTGATGACGGCGACTACCGCGATGAGGAACATGACGCCGATCGTCACGCCGAGCAGCGTGAAAAAGCTCTTCAGCTTTTGCGCGCGGATCTGCGACAGCGCGAGGCGGATGGCTTCGAGGAATGGCACGTCAGTGAGCCGCTTGCGCGAGGGCGACGCGCTGCGCGAAGGTGTCACGCCGCTCATCGGAGGAGATGCGTCCGTCGCGGAGCACCACAATGCGCTTGGCGTGCGCCGCGATGTCCGCCTCGTGCGTCACCATGATGACCGTCTGGCCTTCCGTGGCCAGCGACTCGAAGACGCGCATGATCTCCGCGGACGTTCCCGAGTCGAGGTTTCCGGTCGGCTCGTCGGCCAGGAGGATCGCCGGCTCGTTGACGAGCGCGCGCGCGATGGCGACGCGCTGCCGCTGACCGCCCGACAGCTCGTTGGGCCGGTGCGTGGCACGGTCACCGAGCTGGACCCGCTCCAGTGCCTGCGTCGCACGGCGCTTGCGCTCCTGCGACGGGACGCCCGCGTATACCAGCGGAAGCTCCACGTTGTGAAGCGCGGTTGCGCGGGGAAGAAGATTGAACGTCTGGAAGACGAAGCCGATCTCGCGATTCCGAACGCGCGCGAGCTCGTCATCACTCATGTCCGAGACGAGCATCCCGTTGAGCCAGTACTCCCCGGCCGTCGGCGTGTCGAGGCAGCCAATGAGATTCATGAGCGTCGACTTGCCCGAGCCCGAGGGACCCATGATCGCGACGTACTCGTTCCGCCGGATGGCGAGGTCCACGCCACGGAGGGCGTGGACGACCTCGCCCCCCATGTCGTAGTCCCGCTGGATATTCCGCGTGACGATGACCCAGTCCTCGTCAGGCGCGAGTCCCGCGTTGCGAATGACCGCTTCGCGCTCGGCGGTGTGGCTGACGGGCGTGTCCGTGTGCGGGCTCACGTCTGCGCTCCCGCCGCGGTCGTGGTCTCCTCCGCCTTCGCCGCGCGAACCGTGGCGCCATCCTTCAGCTCGCGGATCGCCTGGTAGCTGCCGGCGACGATTTTCTCGCCCGGCTGCAGTCCGTCGACGACCTCGAAATACTCTTCGCCGGCGATCCCCACGCGAACGGGACGGAACGTGACCTTGTTGTCCGCGCCCACGATGAAGACGCCTTCGACGTCCCGCTGGCCCACCTGCTTCGTGGGCTGGCGTCCGAGCGCGATCGCGGCGGAATCGCCGGACCGCGACGTCTCGTGCTCGCGCACGGTGAGCGCGATGATCGGCACCGCCACCACGTTCGTGCGCGTGTCGGTAATGATCTTGGCCGTCGCCGAGAAGTCGGGGCGCGTTTCCGAGGGCGGGTTGAGCAGCTGCACCGTGACCTCGTAGTCCACCGCCTGGTCGGAGCCTTGCGGCCCGCCGGAGGCCAGCTTGATCGAGCTATTGGAGATCTCGACGACGCGTCCGACGAACGTCGTGTCGGGGAACGCGTCGATCTCGACCGTCGCCGAGTCCCCGAGCGAGATCCGGGCGACGTCGGTCTCGTCGACCTTGATCTTCGTCTCGAGCACGCTCATGTCGGCGATCGTGAGCAGCGTGGCCGCGTCCATGTTGAACGTGCCGGGAACCGCGGTCTCACCGAGCTCGACGTTCAGCCGGGTGATACGCCCGGCCATTGGCGCCAGGATAACGGTCTTGGAGAGGCTCGACCGCGCGTCGCGCAGCGTTGCCGCTGACTGCTCGACGTTGTGGCGCGCCGACTGGTACAGCGCCTCGTTCACCTCGAGTGTGGTCTTGAGCTGCTCGAGCTGCTCGGCGGAGACGAGTGTGGGATTCGCTTTGCGGATCTCCTCGGATCGGGCGAGGTTGCTGCGCGCCTGCTCCAGGTTCGCGCGCGCCTGGGCTTCCTGCGCGCGTGCGGCGGCGACGCCAGCCTCGGCACGCTGGACGCCCGCCTGGTATTGCACCGGCTCGATCTCGAGCAGGAACTGCCCGCGCGAGACCATCTGCCCTTCCTTCACGGCGAGTCGCACGATGCGGCCGCTGATGTCGGCGGTGAGATCGACCTTGGTTCGTGGCTCGACCTGTCCGCTGGCCGTGACCGACGCGATGAGATCACGTCGCGCCACTTCCTCCATCCGAACTTCAACGCCCTGGTTGCCGCGCTTCGCCGCGGTGACCGCGATCCACACACCCGCGACAAGCGCCAATCCCACGCCGATCCCCCACTTGGTCTTCCGGCTCATTGTTGGTCCTCGTTTAGCGAAGGGGGCGGCCGACCGCGTTTTCCAGCGCGGCCCACGCCTGATGGTAATCGTAAATGGCTGCGATCCGATCCTGCTCGGCGCGCTCGAAGCTCGAGCGTGATTCCGCCAGCTCCACGAAGGTCGCCGCGCCGACGCGATACCGCTCTTCCGTGAGGCGGAGCTCATCGCGAGCCTTGGCCGCGTTTTGCTCCTGCACTTCGCTCGCGCGGACGGCGGTGACGAGTGTGAAATAGGCGGCGCTGACGTCCGCCGTCAGCCGAAGCTCCTGTTGCCGTACCTGATAGCGTGCATCGTCCCGGGTCGCCTGCGCAACCTGCACCCGCTGCTCGCGAGCGAACCCGTCGAACAGGGGTAGCGATACACGAGCCTGCAGGCTGAACGGCTGCCGCGTGAAATCGAATGGGAAGCGGTCGTTCTCGCGGCGGATCGCCGCTTCATCGGCCGGTCCGAACTGGAACTCGCTGTTGCAGAACGCGGTGATGGGCGCGAGCCCGGCGCCCTGGCGAATCGAGTCGGTACTGAAGCACTGCGCGCGGTTCTGCAGCACCTGCGAGCGCTGCCCTTCGACCAGGAAGCGGTCGTTGGTGTACTGCTGCGTGTAGCCGCCCCAGCCGGTGCTCAGGCTGAGCGACGGCAGGTATTGCGACTGCGCGCGGCGTACATCGAGTGAAGCCACGCGCTCACGCGAACGATAGGCGCGAACGGTCGGGTTCTCTTCCCGCGCCACGCGCATCACTTCATCCAACGAGATCGACGGCGCGGTGACCGCGAACTGCGAGGTGAGCCGGACATTCGCGGGCTGTGCCACGCCCATGCGTTCGAAGAGGCGAAGCTTGTCCACCTCCGCGGTATTGCGCGCGCGAAGCGCGGCGACTTGCTGCGTCCCGAGGGCGACCTCGGCTCGCGTGACGTCGAGCTGGGTTCCCGACCCGACAGCCGCGCGTGCGCGTGCAAGCTCCAGCTGCACCTGGGCCGTGGCCGTGAGTGTATCCTGAAGGATCGCCTGTGCCTCGGACTTGAGCGCCTCCAGGTAATCCTGCTTGATGAGGGCACGGAGCGTATGGCTCGAGCCGACGATGTCGGCCTCGACGGCGTCGCGGCGGGCCGACTCCAGCTTGGGCGTGATGAAGGTCGAAGGGCTGATGTCGTACTGCAGCCCGAGCCAGTAGGACGACTGGTACACGTCGGAGCTCGTGCTGAAGTTCAGCCCCTGAAACGGCTGAGAGCCCTCCTTCCGGTACTCGCTGCTGAAGGAAAGGCTGGCACTCGGCAGCAAGGCACCGTAGGCCGCGCGAACGGACGCGCTGGCGGCGCGCCGATCGTTGACGAACTGGAGATGCAGCGGATTGTTGCGCTGGGCCAGCGCGATCGCCTCGTCAAGCGTGAGCACGGTGCCCCGCACACTATCCGCGACCTGCGCGATCACGGAAACGGGCAAGAGGCCAGTGGCAAGCGCGAGCGCGACGAGCACGGTAAATCGCATCGGGGGGAACCTCGAGAGGAAGGACGTGTGAGCGTACGGGGCCCCGGCACAACCGGTTTCACCGAGACACACGAGGCTCTGGAACGCGAAAAAGCCCCGCGACCGCGGGGCTCTTCGCCTCCAGCCATCGGTCAGCGAGGAGGGTCGTCCCGCGTCGCGGTGATCCCGCGGCTTTCGAGCGTGACCTTGAGGACGCGCCCCTGCGCGTCGACCCAGATCCGCCGCGTGCCGCCGTCAGGATCGGTCATGACATAACGAGTCGCGGCGATGCGAGTCCCATTGATGGTGACCGCATCGGCACCCTCGTTGTCTACGCGCATCGTGACCTGAACGTTGCGCCGTGGCACGACGACGGGGACGGCGCCGGTGCGTCCAGCGCGCGCCAGGAAGTAGTACTGGTGGAACACATCGTCGTCGAGGATCAGGGCCCCATCGGCGACGACGTATTCACGTGCGGATTCGCCGCGCGGGGTGCGCAGTTGCGCGCTGAAGCGCCCGCGGCCGACGCGGCCCTGGAGGCGCTCCTGCACGTCCGCGCCCGTGCTGACCTCCACCTGGTAGCGCAGCGGCGCGCCCGAGGCGTCCGTCTGAAGCGCCGGAGACAGCCGGCGATCGGTGTAGACCACCGTGGCGTTGGCGACGAGCACGTCCCCACCGGGGTTGGGCGTGCGCCGAATGGCGAACTCCTCGCGCCCGATGCGAGTGCCGTTGTGGGAGATCGTAAAGCTGCCCTCGTCGACGACCGCCACCTGCGCGGACGCCGAGAGCGCGAAGCCCAGAACTGCGGTGCCCGCAATGAGAAAGCGCATGATCTCGTAATACCCCACGGGGTGGTCTCGGTTCATGCTTCGGGGGCCGGCGCCAGAAAGATCCGCTCGCTGATTTTCTCGCGAAACCGCTCGTAGAGCGCTTTTCCCTTCGCCGGAGAGGCGAGCGACGGCCGCCCGATCGATCCGGGACTCCCTTTCGGGACGCGCAGCGAACCGCGCCGGTAACGTCGCATGGACTCGCGCGACATCATATAATCCTGTGCCAGATCGAGATGTACGAGCTCTGGTGCGAGAAACAACAAGAGGGACGTGTCGACCTCGTCGCCGTGCATGTGCTCGGTCTGCCCCTCGAGGAGGTCGGCGATGGGAATAGCATATATATCGACGACGCGCACGCGCGCGACGGATGTGATCACAGTCGCCAGCGCTTCCTGATGCGGATCGTGCTCGTGGGCGGTGAGGAGGATGAACTCGCGGAACCCCGTGGCCTCCCACGACGCGAGCAAATCGTTGAGCATGCGGTGCAGCGTCTTCTTGCGAACGGACGCGTTGCCGGCGAACGCACGTTCGGTAACGACGTTGACCCCATATTCCACCGTGGGCGCGCGCAACACCCCGTACTCTGCAGAGAGGTCGTCGGCGAGACGCTCGGCGATGATGGTGGCAGTGCCAATGGGCAGATGGGGGCCGTGCTGCTCGCACGTCCCGACCGGCACGATGAGGCGCGGATCCTCGGCGAGAATTGCCGCGACCTGAGCGGGAGTCATCTCTTTGAGCCGGCGCGGCGACGACGCGGCGGTGGGGAGGGGGACAGTCATTTCCATCGGTGAGGAAGTCCAACCAGCACGACCCGCGCGCCTGACGGGGCTTCCCGCGGCGCGCGTCTGGACGGTGGTGGTGGCCGCGGCGCTCGTGACCGCTGCGCTCTGGCTCCGCACGCCCGACGTACGGTACCTCGCGCCGGCGGCCCTCGCTACCGTGCTGGCGTCAATCCTCCTGACGCGCGTGCCCCGGACCCTGCGCGCGTGGGGCGCGGCAACTGCACTGGCGCTCGCGGGATTTTGCGCGATGGGCGCGATCGCGCAGCGCGAGCTCACACACATCGCGCGGGATTGGTCGACCTATCGCGCCGGGCGAATCGCACGTGGCGCCCACCGCCTCGATGTCACGCTCGACAGCATCGAGGCGGCGCTTACGCAGCGCGCGCGCACGGCGCTCGAATCCCCCAGCGACACGATGCGCGCGTTCGGACATCTCCGGCGTCTGGTGGAGGAAGACCGTGCACAGACCGTTGCCCTGTACCACGGCGGGCGGCCCCTGGCCTGGGCTGGGCGCCCACGCGTGCGCACGGACTCCGTCGCCGGCGCCGGCGGCGTGATCTTCACCCCATTCTACGTCACGCTCTACGCCGCGGCGGAGCGCGGCGACCGGCGTGCCGTGGCGGCAGCGCTCGTGCATGCCGAGCCTCCCGCGGACCGCCTGGCCCAGGCCGTCGATGAGCGCCTAGCCGAGCGCTCTGGGCTGCATGGATTCCAGTTCGCGCTTCCAACCGTCCGCGAGCTCGCCGAGAGCACCCCCTACGTTGGGCGCGGCGGCGACACCCTCTTTCGCGTTCGGCCGCTCGTGCCCGCCCAGGGCGAGGCGGCGCTCCTCGCCCTCGACCGCACGCGCGAGCGAGGCGCGATCGTGCTGGCCGTCGCGCTGGTGCTCTTCCTCGCCGCGTCATGGGCGCGTCTGCGATCGCTCACCTGGCGGCTGGCGACGCTGGCGGTCGCCCTCGCCTGCGTGGGGCTCGTGCCGTTAGGCACGTTTTCGAGCGACACCTCGCTGTTCGATCCCACCGTGTACTCGGCGACGCTTGGCGGCCCGTTCACGGCGAGCGTCGGGGCGCTGGCCCTTTCGAGCGCGACGCTGCTACTCGCGCTCCTGACCGTGCTCCGCACGCGGACACGTACCGCCTGGAGACCGGCGGCCGCCGCGATCGTGATCGTCGTCATGTCGCTCGGGCCCTTTCTGCTCCGCGATCTGGCCCGTGGCGTCACGGTCCCCGCGTCCGGCATAACCCTCGGGCTGTGGCTCTCCTGGCAGGTCGCGATCTTCCTCGCCGCCGCAGCCTTGCTGCTCGGTGCGGCCGCCGCCGGCGGCGCCGTGCTTGGGGCCACCCGGGGACTCCATCCGGCAATCGCTCCCGCGCTTGCCGCACTCGCCGCGCTCATCGGCCCGGTGGTCTGGGACGCGCCGGGTCGCTGGCCCGGTTGGTACCCGATCCTCTGGATCGCCGCGATCGGAGCACTCGCCCTCACGCGCCGGCATGTCGCCTTCATCGTCACCGCGGCCACCGTCGCTGCGTTCGGCGCCGCGACGCTGGCCTGGGGTGCCGGCGTGCGGGGGCGAGTGGCGCTCGCGAACGACGATGTCGGTGATCTCGCCGCGCCCGATCCATATCCCGTCGCGCTCCTGGAGCGGCTCGCCGATTCCATTGAAGCCGGGCCTCCGCCCCTCACCGAGGCCGAGCTGCTGCGGCGGTTCGTGCGCTCCGACCTGGCCGGAGCAGGCTATCCGGTGTCGCTGTCGAGCTGGCTTCCGGACGGATTTCCCGGCGCCCTGCTCTCACTCACGCCGGCGGACATCGATCAGCGGGACGTGGGCCCGGTCGTCACGGACGCGCGGCGGCGCGGGCAGCGAGTCGTGCGGCTCGTGCCCTCCGTTCCCGGGACGAACACCATCCTCGCCGTGCCGCACGCGGGAGGCACGGTCACGGCGGTGGTCGTGCAGCCACGGACGCGGCTCATCCCCGACGATCCCTTCTCGGCGCTGCTGGGTCTCGAGCCGCGCGAGCGCGGCGAGCCGCCGTACTCGCTGGCGCTCACCGACGTCGATGCGCGCGCTCCGCTGCCGCCGGCCGGAGAGACGCACTGGTCTCGGGACGCCAACGAGCTGCACGGCGACCGGACCATCGCGACGCCTAACGGTCCCGCTCGCGCGCACATCGAGGTCGACCTGCGCTCGCTCGACGTGTTGCTGCAGCGCGGGACGCTGGTCGTGCTGTTCGACCTGGTGCTGCTGCTCGGTCTGTGGATGGTCAGCGTCGTCCCGGGCGGCGCGTTCGGGCGATGGCTCCGCGCCCGCCGGCGGCGGTGGTCGCGCTCGTACCGCGCGCGCCTCACCGTCGCGCTGTTCCTGTTCTTCGTCATTCCCGCCGGTGTCTTCGCCCTGTGGAGCTATCGGCGACTCCAGGACGAGGTGCGCCAATCCCGCGAGCTCTTGGTACGCGAGACGCTCCGCGCCGGCGCAGCCGCCGAGGATCTCGAGAAGCTCGACGAGATCGGCGATCGCCTGCAAACGCCGCTGTTTCTCTATCGCGACGGTGCGCTGCGACGCGCCAGCGCGGCCCTTCACGAATCGCTCGCGGCGTTCGGCCGCTTCCTCCCGCGAAACGTGCATGCGGCGCTGACGCTCGGCGGGGAGGTCAACGCGAGTCAGACGCTGTCGGTCGGAGGCGTGCCGACGCTCGTGGGATACCGATTGAGCGCGGGGCCATCCGGCGAGCGCGACGTGATCGCGGCTCCGGCGCGCGGGGGCGAAGCGCTTCTCGAGCGACGACGACGAGACCTCGGCGTCCTCGTCCTGTTCGCGACCGTGCTCGGCGCGCTCGCGGCGCTCTGGCTGAGTGGAGTGGCGGCCCGATCACTCGCGCAACCCATTGGATCGCTGCAGAGCGCCGCTCTGGCGATCGCTGGCGGTGATCGCGAGCCGCAGCTCACCGGGCTGCCGCCGGAGGAATTCGCCCCCGTGTTCACCGCGTTCCGGCGAATGGCGTCTGATCTCGGGGAGAGTCGCGCCGCGCTCGAGGAGACGCAGCGTCGCATCGCGGCGATTCTTCGCAACGTCGCCAGTGGGGTGATCGCCGTCGATCGGTCGATGACCGTCACCCTGGCGAATCCAGCGGCCGACGCCCTGCTCGGCGAGCGGATTCCCCCTGCCACACGCCTGGAGGACGTCGCGCCTGAAGCGCTCGTGGGGCGGGTTCAATCCTTCCTGAGCCATGAGGCCGACGAGGAAGAGTTCGACGAAACGGTCGGCCAGCGGCAGCTGCATGTGCGGCTTACCCGCCTCACGCGCGGTGTCGGCGGCGCGGTCATCACGATGGATGACGTCACCGATCTCGCGCGGGCTCAGCGCGTGCTCGCGTGGGGCGAGATGGCGCGTCAGGTCGCGCACGAGATCAAGAACCCGCTCACCCCGATCCGCCTGGGGGTACAGCACCTTCGACGGGCCCGCGCCGACGCGCGCGCGGACTTCGACGCCATCCTCGATCGCAACGTCGCGCGCATTCTCTCCGAGATCGACCGCCTCGATGAGATCGCGAGGAGCTTCAGTCGGTACGGAACCGCCCCAGCCGAGCGACTGCCGGCGCAGCCGACCGACGTGGCGGCGGTCGTCCGCGATGTCGTGGAGCTGGAGCGATTGGGCCGGGATGAGATCGAATGGCGTGCGAGTGGCGTCGACTCGCCGGCGGTCGCGCTCGCGAGCGAGGACGAGCTCCGCGAGGTTCTCATCAATCTGCTCGAGAACGCCCGGCTCGCGAATGCGCGACACGTCGAGATGCGGGTGAGCGTCGACGGCGGCCACGTCCAGGTGGATGTGGAGGACGATGGGCATGGGATCGCGCCCGAGGTGTTGCCCCGCATCTTCGAGCCGCACTTTTCGACACGAACGAGCGGAAGCGGGTTGGGCCTCGCGATCAGCAGGCAGCTGCTCGAGGGCTGGGGTGGAACGATCGGCATCGAGAGCGGCGCGCCGGGCGGCGCCGTCGTGCGAATTCGCCTCCGTCGCCCGGAGTGAAACGAGAAGGGAGCAGGGCGCGTACGGTCAGCAGGATCAACGCTTTCAAGGAGTCCCCCCGTGATCGAGCTACTCGCAACCGTCGGCGCGGTCGTCGTATCCGCCTTCGCGTTCATTCAATCCCGCCTGTACGTGCGGCGCCGCCTTCAGTTCGTCGACGCCGTGCACTCGCCGGCCGCTCCGTTCATCGCTGGTGGCCTCGCGCTCGCCCTCGCGGCCCCGATCGTCTGGATCGTTCCCTTCGTGGGGACCGGGTCGGCGTTGCTCTTTGGGCTCGCGGTTGGGTTCGGGGTGGCGCGCGGCGCTGGAGACGTCAGAAAGCGTCTGCCGCACGGATAATCACCGAACGGCAGAGACGTCGGAGGTCAGAATACAGAAGTCAGAGTTCAGATAAGCCTGTCTGAACTCTGACTTCTGTATCCTGACCTCCGACGTCTCTGCCGTTGGGCCCAACGGGTCGGAGCTGACGTATCATTCCCGCATGGATCCGATCGAACTCGCTGCGGCCATTTTCGGCGTCGCGTCGGTGTACCTCAGCACCCGCCAGAACGTCTGGAACTGGCCGCTGGGCATCATCAACGTCACCCTCTACATCTTCGTCTTTTACGAAGCGAAGCTCTATGCCGACATGGGGCTTCAGGCCGTGTACATCGTGCTGGCGGCCTACGGCTGGTGGCATTGGCTGCATGGGGGAGCGAACCGCGGGGCCCTGCGCGTGTCCCGCGCGCCCAGACGGGAGATCATCCTGCTCGCCCTTGCGTTCGTCGCCGGCACGGCCGCGCTCTCGACGATCCTCGCGCGCGCGACCGACGCGTCGCTGCCGCTCGCCGATTCAGCGCTCACCGTGGCCAGCCTCGGAGCGCAGTACATGATGACGCGCAAGTACGTGGAATGCTGGCTCGTGTGGATCGCAGCGGACACGGCGTACGTCGCGATGTTCATCTACAAGTCGCTCTGGCCGACCGCGGGACTGTATCTCCTGTTCACTGTCCTCGCTGTGGTCGGGTGGCGGCAGTGGCGGGCGTCGTTGCGCGAGCAGTCCCGTTCGCAAGCCGCGTTCGCGTGAGCAACGCGCGCGCGCGCCGGGTGACGGTCACGGGTTCGGAATCGACCGGAAAGACGTGGCTGGCTGAGCGACTGGCGGCGCGCTTCGGGACCATCTGGTCGCGAGAGTTTTCCCGCGAGTACGCGCTCAACAAGGGCGCTCCGCTGGACGCGTCGGACGTCGAACCCATTGCACGGGGGCAAATACGCGGCGAAGACGAGATGCTCCATCGAGCGCGCGGACTGGCCATTCTGGACACCGATCTCGTCAGCACGGTGGTCTACGCAGGGCACTACTACGGACAGTGCCCACCCTGGATCGACGCCGCCGCCCAGTCGCGGCTCGCCGAGCTCTATTTGTTGTGCGACATCGATGTGCCATGGGTCGGGGATCCGGCGCGCGATCGCCCACACGCCCGGCGCGAGATCCACACCGCGTTCACCGAACAGCTCGAGCGATACGGCGCCCAATACGTGGCAATCCGAGGAATGTGGGAGGAGCGAGAGGCCGCGGCCGTGGCGGCGATCGAGTCGCGTCTCGCGCTGCAGGCGCAGAAGTAGACCTCGTGGCCGCTCCACGAACGTGGGGCACGCGTTATCTTCATGAAATCGCGGTGGCGTCTCCGCCGCGTTGCACCCGCGCCTCCAACCACCGACGACTCTCGTGTCGTACTTTCTCGCCCTGCTGCTCGCGCTGCTCACGGTGCGCGGCGAAGTTCGCGATGCCGTTACCGGGGAGCCGATTGCCGGCGTGGTCGTCGCGTCCGCCTCCGCGCCCGGCGGTACCATGACCGATGACGCCGGCCGCTTCGCGCTGGAGTTGACTGGACCGGCGCGCGTTCGCTTTGCGCGCGTCGGATACCAGACGCTCGAGCTGGTCATCGCGCGCGATACCACCCTCGTGGTCAGCCTCGAGCCCGCCGCGCCATCGCTGGAGCGCGTGACCGTCACCGCGCTCCGGGGCGACGCGGCGGCGCCGATCCCACAGCGCACCATGGACCGGGCAGAAGTCGAGCGACGCTATGTGGGGCAGGATGTGCCGCTCCTGCTCACCGGTCAGCCGTCGGTGACGTCGTACGCGGAGGCCGGCGCGTTCTCCAACTACACCTACTTCCGTCTTCGCGGGATCGATCACACGCGAGTCAACATCACACTCGACGGCGTACCGCTCAACGATCCCGAGGATCAGTTCGTCTACTTCTCGAACTTCCCGGACTTCGGGAACAGCCTCGAGTCGGTGCAGATCCAGCGCGGGGTGGGCACGAGCTCCTATGGGACCGCTGCGTACGCCGGGGCGATCAACTTTCAATCCATGGCGCTCGCGAGCGCCGAGCGACGCGGCGAAGTGCAGCTCGGGCGAGGGTCGTTCGGCACGACCCGTGGGAGCGCAGAGTGGATGTCGGGGCGCGTCAGCGACCGCTTCGCGGGGTACGCGCGCGCCTCGGCGCACCGCACCGAGGGGTACCGGCATCACTCCGGGAACACCGGACAATCGTACTTCGCCAACGGAGCGTACTTCGGGGCCCGCGACATCCTGAAGATCACCGCCTTCGGCGGTCGATCCCGCAACGAGCTCGCGTACCTCGCCGCACCGCTTCCCGATCTCGAGCGCGACCCACGGACCAACCCGCTCGGCGAGGACGAGCGCGATGACTTCCAGCAGCACTTCGCCAGTGCGTCGTGGACGCGCGCGCTCGGTGAGCAGGCCGCGATGCAGGCGACGGCCTACACGATCTGGGCGAGTGGCGACTACGACGTTCGCATCGCGCCCGACCTCTACAACTTCCAGCTCGCCTCACGAGTCACCGGCGCGCTCGCGACCTGGAGTGCGCGGCTGGGAGCGTTCGATCTCGACGTCGGCGCCCACGCGAACGCCTACCACCGGGACCATGCCCTCGCCATTCGGCCCGACCTGGAGGCACTCGTCTATCACAACACCGGCCGAAAGCGCGAGCAGAGCGCGTTCGCGAAGGCGGTGCTCTCCCTCGGCGACGTCACGCTCTATGGTGATCTCCAGCTCCGTCACCCCGAATTCGAGTATGTGCCGTCCGCGGAGTCCGGCGTGGGCGGGACGAGCATCGCGTGGACGTTCGTGAATCCCAAGGTCGGCCTGACGTGGGAGCTTTCACGGCAGGCGACGGTGTACGCGTCGTATGGCTCGAACGGCCGCGAGCCGACCCGCAACGACATGTTCGCTGGCTTCGATAACGTCGATACGACGAACGTCGACTTCGTTGGCCCCCTGTCGCGCGTGCGCCCGGAACGTGTCTACGACGGCGAAGCGGGCGTTCGCTGGCGGACCACGTCGCTCACGGCGAACGTCAACGTGTTCGACATGCGCTTTCGCAATGAGATCACGCCGGTGGGCGAGCTCAGCTACATTGGGCTTCCGCTCCGCAAGAACGTGCGCTCATCATACCGCCGCGGTATCGAGGCTGATGTAACCTGGCGGCCAATCCCGTCGCTCACCGCCGCGGCGAACGCGACATTCAGCCGTAATCGCATTGCAGAGTATACGGACGACGGGTCGGGAGCGACGTACCGGGATGTGGAGCCGCTGCTCACGCCGGCGGTGCTGCTCAACCATGCACTCGACTGGCAGATGACGTCGGCCCTCTCGATGTCCGTCGGCGGTCGTTACGTTGGCCGGAGCTTTCTCGCCAACACCGGCGATCGCGCGTTCACCACGCCGGCGGCCTATCTGGCGGACGCGGGCCTGGCCTGGCGTCGCGGTCGTCACGAGCTCGCGCTGCACGTCATGAACGTCGGGAGCGCGCGATTCTACGCGGCCGGCTACACCGACGGCACGACGCCGTATTACTTCGTGACGGCGCCGCGCGCCATCTTCCTCACGGCGACCGTCGGGTTCTAGCGTGGCGAGCCGCGTGCTCGAGTACGTCCTGGCGTTGCTCTTCACCGCCGATGCACGCGAGGTCGTTCTGGTCCGCAAGACACGGCCGGCGTGGCAGGCAGGACGCGTCAACGCGCTCGGCGGAAAGCTGCAGACCGGAGAAGACATTCTCGCGGCCGCGCGACGCGAGGTGCGTGAGGAGGCCGGAGTCGACGTCGAGGCGTGGGAGCAATTCCTCGTGTGGCACGATCCCGAATATCGGTTGCGCGCCGTTCGGGCATTCGACGACGCGGCACATCGCGCGCGTACGGCCGAGGATCAGCACGTCTTTCTGGCGGGGGTGGGGGCGCTGCCGCCGAACGTGATCGACAACCTCCGGTGGATCATCCCTCTGGCGCTCGATCGCGATGTGGCCGTTCCCGTCGCGGTCACGAGTGCCAATCCCGCCGGGTCCGGGCTCACCGAGTGAGCGTGTTCGGTGCCCTCGTTCACGCTCGCGTCGGCGTGACCTCGTGTCCGAACCGGCGTCCAAGCGACCGCAGGAAGTCCTCCTGAGTGCGGTGGTGACCAAAGATGAATCGTGCCATGAAGCGAAAGAGCGGATTGGTCACGTAGCCGCGCTCGGTGATCGTCAGGAGCGTACCGTCAGGCGCGGGCACGAGCTCGTACGTCCACGTTCCCCCGAACGGGAGCGTCTCGTCGACGATACGCGTGACGAGGCGATGCGGCCGCTCCTCCGCGGAGCGCTCGAACGTAATGGCGCCGTCGCTGCCATGCTCCCGCCATCGTAGCGCGCCCTCCGTGGAGAGGACATCGACGGACCGCACGCCGGTTCGCCAGCGCGGATAATCGCGCACGTTGGTCACCGCCTGCCACACGCTGTCCGGCACCGCCTTGATGTGAGCCCTGGTGGCCGCCGTGTGATCGCGGGGCAGCAGCAGTCCCACGATCGCCGTCAGGGCGACGATGGCGACGATCACGCCTATCGCCAGCACGAGCCATTTCATGAGCTCCCTCCCGCCGTGGGGTTCGAGCGGCACTCCCGGCGCCGCCAACGATGTCGCCGCCCGGCGGGACTCGGCAACTCCCCGCGTCGATTCGATCACGCGGACTGCAGACACGCGGGACACTGTTCGGGCGTGCTTGCCGCCGTCCGCTCCGCCGCGTTGGTCGGGATCGATGCCTACGCCGTCACCGTCGAGGTCGACGCGGCCCCCGGGCTGCCACAATTCGCGATCGTTGGCCTTCCGGCAGGCGCCGTGAAGGAGAGCCGCGAGCGCGTAGGAGCGGCGCTCGCCAACGCAGGATTCAGCCTGCCGCCGCGCCGCATTACCGTCAATCTTGCTCCAGCCGATACACGCAAGGAGGGCACGGGATTCGACCTTCCGATCGCGTTAGGCATCCTCGTCTCCACCGGGCAGCTGGCAGCGGCATGCCTCGACGGCGTCATGGCGGTTGGGGAGCTGGGGCTCGATGGAACCCTGCGCGCGGTGCGAGGGGCGCTCTCGGTTGCAATGCTCGCGAGAGCCACCGGCCAGAAAGCGCTGATCGTGCCACCCGCGAACCTCGCCGAGGCGGGGCTCGTTGGCGGCGTGTCGCTGTCAGCCCCCGTCGCGCTGCACCCACTGGTCAGCCAGTTGCGCGACGGGGCGCTTCGCGAGTCCGCACCGCCGGCGCGGCTCGTGATTCCGGAGGACGTCGACGACCTCAGCGATGTCGCCGGACAGGAAGCCGCGAAGCGCGCGCTCGAGATCGCCGCCGCGGGCGGCCATAACGCCCTGCTGACCGGCCCGCCCGGTGCCGGGAAAACCATGCTTGCCCGCCGCCTCCCTGGGATTCTGCCGGCGCTGAGCGAGCGGGAGGCGCTCGAGGTCACGGCGGTACACTCCGTTGCCGGGACGCTGGCGTCGGGATGCGCACTCGTCAGGCGCGGACCCTTTCGCGCGCCTCACCACACGATCTCGGACGCAGGGCTCATCGGCGGTGGCAACCCGCCGCGGCCGGGCGAAGTGAGCCTCGCGCATCACGGCGTCCTCTTTCTCGACGAGGTCCTCGAGTTCCGTCGCCACGTTCTGGAAGCCCTGCGCCAACCGCTGGAGGATGGGCACGTGGTCATCGCCAGGGCCGCGAATTCGGTCGCCTTTCCCGCGCGATTCCTGCTCGTCGGCGCAATGAATCCATGTCCCTGCGGCTACGCCGGTGACGCGAATCGAACGTGTGTCTGCGCTGCGGGAGACATCACGCGATATCGGGCGCGCCTCTCCGGGCCGCTCATCGACCGGATCGACATTCGCGTGGAAGTTCGTGCCGTCGCGGTGGGATCTCTCGCGGCGGCCCGGACCGCGGAGCGCTCGCGCGCCGTGCGCGAGCGCGTCGACGCCGCGCGGCTACTCCAGCGGACACGCTACCACTCGCTCTACCGCGTCGAATGCAACGCGCGCGCCCCGGGGCGGTGGCTCGACGCACGGGGCGGCCTTGCCGATGATGGACACCGTCTTCTCGTCAAGGCAGCCGAACGTGGTGCGCTCACGGCGCGCGGCTACCACCGCACGCTGCGCGTCGCGCGAACGATCGCCGATCTCGATGCCGATCACAGCATTCGCGCTCCGCATATCGCCGAAGCCCTTCGCTTCCGGCTCGGCACCGGGTCGGAGAGCGAGCCCCGCGCGCCGAGTCTGGTGCCGGCATGACGACGTCCGAAAATGGCCAGCACCCGCCTGCGCGCGAGGATAGCTTCGTCCACGTCAACACACTCAACCCGTGCTCTTGCGGCACGCCGGAGACCGCTGACATGATCGCAACGATGACCGACACCATCTTGAGCACCCGCGTCACCAGCCCGATCGGGATGCTGACCCTCACCAGCAACGGGAGTGCCTTGACGCAGCTTCTCATCGCCCGCGAGGACAACCTCAACGCCGAGAGTGTTCCTGCGGAAGCCGATCCCGTGCTCGCCGCCACGCGAGAGCAGCTCGATGCATACTTCGATATGCGACTCACCGAGTTCGATCTCCCGCTCGCGGCGGCCGGCACCGATTTCCAGCGACGCGTGTGGGATTCGCTCCGAACGATCCCGTTTGGTGAGACGATCAGCTACGCCGAGCTCGCGCGCCGCATCGACCAACCGAAGGCCGTTCGCGCCGTCGGGGCCGCGAACGGTCGCAACCCGTTGATGATCGTCGTGCCGTGCCATCGCGTGATCGGTGCTGACGGATCGCTGACAGGATTTGGGGGCGGCATCGATCGCAAACGCTGGCTGCTGGATCACGAAACGCGCGCCCGGCTGGGGTAGCGGGCCACGAGCGGCGCCCTCCCCAGGGCGCGGGGGCTCGGTTACGTTGAAGCATGACCGACCTGCGCGAGACCTCCGCGACGTCGTTGGCCGAACAAAAGGAGCGCGCGCTCATCGCGTGGCTGCGCGATCGCGGCTCCGTTCTTCTCGGATTCAGTGGCGGCGTAGACTCCGCGTATTTGGCGTGCCTTGCCACGGAGGCGCTTGGACCGGATCGCGTCCTGGCGGTCATTGGCCGGTCGGCATCGTACCCCGAGGAGCAGTGGCGCACCGCGCGCGACGTCGCCGCGCGTTTCGGTCTCACGGTTGCGGAGATCGACACCGACGAGATGACCGATCCGCGCTACGTCGCCAATCCGTCCAACCGCTGCTACTTCTGCAAGACCGAGCTGTGGAGCAAGCTCGCTCCGTTGGCGCGCGATCGTGGGCTCGAGACCATCATCGACGGGACGAACGCGGACGACATTGGCGGTCATCGTCCCGGGATGCAGGCCGCGCGGGAGCAGGGCGTTCGATCCCCCCTGGTCGAGGTAGGGATGACGAAGCGCGACGTTCGCGAGCGCTCGCGCGCTCGTGGCTTGCCCACGTGGTCGCAGCCGTCCGCCCCCTGCCTTTCCTCGCGGCTTCAGTACGGCCTGTCGGTGACTGCCGAGCGCCTTCGAGAGGTCGAGCGCGCCGAGCGCGCGCTCCGTGATCTCGGCATCGGCGGCGACCTGCGGGTACGGCACCATGGCGATCTCGCCCGTGTCGAGCTCTCGCCCGAGATGCTGAGCCTCTGGCTCAGTCCGATTCCACTGCGCATGATCACCGCCGCGATTCGTGCCGCGGGCTTCGCTCGCGTCGCGATCGATCTGCGCGGCTTCCGGTCGGGCTCTCTCAACCTTCTCACCGAGGTGACCGCCGCATGAACGTGGAAAATCTCGAACGGGCATTGGCGGAGATCGGCCTGCATGGAATCGTCGAGGTGCGCGGGTCGCTGGCGGTGTTGAGAATGGACGTGGATGCGGGACTGGCCGACGACGAGCTTCGCTTTCTGGCGGTAGATGCCGCCGAGCGCAACGGATTTACGCACCTTGCGCTCGAGGTCGTCGATGACGCCGGCCGTGCGGCTCTTCATCGCGATTAATCTTCCCGAATCGGAGCGGCAAGCGATCCACGATTCCACGGCGCCCCTTCGCGCCGCGGCGAAATCGGTCACGTGGGTGGCCCCCGACTGCATTCACCTCACCATGAAGTTTCTCGGCGAGCGGCCAGCGGACGATGTGCCGAAGGTCCGTGACGCGCTCGCCGAGGTCGCGCGGCGCTTTCACCCACTGCGGCTCGACGTCGGCGGCGTGGGTGCATTCCCGCATCTTGGCGCCCCGCGCATCTTCTGGATGGGCATCGGTGCCGATCCGAAGCTGGAGCTGCTGCATCACGATCTCGAAGTCGCGTGCGAGGCGCTCGGACACGACGTCGAGGCGCGTGCCTTTCGTCCCCACCTCACACTCGGCCGCGTCAAGCGCGACATCGGCGCGGAGCAGCTGGCGGCGATGGCGCGGCATGCGACGAACGTCCGGTATCGGGGTACAATCGAAGCGCGCAGCATCGATGTCATGCAGAGCGAGCTGTCCTCGGCAGGTCCGCGATACACCATCCTCGCCGCGGTCCCGCTCGGCCACTCATAAATGGGGTGTATGCGACGGCTCGTTTTTCTCGTGCTGGTGTTTCTCGCCGGCGGTGCGGTTTTCCTCTGGCTCTACCTGGAGCGTCCGCGACGCGACGCGGAGAGCGCCTCGGCCGCGCCCGTGTGGGAGAAGCTCACCCCGGAGGGCGCCGAGCGCGCGCGCGCCTCGGTGCAACTGCTCTCGCGTCCGGCCGGCCCGGTGTTCACCAACATCCGCGGCGCCGATCTCGCGGCGTACATCTTCGACGAGCTCTCGAAGCAGCTCCCCCCCTCGGCGCAGGAGCTGGAGGCCGCCGTCATCGATGACCGGTTGCACGTCCGCGCGCTGGTGAAAATCAGTGACTTCGGAGGCGCAGGGTCACTGGGCCCCCTGGCGGCGATGCTGGGCGATCGCGAGCCGGTCGAGTTCGGTGGAACACTCGAGCTCGTACGGCCGGGCCTCGCGCAGTATCGTGTGAAGGTGTTGCGACTCCGCGAGCTGTCGGTACCGTCGCGCATGATTCCGCGTCTGTTGCAACGTGTGGCGCGCGGATCGCGGCCGCCGGGACTGGCCGACGATGGGCTGCCGCTCGAGGTGCCCGCGTTCCTCGCCGATGTCCGCATCGGCCAGGAGCGCGTCACGCTCTACAAATCGACGCAGCGATGAGCCGGCGCATCCTGGTCGTCGACGACGAGAAGGGAATTCGTCAGGCGCTCGGGCAGCTCCTGGAATACGAAGGGTATGAGGTGAAGACGGCAGGCAATGCCGTGGATGCCATCACCGAGTACGACCGCTTCCGTCCGCACCTGGTGTTCATGGATGTGAAGATGGCCGGCATCGACGGGCTGGAGGCGCTCAAGCGGTTGAAGCAGACCGACGCGAATGCCGTCGTCGTCATGATCAGCGGCCATGGGACCATCCAGACGGCGGTCGAGGCGACGCAGCTGGGCGCCTACGACTTCCTGGAGAAGCCGCTCGACACGGATCGCATTCTCGTCACGCTGCGGAATGCGCTCGAGCACCTGTCCCTGTCCGAGGAGAACACCCGACTCAAGCAGACCATCGAGTCGCGGTACGAGATCGTCGGCCGCTCGTACGCGATCAAGGCGTTGCTCGACAAGATCGAGAAGGTCGCGCCATCTCCGGCACGCGTGCTCGTCACGGGGGAGAACGGCACCGGGAAGGAGCTGGTCGCGCGTGCCATTCACCGGTTGTCGGCGCGCGCGGATGGAGCGTTCATCGAGGTGAACTGCGCCGCGATTCCAAGCGAGCTCATCGAGAGTGAGCTCTTCGGCCATATGAAGGGCTCGTTCACGGGCGCGGTGCAGGATCGCGCCGGGAAGTTCGAGCTCGCCAACCACGGCACGCTGTTCCTCGATGAGATCGGCGACATGAGCCTCGCGGCGCAGGCGAAGGTGCTGCGCGTGCTCGAGGATGGCGTCGTGACGCGCATCGGCGGAAGCAAGCCCGTCTCGGTCGACGTGCGAGTGCTCGCGGCAACGAACAAGGACCTGGAGCACGAGATCGCGGAGGCCAGGTTCCGCGAGGATCTGTACTACCGGCTGAACGTGGTGCCGGTGAGCGTTCCGCCGCTCCGCGATCGGCGGGAAGACATTCCGCAGCTCGTGGCGCATTTCGCCGATCGGCTGACGAGGAACGAAGGCGTGCCGCCGCGTGGCTTCGCGGACGACGCGGTGCAACGACTCACCGAGTATGATTGGCCGGGCAACGTCCGCGAGCTCCGCAACACCGTCGAGCGGCTGCTCATCCTGGCGTCCGGCCCGCGGATCGGCGCGGCGGATGTGGAGCGCCTCGTCGGGAAACGCGCCGCCGAGCAGACGAGTCTCGGGTCGCTCGTGGAGTGCCGCACGTTCGAGGAGTTCAAGGATGCCGCCGAACGCGCGTTTCTCCTGGCCAAGCTGCGCGAAGCGAACTGGAACGTTTCCGAGACGGCGCGGCTGCTCGACATGCCACGTTCGAATCTCTACAAGAAGATCGAACGTTATGGATTGGCGAGGGAAGACGCGTGATCGTTGCCCTGCGCACCGAGGGATGAATGGCGGACAAGGACTGGGATCGCGAGCTCGCCAAGATCGACAAGCAGCTGGAGTCGGTGTCCGACGAGCAGCTCTTTCCCAAGAGCGCCGCGAAGACGACACCGCAGCGCGAGGCCATCGCCGACAAGCAGTCGCGTACGTCGACGTTCGGCGTCATGGTGCGCCTGCTGCTGAGCGTTGCACTGGGCGTGGGGATGATCTTCTGGCCCTACCAGGCGCGGTGCGGCCTCGGCTTGCTGGCGTACCTGCTCGCGGTGGTGGTGCTGATCGGCGCTGGCGGCTGGAGCGCGGTGTGGGCATGGCGCCACCGCGCCGGCAAGGCCCACGTCCTCTCGCTGTTGATCATGCTGTGGGGCACGATCCTGGGCGCGCAGGAGATCCTCCCGCGCGTGGGGTACGCCATCCCGACCCTCGATCGGCCGAACGTGTGGGAATGCGAGTGAAGAACGAAAGGAACGAGGAACGAGGAACGAGGAGGCGCCGAGCATGCCCCGGCGCGCGCCAGGCTAACGGTCGCTTCCTCGTTCCTCGTTCCTCGTTCATTACCAAGGAACTCCGTATCGAGATGATGTCTACATGAAGCTTTTCAAGAACTTCATCGCAGGCGCGTGGGTCGAGCCCACGACCGGCGACTACTTCGACAACGTCAATCCTGCCGACACGAGCGACGTCATCGGACGCTTCCCGTTGTCGTCGCGGGCGGACGTGGACCAGGCGGTCGCGTCGGCACAGCGCGGGTTCGAGCGATGGCGCCGCACGCCGGCGCCTGCGCGCGGGGATGTGATTCGAAAGGCGGGGGACATTCTCGTCAGGCGGAAGGACGAGATCGCCGACCTCATGACCCGCGAGATGGGCAAGCCGCTCACCGAGACGCGCGGGGACGTGCAGGAAGGGATCGACACCGCCTACTACGCGGCGACCGAGGGCCGGCGCCTGTTCGGTCACACCGTTCCGAGCGAGCTGCGCGACAAATGGGCGATGAGCTTCCGCCGGCCCATTGGTGTGGCCGGCATTATCACGCCGTTCAACTTCCCGCTGGCCATCCCGACCTGGAAAATCTTCCCGGCGCTGCTGTGCGGCAACGCGGTCGTCTTCAAGCCCGCTGAAGACGTGCCTCACACGGGGACGGTGTTCGTGGAAGTCCTCCTCGAGGCGGGAGTGCCGGCCGACGTCATCCAGCTGGTCCATGGAACCGGGGAAGCCGTCGGTGCCGCGATCGTCGAGCATCCTGGTGTGTCACTGGTGTCGTTCACCGGCTCGACGGAAACCGGGCGCAGCGTGGGGGAAACCTGTGGACGGCTGCACAAGCGCCTGTCGCTCGAGATGGGCGGCAAGAACGCCATGATCGTGCTGGACGATGCGGATCCAGACCTCGCGCTCGAGGGGGTGCTCTGGGGGGCGTTTGGCACCACCGGTCAGCGGTGCACGGCGACGAGCCGACTCATCCTCCAGTCGGGGATTCATGACGATTTCCTGAGCCGCCTCGTGAAGCGCGCCCGCGCGCTCAAGCTCGGTGATGGTCGCCGTGAAGGGACCGACGTCGGCCCGCTCGTGAACGAAGCGAGCGTCAAGAAGGTCGAGCGCTACGTGGACATCGGGGTCGCCGACGGGGCCGACCTGTTGATGGGTGGCCGCCGCGCCGCCGCGAGGGGCCTCGAGAAGGGGTATTTCTTCGAGCCGACCATCTTCGCGCGAGTGGAGCAGGGGATGCGCATCGAGCAGGAGGAGATCTTCGGCCCCGTGCTGTCGGTGCTTCGGGTGGAGTCGCCTGACGAGGCCTTCCGCATCAACAACGGGGTGAAGTATGGGCTGTCCTCGTCCCTGTACACGCGCGACGTGTCCGTGGCCTTCCGGGCGCTGAGCGAGCTCGACAACGGGATTACCTACATCAATGCGCCAACCATCGGCGCCGAAGCACATTTGCCCTTCGGTGGGGTAAAGCAGACAGGGAACGGCCACCGCGAGGGTGGGTGGGAGGTGTACGAGTTCTACTCCGAGACGAAGGTGGGGTACGTCGATTTCTCCGGGACGCTCCAGCGGGCACAGATCGATAACTACCTCGGGACGCCCGACTGAGAGGGCGCTGGAGGAGCGCCGGGAAAGCGCCGGAGAAGCGCTGAAACGGCGCGCTTCCATCGCTACTCCAGCCCTTTCCAGCGCTCCTCCAGCGCCTTTTTGCTCTTGCCATTGAAATGCTCCGACCCCGTTGGTTTATTCCAGCCTATGTCTGCCGTGCGTCGCGGTGACATCTTCGCGTGAGGCTGATGGCGGAGGTCGTCGAACGGGTTGTCGGCGCGCTGGAGGGTCGCGGTGATGATGGCGCGACCGAAGGAAATGCGGGGCTCTTGCTCTCGAGCAGCCGCATGCCCGATCTCGCGTCGCGCCTGCGACGTGACCTCCAGGCGGAAGGGGTAGTCATCTCCGAGATGGGCAAGGCCTCGTCGGGACGGCAAACCGTCGTGACGCTTCGGCTCCCTCCCGGAGCGAAGTCCGCGCTCGAGCACGTGGATGCGCGGCTGCACGTGTCGATATCACTTGTCTAGCCGAGGCCGGCTGATGACGGAACGCCCCCAGACGACCCCCAACCGCGTCGAGATTACCGAGGAGCAGCGCAGGCAGATTCTGCGCGAGCTCAATCGGCCGCGCTCGCGCCTGCGGATGTTCGTCGACTGGGCGAAGTCCCTCGTCGTCGCCATCGTCCTCTTTCTCCTCATCCGCACGTTCCTCGTCGAGGCATTCAAGATCCCGACGGGAAGCATGGAGCGGACACTCCTCGTCGGCGATTTCCTGCTCGTGAACAAGGCCGTCTACGGGGCCGAGATTCCGTTCACCAGCGCGCACCTGCCGCCGATCGCACGCCCCCAACGCGGCGACATCATCGTCTTCGAGTGGCCGAAGGATCCGTCGAAGAATTTCGTGAAGCGTCTCATCGGCCTTCCCGGCGACACGCTCGAGATGCGCGACGGCACCGTGCGGCTCAACGGCCGCGCACTCGATGAGCAGTACGTGGATCACACGGCCCCGGGTGAAGACCCTTCGGGTGAAGACTTCGATTGGCAGCGAAATCACCTCGTAAAACAGGCTGCTGCGAGTGGCGGACCGTACCATCCCTCGCGTAACAACTGGGGTCCGCTGGTCGTCCCTGAGAGGAGCTATTTCGTGCTTGGCGACAACCGGGACAACTCGTACGACAGCCGCTATTGGGGCTTCGTGCCGGACAGCCTGGTGAAGGGTCAACCCTTCGTCGTGTACTACAGTTATGCGCGCGACCCCTCACATCGAGTTCCGTGGCTCACCAACATCCGGTGGCGGCGCCTTGGAGAACGCGTTCACTGAGGGGCCGGAGTCGTCGTCCGCAATACCGCGCGTCCCCCGCGCGGCGAGGTCGCATCGAGGAGCCGGTGCCCGTATGGGAGTGACCACACACAGGAAGTCGTCGTACGAGGAAGGGTCGCTCGACCAATACCTCCGCGACATCAGCATCTATCCGCTGATCTCTCGCGACGAAGAGGTGCGGCTCGCGCAGCGCATCCGCGTCAACGATCAGGAGGCGCTCGACAAGCTCGTGCGCTCCAATCTCCGCTTCGTCGTCTCCGTCGCGAAAAAGTATCAGAACCAGGGCGTGTCGCTCTCCGATCTCATCAACGAAGGGAACCTCGGACTCATCCGGGCCGCCCATAAGTTCGACGAGACCAAGGGCATCAAGTTCATCTCGTACGCCGTGTGGTGGATCCGCCAGGCCATTCTCCAGGCGCTGGCAGAGCAGTCGCGCATCGTCCGCGTTCCACTCAACCGCGCCGGCACGCTGCATCGCATCGGTAAGCGCGCGAACGCGCTCCTTCAGGAGCTCGGCCGCGAGCCGACGCACGAAGAGATCGCCGACGGAATGGACATCACCGAGGAAGAGGTCGCGAAGACGATCTCCATCTCGCAGACGCACCTCTCCCTCGATGCGCCGCTCACGCCCGGCGAAGACAACAAGCTTCTCGACTATCTCCCCGACAATCTGAATCCCACGCCCGACGAACAGACGTTCGAGAAGGCGCTGACGGAATCGATCGAGGAAGCACTCGCGTCGCTCAAGGAGCGTGAGGCGAAAATTCTGCGTCTCTACTTCGGCCTCGACGGCGAGGAACCGATGACGCTCGAGCAGATCGGCTCGCTCCTCGGCATCACGCGGGAACGGGTGCGGCAGATCAAGGAAAAGGCGCTGTCACGTCTGCGCCATGTGTCACGCGCCCGCGCGCTGGAGTCCTATCTCGGCTAAGGGCACGCGGGGTCAGCATGGTGAACGGGGCGGCCTTCGGGCTCGCCCCGTTCTTGCTTCACAGAGTGCCGAACGCAGCTTTCCCAGCGAACGCACACCTCCCAACCCGATGCGGACGATCCCTCTCCTGCTGCTCTTCGTCACCGTCGCATGCTCGCGCGCGGTGACCGCGCCGACGGTCGTCAGCGGGCCGATAGTTGGCATTCCGGTCGACAGCACCTTCGCACGCGCGATTACCCGCGGCACGCGGACCGACACCGGAGCCCCCGGGCCTCGCTATTGGCAGCAATGGGCCTCCTACCGCATCGCGGCCCGCCTCGACCCGCGCACGGCACAGCTCGCGGGGGAGGAAACGGTCCGCTACCACAATCGTTCGCCCGACACGCTCCGCCGAGTCGCTGTCCACCTGCTGCAGAATCTCTTCGCGTCGAATTCGCCGAAAAACGAGAACGTCCCGCTCACTGGTGGCTTGCGGCTCGAGCGCGTGACCGTCGACGGCCGTGAGCTCGCGCGTGGGGGAGACGGAGGCTACGACGTGCAGGGAACCATCGGATGGATCCCGCTCTCGCGTCCGCTGGCCCCGGGTGATTCGGTGGAGCTCGGGTTCATGTGGGGCTTTCGCGTTCCGCCCGCCAGCGCGCCGCGCATGGGTCAGGACGGTGAAGTGTTCTTCATCGCGCAGTGGTACCCGATGGTGGCCGTCTACGATGACGTCAACGGGTGGCAGACCGATCCGTACCTCGGCAACGGCGAGTTCTATTACGGCTTCGCGGACTACGACGTGACGCTCACCCTGCCGACCGGGTGGCTCGTCACCGCCACCGGCGAGCTGCAGAATCCTCGCGACGTCCTCACCGACTCGGCGCTCTCCCGTCTGGAGCGGACGCGTACCGACACGGGCATCGTGCACATCGTCTGGCGGCGTGACGCGGAGCGCACGCGAAACGATGCCGACGGCCTTCTCGAGTGGAAATATGTCGCGCGTGGGGTGCGCGACTTCGCGTTCGGCACGTCGAATCGGTGGTTGTGGGATGCGACGCGCGCTGTGGTTGGTGACGCCAACGGCGACGGACGCGCCGACACCGCCGCCATTCACACGATGTTCCGCGCCACCGCGGCCGCGTGGGAGCTTTCGGCTCGCTTCGCGAAGCACTCCGTCGAGTTCCTCTCGCGCGACATTTGGCCCTATCCATATCCGCACATGACGGCCGTCGAGACGACGGTATATGGAATGGAGTACCCGATGCTGACGGCGATCGCCGCCGTGCCGGACCCGCAGGAGCTGTACACGGTGATCGCACACGAGATCGCGCACATGTGGTTCCCGATGCAGGTCGGCACGGACGAGAAACGCTACCCGTGGTACGATGAAGGGCTGGCGAGCTACTTCGAGACGCGCGCCGCGAGAGATCAGTTCGGGCCCGCCGCCGGCGATCCCGCGGTGACCGGATTCGTGAATTACCTCCGTGCCGCGGGCGGCGACGTCGAAGCGCCCCTGATGACGCACAGCGACCGGTACCCCTCGCAAGCCGCCTACGTCATCGCGAGCTACGAGAAACCGGTCTCGATTTTCCGCTCCTTGCGTGGCGTGATCGGCGACAGCGCGTTCGTGCGCGCCTTCAGAGACCACGGCCGGTGGTGGCGCAACAAGCATCCGACGCCGTATGACCTCTGGAACTCGTTCGAGAACGCGAGCGACCGCCAGCTCGACTGGTTCTGGCGGACGTGGTTCTACGAGACCTGGACCATGGACCTCGCCATCGCCGGCGGTCGCGTCGTGGGTGACTCGGTGGAGATCGACATCGAGCGCAGGCAGGCGGCGCCAATGCCGGCGGTGCTACTCGTCAGGCGTGAGGGCGGCCGTCAAGATCGAGTGACCGTTCCAGCGAGCGTGTGGCTCTCCGGCGCGACGCGTCACACCACGCGGGTCGCGGCGTCGCCTCGCGTGCTGAGCGTCGAGCTCGACCCCGACAAGCTGTTCCCGGACCTGATGCGCTCGAACGATCGCTGGACCCCTTGACCGACGCGAGACCGCGAAAAAGCTTCTGTCGGCCACTCATCTGACAGGAGCTGCAATGAGAGTCCTCATCGCCGCGGCCACGCTCACGCCGCTGGCGCTGTCCGCGCAAACGGTCGCGCGCGTGGAGGTGTCGCCCGCCGAGACGACCATGGTCGTGGGATCCTCGATCAGGCTCAGAGCCGTCGCGCGCGACGACAAGGGCGCGAGCGTGGCACAAGCGCCGCAGTGGGCCGCCGCCCCGTTCGACATCGCGCAAATCGATAGCACTGGTACGCTCACCGCCATCCACCCCGGCGAGATTCACGTCTTCGCGATTGTCGGGGGTCGGCCTGGTCGGGCGACGGTGCGGGTCGCGCAACGCCCACCCTCGCGCCTCGTGATCGAGAGCGTCGAAGGCACGTCCACGGTCGTGGGCGGAACGCTGCAGCTCCGGGTCGGCGGAATGACGAGCGCGAACGACTCGGTGCCCGTTCCCTCCGCCCGTTGGCGGTCGCGCACCCCGGCGATCGCGGAGGTGAGCCCCAATGGTCTGGTCACGGCCCGATCGCCGGGACGCGCAACGATCGTCGCCGAGGCGGGAGCGCTGACGGCGACGACCGAGATCGTCGTCCGCGCGAATCCGGTGCGCACGGTGAGCGTGGAGCCGGTCACGCGCCCGGCGCGAACGGGTGATGTGGTGAGGCTGACCGCGGCGCTGCGCGACGCGCGTGGCGGGGCGGTCGCTGGCGTTCCCGTACGGTGGAGCGTGAGCGGGGCGGGCGCGCAGGTGGACGCTGATGGATACTTCGTCGCCGAAGACCCGGGAGTGTACACGGTGACCGCGAGCGTCGGAGGCGTCGGGAGCGCGACATCGGTGCAGGTCGTGCCGCGGAACGATCCGCGCCGTCTCACCTCGGTCGCGCACGCCGCGCTGCCAGGCGGAACGATGGGCGCCGAGGTGTGGCCGTTCGGAGACGTGGCCTACGTGTCGACGATCAGCTCTCGCGTCTACGTATTCGACATCGCCGATCCGACGGCACCGAAGCTCACCGACTCGATCGTCGTCGACGCGCATCTCGTGAACGATGTCAGTCTCACGGACGACGGTAAGCTCGGGGTCCTCACTCGCGAAGGGGCGTCGAACCGCCGCAATGGGCTCGTGTTCTTCGATGCCACCGATCCGCGGCATCCGAAGGTCGTCTCCGAGTTCACGGAGACGCTGACTGGAGGCGTCCATAGCGCGTTCATCTGGAAGCGCTACGTGTTCGCGACGGACGACGCGACGGGCTCGCTGCGCATCATCGACTTCAGCGATCCGAAACAGCCGAAGCAGATCACGCGATGGGAGACGCCCGACCGCGGCACGCGAATGCTGCACGACGTGTACGTTCGGGACGGTCTCGCATATCTGGCCTATTGGCGGGACGGCCTGATCATTCTGGACGTCGGGAATGGGATGGCGGGTGGAACGATCACGGCGCCGAAGGAGGTGTCGCGATTCGTCTACGATCACAGCGTGCTGTATCCGCCCGACTTCGTCGCCGGGACGCACGCCGTCTATCCTGCCGGCAAATACATCTTCATTGCCGACGAGTCACTGTACGGCGCGTTCGACATCTCCAGTCGCGAGCGAATTCCGACGCGGGGGATCGTGCACGTGCTCGATGCGAGCGATATCCGCAATCTGCGCAAGGTGGCCCAGTACGACCCCATCGAATTCGGAGCACACAACCTGTGGGTGGAGGAGGACCTGCTGTACATCGGCGCCTATGACGGCGGCGTACGCGTGGTCGATGTGAGCGGCGACTTGCGCGGCGAGCTGCGGGAGCAGGGCCGGGTGATTGGCGCCGTGTATACGGGCGCGCTCGACGGCTATCGGCCCAACCAGGCGATGGCGTGGAGCGCGATCCCGCACCGTGGCCACATTATGGTTTCCGACATCAATACGGGGTTTTGGGTAGCGAAGGTGTTGCAGCCGCAGGTACCCTGAGGACAACTGCGTACTGCGTACTGCGAACTGCGAACTGCGAACTGCGAATGAAAGCGCGGTCTTCGCAGTTCGCAGTTCGCAGTTCGCAGTTCGCAGTACGCAGTACGCAGTACGCAGTACGCAGTACGCAGTA